>JAICLL010000304.1 GCA_025927475.1 Pirellulales bacterium
CCGCCGCTTGGGAATCGCTCAAGGCGCGGCTTGGCGAGCGCCCGATCCACGGGGGCGGGAAACACCTGACTAGAGACGAATTGCATGAACGCCGTTGATACCAACATTATCATCTACTCTCTGGACGACAGCGAGCCCGACAAAAAGGCGAAAGCTCAATCGCTGATTGCCAGGCTTGTTCAGCCGACGGTCGAAACGGTGCTACTGTGGCAGGTCGCCGGAGAGCTACTGAGCTGCTTGCGCAGGTGGCAAGCCGAGGGCCGGATCACAAGCGCCGACGTGGAAGCTCACTTTCGTGACGCTTTCGCGCTTTTTCCGCTCACAATCCCGACGGCCAGGGTGTTCGAGGTTGGTTTTGCGTTGCACAGGCATTTCAGCCTCTCGCATTGGGACAGCCTGTTGCTTGCCGCCTGCAAGGAAGCGGGCGTGACCACACTTTTTTCTGAAGACATGGATTCGGGAACCGACTACGACGGGCTGGCCATCGTGAACCCGTTTGTTTGACTAACTCTTGGAGCAGCCGCTTCCTTACGTTCCTCACGTTGTACACCGCGCGCCGGATCCGCGCGCGAGCAAGCGAGACGCTTACTCTACGGGCGATGGCCGCCGGACGGTATAATTGCTGGCATCATGTTATGCCAGATACATCGCAGCGCGGTCGGGGCAATTCTGTGCTTGCTCGTTGGCGCGCACCCGGCCGCCGCGCAGAGCGCGGGCGATACCCATGAACTATCGCCCGGCGAATTCGTACTCAACGGACCGCGCGATCGCATGCAATTGATCGTCACGCTGCTCGCGCCGGCCGGCCCACGCGATGCAACCCACGCGGCGACGTACCGGGCGCTCGATGAACACATCGCTCAAGTCGGGCCCGATGGCGTGGTACGCCCGCTGGCCAATGGCTCGACGCGAGTCGTCGCGCGGCACGGCGCGTGGGAAGCCAGCGCGACGGTCGAGGTTCGCGGGCTCGATCGGCCCTGCCCGGTCAGCTTTCGTAATGAGATTCTGCCGCTTCTTACGAGGTCGGGTTGCAACTCGGGCAAGTGCCACGGTTCGCCCAGCGGCAAGGCCGGTTTCGCGCTCTCGTTGCGCGGCTTCGATGCGGCCCGCGATTTTCACCGCCTCACGCGCGAAGCGGGCGGCCGACGCGTGAACTCGCTGGCACCACGCGAGAGCCTTTTGTTGCTGAAGGCCAGCGCCCAATTGCCGCACGGGGGCGGCCGGCGGTTTGGCATCAATGATCCGCAAGCGCGCATTCTGGCAGAGTGGATCGCAGGCGGCACGCCCGAAGGCGCCGCAGATACATCGGCCACGAGTCTGGAGATTTTTCCGGCAGATCGTTGGCTCGAGGCCGGCGTGGATGAGCAACAACTTCGGGTGCTGGCACGTTACGCCGACGGTTCGTCGCGCGATGTGACACACCTGGCCAGCTTTTCACTCAGCGACGAAGCGGTGGCCGAAGTTTCGCCCACCGGGCAGGTCCGCAAGTTAGCTTGTGGCGAGACGACGATGGCCGCCGCCTTCGGGCCGCTTTATGCCACCAGCCACATCGTGTTCCTGCCGCCAGCCGATGGCTTTGTCTGGCCCGACCCACCGGCGACCGGCGAGATTGACCGGCTGGTGTTCGACCGCCTGCGGCGGTTGCGCATCGCTCCCTCCGGACTGGCCGACGACGCCACGTTTTTGCGGCGGGTGTTTCTCGATGTCTGCGGCATCGTGCCTACGCCCGACGAAGTACGACAGTTTGTGGCCGACGCGCGGCCCGACAAGCGTGCTCAGTGGATTGACCGCCTGCTCGACCGGCCCGAATACGCCGATTTCTGGGCCATGAAATGGTCGGACCGCTTGGGCTGCAATCAGCGTTTCGTCGGTAAGACGGGGGCCTTAAAGTACTACGCCTGGATTCGCCACCAAATCGCCGCCAATAGTCCGGAAGACCGCTTCGCGCGCGAGGTACTGACGGCCTCGGGCGGCAATTACCTGAATCCGCCGGCAGGATTTTACCGGCTGCCGCGGACTCCCGAAGATCGCGCGGAGCATGTTGCCCAGATCTTTTTGGGTGTGCGCATCGGCTGCGCCCGCTGCCACAATCACCCCGGCGAGCGCTGGACGCAGGACGACTATTATGGCCTGGCGGCATGTTTTGCCCGGCTCAAGTACCGCAATGGACCATTTTTCAATCACATTTACGACAAGGAAGAAACGATCGTGCCGACGCGCACGGGCGAGGTAGTTCATGCTCGCACGCAGGCCGTCGTGCCGCCCAAGCCGCTGGGATCGCCGGAACTGGCGGAGCCGGCCACAGTCGATCGGCGCGAAGCGTTTGCCGTTTGGCTGACGGCGCCCGACAATCCATTCTTTGCGCGTGCGGCGGTCAATCGAGTTTGGGCGCACTTGTTTGGCCGCGGCATCGTCGAGCCGGTTGACGATTTTCGCAGCTCGAATCCGCCTTCGCATCCCGAATTGCTCGACTGGCTGGCCGCCGACTTCGCCGAACACGGCTTTGACCGCAAGCGACTGATTCGCCAGATTTTGCTGTCGCGCACCTACCAGCTTGCCTCGACAGCCACTCGCACCAACGCCCACGATGCGAAGTATTTTTCGCATGCCCAGGTGCGCTTGCTGGGAGCGGAGCAACTTCTCGACGCGATCAGCGCAGCCACCGGCGTGCCTGAAAAGTTCGCTGGATTTCCCTTGGGCCTGCGTGCCACCGAGTTACCCGACGGCGAATACCAGCACCGTTTTCTGGCTTCGTTCGGGCGGCCGGCCCGGGCACTGGCATGCGCCTGCGAGCGCGACGGCGATTCGAACGTCAGCCAGGCGCTGGAACTGGTAGGCGGCCGCGTGCTGGAAAGCAAGCTCCGCGCGCCGGAAGGACGCTTGTCGCACTTGTTATCGTCTGGCAAAGGCGACGCCGAAATTGTGACGGAGTGCTTTCTGGCCACCATTAGCCGACCGCCCTCGCCGGCCGAGCTTACTGAGTTTTCCGGCCGTCTGGCTGCCGCCTCGGATCGCCGCGCCGCGGTCGAAGATCTTCTTTGGGGGCTGTTGAATCACCCGGAGTTTATGTTCCAGCACTAGCGCGGCGCGCTATCGTCCATGATGACAACACCATCGTCTGTCGACTGAAGTGCGATTTCGATGAGAGACGGCGAGCATGAAATGGTTTGACTTGCTGCGTGTGGCGACGGGCTCCGTTTCCACTTGTGCAACTGTTATATTTGACGACGAAGCAGTGACTTGCCATCGGCCAAGTGGTTTGTTCTCGAAACGGCCACGACCCCCGCCAGCTTGCCTGGCAGGTGAAGCAGTTTGACAGGCTAAGAGAGATCGTCTCCA
>JAICLL010000279.1 GCA_025927475.1 Pirellulales bacterium
CGTTGCCGTAATACTCGTCGCCGATACGCAGCGTGGCATGGTCGGCCAAGGTCAGGCCGTTGACGACATGCACTTGGGCGTTGTTGGTGGTGGCCAGGTCCAAATCGCTGGCCGCGGTAATGCCGTCCAAAACGCCGCCGGCGGGCGTAAAGGTTATTCCCTGTCCCCCGCTGCCGGGTTCTACCGTGGCCGCTGCCAGAGTGCCGCCGCTCAGGTCGAACGTGTTATCGACCTTCACCGTAGTGGCGACGGTCAGTGTGCCGCCCGAAAGATTGAAGGCATTAGCCGAGAGCAGGCTGTGAATGGAGTCGGCGCCCGAGGCGTGGGTGATGGTCAACCCCGGCGCCGCGTTGATGACCGCGTCGTCGGCGAGGCCGGGAAGGCTTCCGCCGAGCCAATTAGCCGGATCGCTCCACGATGTGCCATCGCCGCCGCCTGACCAAAGGACGGTGGCCAGCATGCGCCGAGTTTCTAAGGTTTGCAACAGCGAGCGCCGGGGACGGGGCTTGCTGCGGGTGTTTTTCTTTCGCTTTTGGTCCAAAAGGGTCCGCAATCGCATCGATGCTTCCTTATGCGGCAAGCCATGCCCACCGGCCCTCCCTTTTTAAAGTGCGAGAACCAGCGGATGTGTCCCCGAAAGATTTTTTTCAGGGGCTGAGGGTCGGAGGCGGGGATCGGAGCCGAGGCCGGAGGTCGGAGGCCAGGAACAGGCGTTCGCAAACGCAGTGGATGGCCAAATGACGCGCGTCAGGGATAGTTGTAAGCACTGAAACGCCAGGAGGTTGGTCAGTACTATCGCTCCTCGCGCGGTGGAAGTCGCAGGTTCGAGCCGGCCGGTTCCTCGACGAGCAAGGCCATGCTGCCATGAGCCGGCTTTCGCCCGATGAAGTCGCTGGGACGTTCCCCCGAGTCATCGTCAGCGAGCGCGTTGTTTCCGCCAGGCGGCGCGTTGCTTCTGGTTCGCAAAAATCGGCCAGTTCGGGTCGTCGCGATGAGCCGCTGCCATGAGCGACTCGGCCTTGGCGACAAGATCGGCGTGGCGGCCGGCCAAGTCGAGCGTTTCTGCCTCATCGCTCCGCAAATCGTACAGTTCGATTGGCTTGGCGGGGCCGTTGCGCACGGCTTTCCAATCGCCAAAGCGCACGGCTTGCAAAAACGGCCCTTCGTGCAGCTCCCAATAAAAGTAGTCGCGCCGAGGCGCCGGCCCGCCTCGGAGCATCGCCGTCAGCGACAGGCCGTCCGGTTCAAACCCATCGGGCAGCTCGGCGCTGGCAAGTTCCACGGCCGTGGGCAGAAAGTCCCAGAACGCCCACGGTTCATCGCACACGCGCCCGGCGGGAACCACGCCCGGCCAACGCGCCAGGGCCGCTTGCCGCAGGCCCCCTTCATAAAGACCGCGCTTGAATCCGCGCAGCTTGCCGCCCATCGATTGGTCGAACCGGCGTCCCAATTCCGACTTCGCATCGAACGATGATCCATTATCGCCCGAAACCATCACCAGCGTGGTTTCGTCAATGTCCAGCTCTTTGAGCAGTGCCAGGATGCGGCCCACATCCGAATCGAGCCGAGAGACCTGGGCCGCATAGGCTTTTTGTTGAGCGGTCCAATCGGTGTCGGCATAGACGCCGAGATCATCGATCTCATGCCGGCCATGCGGCAGCGTGATCGCATAGAACAGGAAGAACGGCCGCTCGTGGTTTGCCCGCAGCCACTTTTCAGCCCCGCGTTGAATCAGCTCCTGAGCATAGGTCTGGCCAACGCCCTGGCCGTCGTTGCCGGGCAGCTCGAAGCGCTGGTCGTCGCGATAGAGATACTCGGGAAAATACGAATGTGCGTGCCGCTGGCAGTTGTAGCCCAAGAAGTGGTCAAAGCCTTTCTTCAACGGGCTGCCGGTGGTGTCGAACATTCCCATGCCCCATTTGCCAAAACAAGCGGTCGCATAGCCGGCGCCTTTCAAGAGCTGCGCCACGGTGATTGTCTCAGCAGGCAAGGGAAGCTGGCCCTCGCCCGGCGCGATTTCCCAATTGGCGCGGATTGGGCAATGTCCCGAGTGCAGCCCGGTCATCAGCGAAGCCCGCGACGGAGCGCAAACCGACGTGCCGCAATAAGCCTGTGTGAACCGAGTTCCTTCCTGCGCCAGGCGGTCGAGGTGGGGCGTCTTGATCAGTTTCTGCCCATAGCAGCCCAGGTCGCCCTGAGCGAGATCATCGCACAGCACATAGATCAGATTCGGTCGCTCAGCGGCGCATGCGGCACCGGCAAAAAGGACGAACCAAGCGCACGCCAAGAGACCGCGGATGAACCGTCTGGGTAGAGAAAGCTTCATACAAAACTCATGTTATCGAGGATGCTGACCAGCGAATTGCAATTCTCAAGAATCCAATCAAACGCTGAAGTTCACGGTTTGCGTGATTTCGCGGCCGGTGTCGATTTCGCGCACGACGACAGTCGCCGTGTGATGCCCTGTGGCGGGGGCGGCCAAATGGCACTGATGATAATGGTCGTCAAGGCCACCGTTTTTGCCCCGCGGGGCCACGAGCTGCGCGGCCGCCGGCTGGCCGTCGACCACCAGCTTCACGAATTCCGCAATCGGTTTTTTGGGTCGGCCCTGAGTGGTGTTGTGCCAGGCGCAGCGAATTCGTAGCGTAAGCCCTGCTTCCGGTCGGCCCGCCTCCCATCGATCGTCCGGTCTCACCACGACCAGCGAAACCAGCGGCCGCCGAAGGTTTGGGTTGTCCCACCATTGCCAACGGTCTGCCCGGCTGAGCACGAAGTCTTGCACGTCAGCCGTGCCGCCGTGCATCCAGGTTTGTTGGCCGCTGACCGCGTCGTGCCGCACCGCGACCACCCAGTTTTGCCGCAGCGCCTCGAGCCAGCCTTGCCAGGTTGGCTCGCGCGCCAAAAACAGCGTGCGGAAACCGGTGGTCATGTCGGCAAACCACCACGGCTCGTTGCCGTGCGCATCCTGCAAAGCGACGAACGGCAGCTTGAGCCGATACCCATACAAAAACGGCTCGCTGTTGGTGAAGTCGGGATTGCCAAAATGGAAGCTGCTGATGGCGGCGAAACCACCGCGCTCGAGCGATTCGTCGAGCAACATTCGCGTCAGCTCTTCGTTTTCGCCAAATTGCCAAATCAACCGTCCAGACGCCTGCTCCAAGGGCCGCAGCCGCCGCTGCCGAAACTCCGCCCAGGTAGCCGCCTGCTGGCCGGCCAGCGAGCCGCCGAAATCGACACCGGCCGGAGCCATGATGTCGCTGGTGTGGCTGTAGGTTCCCATGCCCGGCACATCGAGCCAGGTGCCATATTCTTCATTGGCCACGGCGAACGTCAGAGGCGTTTTCTGTTCGTCGGCAATGGCCTGGGCACGGGCGAGCCACTGCGGCTCGGCGTTTTTGGCCGCCCAAAGATGAATCTTCAACGCGCTGGCCAAGGCGACCGCTTCTCGCGGGCTTCCTTTGCCGTGGGCTTCGATCTGAATGCTGAACACGTTCAGGTCCTGCGGCAAGGCCGCCTCGCGCTTCGCCGCCGGCGCCGCGGGCGCCAGATCGGCGTCGAGAGCATCGAGCGCCGCCAAGGCGTCGAGTGCGTAATACGCCGCGCAAGGATTGCTCGGCCAACCCGGCCGGCCGCCAAAGCCGCCGTCGGCGTTTCGCAGCGACAACAAGAACCGCAGGCAACCTTCGCGGTCGGCGGGCGCGCCTTGCAGTTGGCGCAGCGACCGCAGCGCCGCCCATGTGTAAGCGACGTCTTCGACGCCGCCGATCGCCGGGCGTGGTTGATGCGTGAACCCGCCGCTGGAAAGCTGACCATCGCGCAGCCAGGCGACCGTCTCGTTCGCTTTCTCGCGGCCTCTTCCCAAGGCGGCCAGCGCTTCCAAGCCCCACCAGGTGTTCAGCACGTGGCCATCGCCGCCATCGGCCGCCGGGGCGTTGTTAAAGCTGCCGTTGTCGCGGCGGCGGGAATCGAGATATGCGAGGAACTCGCCAGACAAGTCATCCAGCGGCAGCCCCAGCAGCGCGCGGCAGGTGAACGCCTTCAACTCGTTCTGAAACACCGGATAGCGATGCCGTTCATACGCCGCCGGATACAGCGACGGCGATTTCCAGCCCCGCACCACCCGGCCGAACGCCGAAGCATCTTGGCCCAACCACCTCAGGCTTTGAATCTGTTGATATTCGAAGACCCGCAGCTCTCGTTCTAACTTCTTGATTTCAAACGGATGGTGCGTGCGCACAAACTCGGCCAGCCGGGCTTTTTGGGGCGGCTCTTGGCCCAGGGCGTGATAACAGCCGATGACGGCAAAGGTCGGCGTGAGATGCGAGCGAGTTTGGCCCGACCCGCGATGGCCGCCGTCCCACCCATAGCCGCCGTCCCACCCATAGCCACCGTCGTCACGCGCCAGGCTTTCCAACCAGGCGCAAAGCTGCGACTGCCACGCTGGCCGAACCGCTTCCGCTCCTCTGGCCGGCGGCCGCGCAAACACCGCGCAAAGCCCGCCCACGCTTTTGATGAAGCCGCGTCGATCCATGAAGTCCCCGCGAAACGCCTGTGAACCAAGGGCCGGTTTCGTCAGCATACCTGCCATCCGATCCAGATCAAGCATCGCCACCAACGCCTACACACCTAACGCGGCCCTTGCGGAAAACAAGGCATCCGCTCGCCGCCGCCGTATCGCAACCGCCCTACCCGCACCGCGTTGCGGCGATCGCAAACCGCATCGCCCGCCATGCATGCAAGCGCGCATCGCATACTCAGCGCGGCATTGGCAAGCGCCGGCATCAGCCGACATTTAGCCAGCGCGTCGGGCGAGCATGGCCCCTCCCCGCTTTTTACCAGACGAGTAGCTTGGGTAGTTTTCAGCGGGTTTTGCAGCCCTTTTCTTTCCGCCCCAGGCGTGGCGGTTCGCGCGCAGGGCCGGGGCCAGGACAGGCGGAGCGGCGACATCCCGAAAACCCGAACCTCTCCCTGTTTTGTACCCGACGAGTGGCTTGGGTAGTTTTCAGCCTGTTTTTCGCCCC
>JAICLL010000135.1 GCA_025927475.1 Pirellulales bacterium
GGGCGTCGCTTTCACCGGGCGATCGGCCGTCCGCCGAGTCTGGCCTCGCGGGCGGCTAGTTCTGGAAAGCGCTGGCTGCACGGCCTATCCGCCAGCCGCAGGGTGTTTCCTTAGTGCTGCCTTCTTCAAGCAATTCGGGGCGACCTGCGAAATCGCCTTGCGCGCCCTGAGCGCATTCTGATTTTCGGCGGACGGCGTCTTACCACGTGACTCCCGCCAAGCATGGTTGTTACTCCATTTTATTTGCTGATCTGCCCCAGGAGTGCGATAATCAGCCGCGGGTGAAAAGGATGGATGTCTTGGTTTCCCTTCACCTACACGCCGCTCTTCGCGCCGTTTCGGCATTTCGGCTCATTTCCAATTACGAGCTTTTTGGATTGGGCCGAGTTCGAGCGACTGCGGAATGCACTGAGCTATCGCGCCGAAGGCGATGCGGTAGTCTACAGCCAGCAAGATTATGTGGGCGAGCGGCTTGCGAGCCGCAAAACCGAGCGCCGGCAATTCGTGCGGCGCCTCTTGAGCGACCGCTATGGGGCAATGCTTGACCATCGATGGACCCCTGCGGAACTTTACTGGCGACGCGCGGCAGGATCGCTCGTGACCATTTGCGTGCCGGGGGCCGACAACCACCACCTGGATCGCGGCCAGCACCAACTGCTGGGATTAGGAGTTTGCACCGTCTCGCCTGACACCTTCATCGCGCCCCTGGAAGAGCGGCTGGTCGCGGGCGAACACTATGTGGCGTGCCGCGATGACTACGGGGACCTGATTGATAAGATTGAATGGTGCCGCGCCCATCGCGACGAGTGCCGGCAGATCGGTTGCCAGGCTCAGGAATTCTTTCAAGGCCACAGCACACCTCGTGCAATTTGGCAATACGTGGCCCGAAGGCTCGCCGCGAGTTAGGGCGCCTGAAAAACCCACCAAGCCAGTTTTTGGGGACAATGAGGCGGGCCGGGGCTTGTGCTTCGCAAGCAAGTCGGCCTGCGTGGCCAGCTCAACTTTTGAGGCGCTCCCCCATCGACGGAGTGAGTGGACTTTAATGCTCAAGCCAGGTAGCCTTGCTGAGGCTTCCAGGTTCCAATTCGTAACTTCCTGTCTTCGCCTTTCAACGAGCTAACTACGATGTCGTTCCGCCGAATTTCCGCTCCTTGGTTCATTGTGTTCGTCGTTTGCGCCGGCCTGGCGGGCGCCGAGAGTCATCTGCCGCGGGCTGAGCCGGAAGAGGTCGGCATGCGGGCCGAGAAGCTGGCCGAGATCGATGGCGTGGTCGAAGAAGCCCTGGGCAAAGGGCAGATGCCCGGCTGCGTGGTGCTGATCGCGCGCCGCGGCAAGGCGGTGCTGCTCAAGGCGTACGGGCGGCGCTCGCTGGAACCGGTCGAAACGCCGATGACCTGCGACACCGTGTTCGACCTGGCGTCACTTACCAAGCCGATCGCCACCGCCACCAGCGTCATGCTGCTGGTGGAGCGGCAACAGCTCGCGCTCGATGAGCCGGTGGCGAAGTATCTGCCGGAGTTCGGTCAGGCCGGCAAGCAGTCGATTACGGTCCGGCAGCTTCTGACGCATCAAGGCGGGCTGATCGCCGACAATCCGATTGCCGACTTCGCCGCTGGCCCCGATCAAGCGCTGCAGCGCATCTTTGCCGCCAGTCCGACCTGTGAGCCGGCCAGGCGGTTTATCTATTCCGACGTCGGCTTTATGGTGCTCGGCGAGCTGGTTCGCCGCGTGTCGGGCGAAGATTTGCACCAGTTCACGGCGCGGCGGCTGTTCGGCCCTCTGCAGATGACGGAGACCGGCTATTTGCCGGCAGAGGAACTGCGCAAGCGGGCCGCCCCCACCGAGCGCCGCGAAGGGCATTGGATGCAAGGCGAAGTCCACGACCCGCGGGCCTATGCCTTGGGCGGCGTTGCCGGCCATGCGGGGCTGTTTTCAACCGCTGAAGACTCGGCCGTCTACGCGCAGATGATTCTGGGCCGTGGCGAATATGCGGGCGTGCGTGTGCTGGCTCCTGAAACCGTCGACCTCATGCTCACCGCCAACCAAGTGCCCGGCGGCGGCCTCCGCGGCCTCGGCTGGGACATGCGAACCGGTTATTCGATCAATCGCGGAGAAGGATGGTCACCGCGGGCGGTCGGACACGGCGGCTTCACCGGAACCGCGCTCTGGATCGACCCCGACCTGCAAATGGCGGTTGTCTTTCTCAGCAACCGCGTGCATCCGAATGGCAAGGGGAATGTGAATCGGCTGGCTGGCCGCATTGGCACTTTGGCCGCTGAGGCGATTCAAGATGGCAATCATTAAGCCGTTTCGCGTAAGCGACTTATGTCGATTTTTGCGGTATGCGGTGCAGAAGCGGCGGTGGCTCGGTCGATAAAAAAGGCATATAGTTGACTTTGATAAGCAACATTAGTACCATTCACTTGCCTAGCCAGAAAAGCCGTGTTCGCCAACGCCATGCCCGCCAGTATCGAGCCGGTGCCCAAGCTGACCCTTTATACCGGTCCGGACGAATCGCCTGCCGCCCGGCCCGCGCAGCCGCCTGCGCGGCCTGCGAAGCCTGATCTGGGATGGCTGGCAGAACAGAGCCAGCGGCTGGAGGCAGCCTCGCCGCCGGAAATCATTGCCTGGGCGGTCGAGCATTACTTCCCCAAGCTGACCATGGCCACGGCCTTCGGTCCCGAGGGGTGCCTGATTCTGCATTGGCTGGCCGAAATCGAGCCGCGCACGCCCGTGTTCAATCTCGATACTGGGTATCAATTCCAAGAGACGCTCGAACTGCGCGACCGGATCGCCGAGCGATATGGCATCGAGGTCGAGCTGAAGCAGCCCGAGCTTTCGGTCGAGCAATACGAGGCACTGCACGGCGGGCCGCTCTACAAAACCAATCCCGACCGTTGCTGTTTCGACCGCAAGATCAGCGTGCTGAAGCAAGCGGCGGTGGGCATGGACGCCTGGATGAGCGGCATCCGCCGCGATCAAAGCCCCGACCGGGCCAAAGCGCCGATTGTGGGCTGGGACAAAAAATTCGCTCTGGTGAAGATCAGCCCCTTGGCCAACTGGACCAAGCAGCAAGTGTGGAAGATGATCGTCGAGCACGACATTCCCTACAACCCGCTGCACGACCAGGGATACGCCAGCATCGGCTGCTGGCCTTGCACGCGCTCGGTGATGTTTGGCGAGGACGAGCGGGCGGGGCGTTGGAGCGGCACCGCCAAAACCGAGTGCGGATTGCACACGCTGGAAGAGAAAGAGTAGCCACACTTGGTCCGCCACGATCCGGGCTTGTCCCGGTCGGGCGATGACGGAAAGCTAGATCGTTTCGCCCCAGCCAGCACCCCTGATTCCGCGTTGTGTCCGCCGCCGGAGGCGGCGGTCACAACGCGGAATCACAAAAAATGGGATGGGTTGTCGTCCGGCTAGCGGTCAATCACCGCTCCGCCGGGACCAGCCCGGGACGGTGGCGTCGAGGCGTTACCATCTTTGGTTTCAGAACCGATCGGATCAACTAGTTTGCGACCCGCGTGAAGATTTCCGCCAAGACTGAATACGCCTGCATTGCCTTGCTCGAGCTGGCCCGGCATCACGGCTCGGGCGAGCCGGTGCGGATTCGCTCGATCGCCGATGAGCACGGCGTTCCGTCGCGGTTTCTGGTGCAGATTCTGCTGCAACTGAAAGGGGCCGGGCTGGTGACGAGCACCCGCGGGGCGTCCGGCGGCTACCAGCTCGTCAAATCGCCCGACGAAATCTCGTTAGCCGAAGTCATGAACGTGATCGAAGGTCCCGACGAGCCGATCGGCACCAGCGCCTCGCCCGAATCGTTGGCCGTGAAGGTGCTGCAATCCACTTGGCAAGAAGTCGCCGATGTCGAGCGCGAGATGTTGCACGGCATCACGTTTGCCGATCTGGTCGAGCGGGCGCACCGGCAGACGGAAAATATGTTCTATATCTGAGCCGAATCAGGGCAGAATTCGGCGAACTCGCACGCGTTGCGGAGTAATCACGATAAAACACCCAGCGGGATTGGCTTCGACGACCGACCATGTTTGCTCCATTCGGCGTAGGCGTTGGTCGACCGGCAAGTTCTTTAAACGGAGGAGTACGACCCCGTGAGTGTTTAGACGGTCGCGAAAGACTAACTCCCCGAAGTCCTTGTCTGAGGTCAAAAGCAGCCGACCTTCGCCTTCGGCTTGGCGAAGCCATACGGCATCAACTTCGCCCGGTGCTTCCTCGGCTGCAAAGCGCACGTCATTGCCAAGACTTCGAAGCCATTCGACGAGCCGCGCGGGGATATTCTCATCGGCTAAGAAATTCATTGCCGGGGCGGCCGATTATTCGTAGATGCTCTGATCCATACTCACGACTGCCGCAGCGTATTTGAGTGCGGCGCGGACATGCTCTGCCTTGAGCGTGGGATAGTTCTCGAGCAAATCCTCGAAACTCATGCCAGCGCCAAGTTCCTCGAGTACATGCTGGACTGTGAGTCGCGTACCCTTGAATACCGGCTTGCCCATCATGATGTCCTTGCGCTCTTCGATGTATTCTTGCCAGCGGATGGTCATAGCTGATTCCCCCGAGACAACAAGCGGAAGGCACGTGCCGAGAGTTCTATTGTCGCAGACGGAACGCGACCTTAAAAGTAGGCGCTCCGGCGGCAATCAATCTTTCAACGTGCGCCGGAGCGTGCTATCGTCCTTATGTAGGTGCTCGTCTTCTTGCCATTCTTTTCGACCAGTACCTCTTCGACCCCGAGCCGATTTAATCGCCCTAGCACTTGGTCACAACACCTGATTGCCTCGTCCCGCGAGTAACGCCTGGCGCCAATCTCGAACTCATCTGGCGCGATCTCGTTGAACGCCAGCACAGCGTCTTTGGGAATCACGGGCCAGAACGCGCCAATCGTCCTTCCAGGCCAAAGCAGCCTGACGCCTTGTGCCTCTAGTTGCCTGCTCTCGCGCAAGATACGGTTTCGCCGCGATTGAGCGAATCCCATAAAAAGTCCAGCAATCGTAACCACGACAAGTAAAGCGGTTAAGCTGAACTGAAATCTGCGAGAACGATGCATCGGAGTCTCCGGTCAGCGTTTAGGGCCGCTCACAAGACGTTCGTCTTCATGGCGGCGTCGCCGGGGCATCGCCGAGGCTCTGCCCCAGCCACTGGGTCGCGGCACGCTGTGCGGTCGCTAAAGACAGCGTACAATAGATCACTCTAATCGCTAATAATATTCCTTCCAATTCGCCCGATATCCTAGCCCCAGATTCACAATCCGCTGCAGCAGCTCTTCAAAACCCATGCCGGCGGCGTTGGCCGACTCGGCGAAATCTTCGCCGTAGGCCAGGTTCGGATTCGGATTGGCTTCGAGCAGATAAACTTTGCCGTCGTCTTGCAAGCGGAAGTCGAGCCGCGCATAGCCGCTGAGGCCCAAGATGCGATAGATGCGCTTGCAGAGCCGCGGCAAGCGCTCGGCCACGCCGTCGGGCAAGTCGGCCGCCGCGCACGTCATGATGCCGTGCCGCGCTTGATAGTCGTGATCCCATTTCACCTTGGCGGTGGCAATCCGGGCCAGGCCGTCGGCCATCTTGGTGAACACCATTTCCCACACCGGCAAGGTGCGCAGCCGCATGTTGCCCATCACGCCCACATACAGCTCGCGGCCTTCGATATATTCTTCCACCAGCGCGTCGGTCTTCACCTGCTCGTGGACGAACGCCACGCGGTCTTTCAGCTTCTCGTCGTTGGTCACAATCGAGGCCTGCGAAATGCCCAGCGATGCTTCTTCGGTGGCCGATTTGACCAGCAGCGGAAACTTCAGCCGGCGCAGCGGCTTGACCACCCGCCCCAGCGGATAGACCGCGAAGTCGGGCACGGCAATCCGGTGGTACGAGAGAATCTTTTTGCTCAGCGCTTTGTCGTGCGAGAGCATCAGCCCGCGCGGATTGCAGCCGGTGTACGATTGCTGCATCAACTCCAAATAGCTCACCACGTGCGTATCGTAGAGCGTGACGCCGTGGAATTCTTCGAGCAAGTTGAAGTGAATGTGCGGCTGCCAGTCGACGATCGCGTCGCGCAGCACGCCCAGGTCGTTGCTGACGCCCAACGGCCGGGCGTCGTGGCCCAGGTTGGTAAGACCCGCCACCACGTCGTATTCCGTCTTCCACTCCGCCATTTCCTTGGCAGAGATACCTTTGATGCTGGCGGGCGGCACGAGGGCTTCGTGCATCAGCACCAACACGCGGCACCGTCTCATAGGGCGAACCGATGATGGCCGTTTTGTAAATAGTTCATGGTCTGCACCGTCAGCAGCACGGCGGCGTCTTGCCGGGCCTCTCCACGGTCGCGATCGCAGTAAAGCCCCAGTTGCCGGCAGCGGGCGATCATCTCTTGCAGCACCTGGTCGATCGTGTAGGGATGTTCGCCGGTCCAGTGGGCTACGGTGCGCCGCAGGTCGGGCCGCGCGCGGCGCAAAAACGTGGCCGCCGATTCGTGCTTGCCGCGCGGCGAACTCGAAAACAGCCGCCGCAGGTCGCGGTCGTAGACTTCCGGATGATCGGTCGAATACCGCACTTGCTTGGCCTGATAATGTTCGCGGAGCGTCTTGCGCACCTCCGAGAGCGGCTCGACGCGCTTCCGCGACCGCACCAGCGGCCGCCGGCCCGCAAGCTGCCCCATCAGTTCATCGACGTATTGCAGCTTTTTGAGCGCCGGCCAACGAGCATAGCGCGTCCGCCAACGCGAGTCGGGCGCCAGCCACACCGCAAAGGTCTCGGCAAAATCTTCCCACGGGTGGCTCTGGGCGTACCACGAGTTCAGGTGCAACACATAATGGCGGCTCATCGGCCGCGGTTGATAAAAGTCGGGGTAAGGCCGCGACGATTTGCCAAAGATCCGTTGCCACGGCTGGCGGCGGTGCAGCCGATAGGCCGTGTCGATGGCATGACCTGCCTCGTGACGCAAGATGCGCATGCACCAGGCCCGCGTGCCGCCCTCGGCTTCGAGCATCATGCGGTCCTCGAGCCGGGTGAGCCGCGGGTGGGCTAAATAAAAGGGGATGGCAATGCCCGGCACCTCGTCGGGCGAAAACCACTCTTCGCTCAACCAGCAGTGGGGCCGCATCGTAATGCCGCGGGAGTCCAGCTCCGCATAGAGCTGGGCGATACGTTCTTCCAGGGGCGTGCCTTCGATGGTCAGCCCCAGATCGCACAACCGCAGATCGAGCAGCGCGTCGTCGGCGAGCCTGGCCCAGGCAAAATCGACCGCGGGGCGCGTGGACGGACGGGCGGGCGGTTTACGCGGCGGGCGTGGGTTCACAGAAACGCTTCTCGAGAGCTTTTAGACTATCGTAACCTCCGCCGAACAAAAAATCTTCCCCGAACCCGTCAACCCAATTCACGAGCGATTCGGGTGGGAAGCATCAGAGCGGTTATGCCGACCGTGCCGCCCTGACGCTCAGAGAACCGGTGGCGGAGACGACTCGCTGAGCTGATCCGCAGTTCACGGAACGGCACGGAGTCCGTTCCTACAGAGGTCAACCATAAGCACCGCCGCGCGAGACGAATCAGACCGCCCGCAGTGATGCGCTCACTGAGCGATCAGATGGTGCGGGATTTTTCGCGCCACCGCCCACGAGGCCAACATGAACGCGGCGCCCAGCACCAGCACCGCCCGAAAGCCACTCTCGTAGCCTCCAAACATCGCCACACACCACTGGTAGCAGTAGCCACCGATCCAGGTCGAAATCAACGTGCTCACATTGCACAAGGCCATGAAGACGCCGAACATCGTGCCGGCCGCGTGCAGCGGACAGGCCCGCGCCGCCAGGTCGCATTGGATCATGTTGGCGGTCATGTAAGTGAAGCCGACGATGACGCTAATCACCATCACGCTGGTATTTCCCGCTAAAAACCAGTAGGCCAAGGTGCTGATCATTCCGCTGACGACCGAGACCGGCACCATCCACCGCATCGGAACCAGGCGGCAATAGACCCCATACCCGGCGCAGGCCACGATCGAGCCAACCGCCAACAGCGAGATCGAGTCTCCATACAACGTTTCGGGCATTCGCAATCGCTCGGTCATGTGCAGGTACAACACCGACTGAGTAAACGGATTGAAGTGACAGACGAACAGAAACGCACCCACAAACCAGATGGGCGGCGAGCGAAAGGCCTGGGCGAGTGTCGCGCGAATCGTCGGCAGATCGTCATCGACGGCCACCACGCGCGGCTCGCGCACGCAAACCAGCGAGACAATGAATGCCAGGGCGGCCAGCGCCCCGCAGATCAAAAAGGCCCAGTGCTCGTGGTGGTCTTGGCAAAGCTTTCCGCCCAGCTTGCCTGTGACAATGGTCGCGGCGTAACTGGCGCCCCAGCGTACCGATTGCAAACGCCCGGTGATGCCGCGCGGCTGCCCGGTTTCGATAATCAAGGCATCGAGCACCACGTCGGCAAAAGTGACCGCGAGCGTCGGCACCATCAATGCCATCAGCAGCAGCACCCGTGCGCCGGCGGGCAGCGGCATCAACCAATACAGCCCGGCGAAGCAAACGCTGGTGGCGGCGCCCATTGCCAGCAGGTAGCTTTTGCGGCGGTAGCCGGCCAGCGGCACAAAGTCGGAAAGCAGCCCATAGAACGGCTTCAGGCACCAGGGCAAGCCCAGCAAGGCCACAAAGGTGGTCATCTGGCCGGGGTTGCTCTTCCATTTCTTCAGGATCGAATAGAGGGGCTGGGTGACCAGGCCGGTGACCGTTTCGTTCATCCCCTGCACGAAATAGAGCACGGCGAAGAGTAGAAAGAGGCCGACAATGCCTCCTCGAACCCGAGCCACGCTAGTCGCCGACGACGCCATTGGCAAAAACCCGATCCCTTTCCGTGGTTGAGCGAAGTCGGCGATCCGCCACGACGACTGCGCTAATACGGAGCTTGACAAGCGAGCGGCGAGCGCGGACGGTCGCCCACAGCGGCACGGCGAGCATGGCGGGCCTGCCCCGACGCTCTGTGCCGTTGCTACGAAACAGTCTAGCAAAATGAGGCCGGTCCGTCGCCCCCGCTGAGGAAAGATGGGCGAAAAAGCCGGGAAACTACGGCAAATCGTCGCACCACCCATGATGGTTGTTCGACGCTTTCAAGGTGCGCTCTGGTGCCGCAAAGATCGTCCAAAAAGGCCGCCTGTGCCCACGCCGTCGAACACCGCGGGTTGACCGGCCACGAACACATAGCGCACGCCGGCGGAGTACTGATACGGGTTGTCAAACGTGGCCCGATCGCGGAATTCCGCCGGATCGAACACTGCCACGTCGGCCCAATAACCGACTCGCAAGTATCCGCGATCGGCCAAACCGAGGATATCGGCAGGCAAACCGGTGGCGCTGCGGATGGCCGCGGTGAGGCTGATCACCTGCTCTTCGGCCGCATACCGTCCAATTTTGCGCGAGAAGGTGCCGAAGCTGCGCGGGTGGGGATGTTCGGGACCCGGCAGCGTTGCCCCGCCGTCGGAGGCGGTGGCCACCCAGGGCAGGCCCATCACATAGCGCACGTCTTGTTCGTCCATGCCGAAGTGAATGGCCCCCGCCCCGCCGAGCCGTTGGATTTCCAGCGCCACTTCGAGCACATCGCGATGCTCGCGAGCGGCGATCTCATCGAGGCTGCTGCCGACCCATTCGGGACGCTCCTCGCACGAGGCCAGCACAATTCGCCCGTGTGCGGCGAGTTCTTCCGCCACCGCCTGGCGTATTTTCGCGGCTTGCTCGGCATCGTCCATTCGGGCGGCGAGCTGGCCTTTGCCGCCCTCGCGAGCCCAGGCGGGGAACAGCATTGCCTCCAGCGAGGTCGACGAAGCCACATACGGATATTGATCGGCGGTCACGGTTTGCCCAGCCGCCCGCGCGCGTCCGATCAGATCGGCCGCCACGCGCACTTGTCCCCAAGCATTGCGACCGCTCGACTTGAGGTGGGAAATGTGCACCGCCGCGCCCGAACGCTCGCCGATCGCAAGCGCCTCGCGCACGGCATCGATCAGGCCGGTTCCTTCGTTTCGGATGTGACTGGCATAAACGCCCTGCTGCCGGGCGACCGCGCTCGCCACCTTCACCAGTTCGTCCGTTTCGGCATAGGTGCCGGGCACATAGATCAGGCCGGTCGACATGCCCCACGCTCCCTCGCGCATGGCTTGCTCGGCGAGGCTTTCCATCTTGGCCAATTCATCGGCGGTGGCGGCGCGGCGCTCGCTTCCCAAGACTGCGGCGCGCAGCGCGCCGTGCGGTAAGAGATGCCCGACGTTGGTGCCTGAGCCGTTGCGGTCAACCGCATCGAGATAGTTGTCCACTTCGATCGGGCCAAAGCCGCAGTTGCCGGTGATGATGGTGGTGCAGCCTTGCGTGACGAAATTGACGTTGGCACGGGTGGCCGGCTCAAGAATAGACCGATCGCTGTGATTGTGCAGATCAATGAAACCGGGACAGATTACGCAGCCACGACAGTCGATCGTTTGCGCCACGCGGCCGCATTGGAAACGCCCGATGGCCGCAATCCGCCCGTCTTTGAAAGCCAGGTCGCCGGCGAAGCCGTCGGTCGCCGCGCCGTCGTAAATCGTTCCGCCGGTTAGCAGCACGTCGGCCTCGACCGGGTCTGCTTCGGCCGCGCCGACTGGCCCGGCAGGGGCCAGTATCAAGGCGGTCAGGCAGGCAAGCCGGGCGACAATTTCTGCGGCGGCGGCGACCATTTGTCGATAGATGCTAAGCATTTGCGCTCATTGCCTCCGGCCTGCCTGCTTTTAGGCACGGCAAGTGCTTGAACAGGAAAAGCGGCCAGTCAACCAAACGGGACCTAGGGCGGCTGTTTACGGGGAAATCAATCATGCAATCGACGACGAATCGCGTGGAATTCATTGGGGGGCCGTTCGACGGTCACCGACAGGTCGTGGCCTTGCCCGAGGCGCTTTCCGACACCGTGGCCTTGCCGGTCAACCGCAATGTCTATCGGATGTTGGCCGGTTTGCCGGCTACCGACAATATGGTCACCACGAGCATCGCCGTCTATGAGCTGGAGGTCATCGAAGGCCGCCCGCGCTATTATTTCTTGGGATCGACTTCTCCGGTCGAGCCGTTCGCGCAGGCCTGATGAGCGGCAATTTTGCTGAATTGAACGGGCGATCGTCGGCCGCTATTTCGGGCGCGGCTGCTTCATGAAATCGGCGATCGTCTGGGGCGGCTCGGGCTCTTTCGAAAACCAGCCGCGCTTGCCCCCGCCGGCGCAGCCCACCGCCACCACTGCCGAGGCGGCTAGTAATACAACTAGCGCAAATCGGGTCCAGAGGGTGCATGGGTGGCGGCGAATCGTCATGGGCCAAAGCTTCTTGCCGGAGGGCGAAGTTGAGAATTGGCCGGTGAGTGTCTCAAAAAGGCCGTGGCTCGTCCAGGCCGGTTTCTTGCGTGCCTCGCTGCTATAAAGTAAAGATAGGTAAACGATGGCAGAGACTCGCTTTGGATTTATCGGCGCGGGAAGGATGGCGACGGCGCTTGCGCGTGGCCTGCTTGACCGTGGACTGGCCGTTCGCGAGCAGATCGTCGCCAGCGATGCTTTGCCCGCGGCAGCCGAGCAATTCGCGCGGGCGACCGGCGCGTCCACCACGACCGACAACCAACAAGTGGCTGCCCGATCGGATTGCATCTTCCTGGCGGTCAAGCCGCAGCAGATGGCCGCCGCCCTGGGCGGGATGGCCGGGCGGCTCTCGCAGCAACACCTGCTGGTTTCGGTGGCGGCGGGAGTACCGTTGGCGGCCCTGGCGCGCCTGGTGGGCGGCGGCCCGCGGCTGGTGCGCGTCATGCCGAACACGCCTTGCCTGATTGGCCAAGGCGCTAGCGCCTATTGCCTCGGTCCCGGCGCCACCGCGGCCGACGGAGAGTTGGTCGGGCGACTGTTGGCGGCGGTGGGCCGAGCGGTCGAAGTGGAAGAAAAGCTTCTAGACGCGGTGACGGGGCTTTCCGGGTCCGGTCCCGCGTTTGTTTATTTGATGATCGAGGCGCTCAGTGATGGTGGCGTCCGCATGGGCCTGCCCCGCGACATCGCCTTGACGTTGGCGGCGCAAACCGTGCGCGGCGCGGCCGAGTTGGTCATTGCGTCGGGCGACCATCCCGCCGTGCTCAAAGACCAGGTGGCCAGCCCCGGCGGCACGACCCTGGCCGGTCTGTATGCCCTCGAGACCGCCGGAGTGCGCGGGGCGCTGATGGCCGCCGTCGAAGCCGCCACGCTCCGCTCGATCGAACTGGGCTCCCTCGAACCGGGAAAGCCCGCTTGACAGGAGGCGAAGCCATGTCGGTATTTTGCATCGTCGACGACAAGCACGTTCCGCTGTATCGTGTGGTCTGGGTGGCCGCGACGCCGCATTTCTGCGGCTCCGATTCCTGCCAGCGCGAGGGCTTTTACGAGATCCGCCTGGAGCAGGGCGAGGTGGTCTGGGCCAGCCACAAAGAACGCGATCAGTTGCTCGAAGCGCTGGAAGACTGGGCTGGCGGCGCCGGTCCCGCCGACGAAGAAGAAGACGAAAGCTGGCACTAGGTGGTGAAATCATGAGCACCGACGACCGCTATGAATGGCGCGAAACCTATTTTGTGCTGTTTTCCTCTGAGAACCGCCCCTCGCTCGGCGCCGTCGAACAAGCGGTGCGCAAGGTCGGCGCCCATTTGCAGCTCAGTGGCCAAGAGGCCGACGACCAGGGGCGCATCGAAGCGATCAACGTGCAGTCGCCCGGCGATTACTCGGCCCTCGAGATCGACTACCACTGTGGCGACGAGGTGGCTCTGCAAGTCGAAGAGCTCACGCAGCAACTGCGCTCCGACCGCGCCGAACGCGACAAGTTGGCCAAGCTCAAGCCGTGTGACGCCCGCTTCGAGATCATGCACTTCGAGATCATGGCGGAAGACCTGTCGAGCGACGAGAACGACGAGATTTTCGACCCCAGCGCTTTGCTGGTGGTGCTCGACGCGCTGGTCGAGCTGACCGACGGCGTCGGCGTGGATCCACAGTCGGGCACGCTGCTGTAAGAACGAACCAAAGCCAAATATGCTCGCCAAAGACATCAAACGGGGATTGATCGTCAACTATGACGGCGCCCCCTGCATCATCGAGACGGTCAACGTACACAGCCCCACGGCCCGCGGCGCGGCCACGTTTTACAAATACCGCGCTCGTAACCTGATTACCAAGCAAAAGGTCGATATCACGCTGCGCGGCGGCGATTCGCTGCCCGAGGCCGATTTTGAACGCCGGCCCATCAAATACATGTACGCCGACGGCGCGCACGTGCACTTTCTCGACCAGACCGATTTCAATCAGTATTCGCTGCCCATCGGCGACCTGGAAGAAGAAACCAGGTATCTGACCGAGGACTTGGACGGCGTCTTCGCGCTGATCTACAACGAGCAGTGTGTGGGCATCGACGTGCCGCAGACCGTGGCGCTGAAAGTCACGCAGTGCGATCCTTACGTGCGGGGCAACTCGGCCACCGGCCGCACGAAACCGGCGACGCTCCAAACGGGCCTCACCATTCAGGTGCCGGAATACATCGCCGAAGGCGAACTGGTGAAGGTCGATACGCGCAGCGGCGATTTTCTGTCACGCGCGTGATTTTTGGACTATTTCAGTCGTTTGCCGACGACGCCCAGAATGCGCCCTTCGTCGGGGAACTCACCGGTCTTGAGCTTCGAGTGCACCAAGTCCCCATCGAGCGTCAGCTCGAAGCAGCCCCCGCCCGAAGGCACGAGCTTGAGGCTTTGGATTTGTTGCTTGTATTCAGAGAGAATTCGGCTTGCCAAACTGACAGCCTTGGGCTCGTAGTTTCAGACCGAGCAATAACGCAACTCGACATTCATGACAACACCTCGCCGGAACAAGTCGCCAATAGATTACTAAATTCTATCGACGCGGGCCAGCGGGTCAAATCAGCGAAAACACCCGTGCTAGCTAGCCATTCCGCGCGGCGCCAAGGGCAGCGAACGCAGCCTCACGCCGGTGGCATCAAAGATGGCGTTTCCCATGGCCGGGGCAATGCCGATGATCGGCGTTTCGCCGGCCCCGATCGAGGACAAATCTTTGCGATCGACCAGCACCACCTCGACCCTCGGCGCATCGCGAAACCGCGGCACGCGGTAACTCGAAAAGGCGGCGTTGACGATCACGCCGTCGGCAAACGCGATCTGCTCGAACAGCGCGCCGCCCAGGCCCATGACGATCGCGCCTTCGATCTGGTTTTTTAAATGATTGGGGTTCACGACCGCCCCGCACTCAAAGGCCGCCACCGCGCGGACCACATGCACGCCCCCAGTCTGGCGATCGACCTTCACTTCGGCGCACGTGGCGATATACGATCCTTTCTCGGTACCCACGGCAATTCCCCGACCGTGTTCTTCTTCCGGCTTGGCGGCGCCCCAGCCGAACGCTTCGGCGGCCGCCTCAAGCACTGCCCGCATGCGAACGTCTTTCAAGTTCTGACGGCGAAAATCCAAGGGATCGAGACGGACCATCTGCGCCAGCTCGTCAAGATGCGTTTCGCGTGCAAAGGTGTTAGCCGTGGCGGCCAGCGCCCGGTACGATCCTTGCCGCAGCGGCGACCGCGACGGGCGAAACGCGACACGCTGGTTCGCCACCTCGTACGGCATGTTGATCGCCGAACCGCCGGAGTTGTAATTCACAAATTCCCAGGCGGTGAGCGTGCCGTCGTTACGCACTCCGCTGGCGATGTCAATCACTCCCGCCGGTCGGAAATAGGCCCAAGTAAACTCTTCCTCGCGCGTCCAGACCAGCTTCACAGGCCGCTTTGCCGCCTTGGCCAAGCGAGCGGCCTCAATCGCCACTTCGCCCGTGTGCTTGCCGCCATAGCCCGAACCGGTGTCGGGCACGATCACCTGCACGCGGTCTTCCGGCAAGCCGAACGCCCGGGCCAACTCGCTACGCACGCCGAAGGGACGCTGTGTTCCAGTCCACACGGTGAGCTTGTCGTCGATCCACTCGGCCACCGCGGCCCGAGGTTCGAGCGGAGCATGGGCGATATACGCTACGGTGTAGCTCTGTTTCAATTGCTGATCGGCGGCGGCCAGGCCGGCTTCGATCGAACCGGTGTTCCTGCCGCCAAATCGCCCGCCACCAGCTTCACCGGCGTTCTTCCGTAAATCGTCGAACAGCGTCCGGCTGGAGGTCTGGGGCTTGGTGTTCCACGTGGCGTGAATGGCGTCGAGCGCCCGCTCGGCGGTCAATAGATCGGGCGCGGCCACGCCCACAAATTCGCCATCGCGGACCACTGCCACGCCTTCCATCGCTTCGGCCTGGCGCAAATCGGCCTCGGCCAAAGTCGCCTCGAAGGCGCTTGGCCGGAGCACCTTGCCGTGCAGCAGGTTCGGCCGTGTGATGTCGCTCGCGTATCGATGCCGGCCCGTGACGAACTCGCGGCCATCGAGCTTGGCGACCGAAGTGCCTGCCAGGATCCACTGGTCGGCGGGCGAGGTTGCCACATCGCTGGCAACTGACTTCAGAAGCTGTTGTCCCTTGGTAAGCTGCCCGTAACTGGCGGCCTCGTTCGCGCCGGCACGCTTTACCTTGCCTTCCGCCGCGCGCAGCGAATTACGATCGCATTGCCACTGCTCGGCGGCCAGGTCGATGAGCGCTTCGCGCGCCGCGGCAGCCACTCGCGCGAGCTGCCGACCCATGTCGGGCGTGGTGCGGCTGCCGAATGTGCCCATATCGAAGGGCGTCCGCGCGGTGTCGGCCATCACCATGCGAATCGAAGCGACGGGCAAGCGCAGCTCTTCGGCCACCATTTGAGCCAGCGAGGTGCGGATGTTTTGCCCGACTTCGGCCTTGCCGGTGAAGACGGTCACCGTGCCATCGTCGCCCACGTGCAACCAGGCGGAGATTTGCATGGGCCGCTGACCGCCGCGAAAGCCGCGGCGGCCAAAGCCCGACTCTTGGGCGTCGCTTTCCTCGGTGAGAAGCAGCACTGCCAGGCCGCAGCCGAGCAACTCGAAAAACCGCCGACGATGAAGTTCGAATTTGCCGTCGAACTGGTAGAGCGGGCCTGCCGCCAACTCGTAGCGTTCCGGCTCGAAGACGAATGGCTCATTCATGGCGAGGCTCCCTGCATCTTCTGCGCGGCCTCTTGGATGGCGGTTATGATCCGTCGATAAGTGCCGCAGCGGCAGATATTTCCGTTCATGGCGTGGACGATGTCTTCTTCCGAGGGCTTCGGCTTGCCGCGCAGCAGCGCCAGCGCCGACAAAAGCATGCCCGACGTGCAGTAACCGCACTGCAACGCGTCGGCATCGAGAAACGCCTGCTGCAGCGGGTGCAACTGGCCCTCTTTGCCGACGCCTTCGATGGTGGTGACCGTTCGCTGGCCGACTTCCGCCAGCGGCGTGAGGCACGAACGGGCGGGTACGCCGTCGAGCAGCACGGTGCAGGCCCCGCACTGTCCTTCTCCGCAGCCATACTTGGTGCCGGTCAAATTGAGCTCGTCGCGCAGTACGCTGAGCAGCGTGCAGTCGCCGTCCGCGTCGAGTTGGCGCCGCTGGCCATTAACCATCAATTCGGTAATGCGAGCCATCGCGTTAAGAAAGAAAGGAGCGAGATCGTGGAACCCTCTGCCCCCGCACCGCCATTCGCCGCGCCGACCGCAGTTTAACCGCGCCAGTTCGTGCTTGGCTAGCCGTTGGCAGATAAATGAGGTAGTCACCGACTTGGGCGGTGCACATCGTCCGCCCATTTTTCTGCCAGCAACTTTTCTGTCAGATCTGCCGTGTTGGTGGCACGGGTGGGCCATGCCTTCGCGAACGGCCGCGGTGGTTCGATGCCTGGGGTGACCAGTATTCAGTCACCGCCCAGAGGCGGCCAAAGTTTGCAGTGTGGTAGCGCCGCCTTGAGTCTCTCAAACGTCGCGGCGGAAATTGGCGTGTCAAAACAGATCTCTTGCCGTCCGCGAAGACGTTGAAGATGCGGTATCATTTCCAGAATCTCCGCTTCGGTATAGGGCGGCCGGACCGAGAGAACCACAATCTCCACTTTTTGAAAGTAATCGTCGCCGATGATCCGCCGCAGCCAGGCCGGACCGTCCGGTTCGCCCGGATAGACGGGAATCGAGAAAGGTCCGGGCACCGGCGGTTTTCGTGCTCCGCGCCGTTGCCACTCGTAGACGACTGCGCCGCCCGTCGCTTCAATTGCCTGGATGGCGGCGCGTTGCTCGTGCGTTTGGTTGGCCACGAATCCCAGCCAAACGGCCAGCGCGGTCAGCATCAGGAAGAACGTTCGGAGGCTGAACTGCATCGTCAATGATTTACCCGGTCGAATAGTATCGCGCCGCAACGGCGGAAATGCTCAGCCTGATCCAGACTATACGTGGCGCCGCGAAGATCGACCAGATAAAAATCGGCGGCCTCGACGGTCGCGCCCAGCAGGTTCGCCCCGCGAAGATCGGCTTTGCGAATCTCTTCCGGCGATTTGAAGTCAATCGGTGCGAAGGCGCGAAATCACCGAGGCACAGCAAGCCGGACGCAACGACCGGAGATACTCGATCCATTCATCCTCGCTCCACGAGGCCAGCCGGAGGCTGCACGTATCGTCAAGCCGCAGCGGCTCGGGCGTGGCATACACGATTCTTCCCGAGGCCATTGCGGCGGCGACTTCGGCCGAAGTCGGCTCGTCGATGAACGTCAGCGGCCCCGGCGAATCGAGTGTCGCGGCCAGGGGCCGTAGGGCGGTGGTTTTGCCCAAACCAGTCCCGCCGACGATTTCCAACGCCAGCGATCGACGGTCGTCGACCCAGGCCGCGGCTTCGTCTTCGAGCAACACGATGTCGCCCGTTTCCGGCGAAACGACGCGCGGCCGCACCACAGCTCGTGCAGGCTCGGTCATACCGGCTATTGTAGCGATCAGGCGCGGCAATACGCCAGGAATCAGCTCCTGCACGCTCATTTAGGATACAATCCGCGTGGCCTGGCAAGATGGCTAATTTAGAATCAAAAAAGGCGGCAGCGCCGATCGAACGCGATCCAGAATCTGACAGAAAGATGGCTGACAGAAAAATGAAGATGGCAACGCCCGTGCGCGAGCGCAGTCCGTAGGGTGGGGGGGGGGGGGGGGGGGGCGCCGGGGGGGGGCGGGGCCGCGCGCCGCCGCGGATGAGGCGGGGGGGGGGGGGAGCGGCGGGCGGCCCCGCCCCAGCCCCCGCCGCGACCGACAGCAGGCCCGCCGAGGACGCGCAACC
>JAICLL010000095.1 GCA_025927475.1 Pirellulales bacterium
CCGCGAATGTCGCGGTATGGTCGCCTGTCGCGCCGCGAAAGTAGCGCCACTTTCGCGGCGCTAAAGGCGACAAGCCCCGCCATCAGTTCCGGCGGCGGGCAACGACTACTCCACCAACTCACGCACTGCCGACATTATTCTTCGTCCGCTTCAAGCTCGATATCTTCGCCGTAACCGGGCGGAAAAATGGCGTCGTCGGGCAGGGCCGGCGCTTGCCCCGCATCGTCGAACGGCGCCGCGTCGTCGAACTGGGCCAACCAGAATTCGACTTCACGGACGTCGGCGGGCAAGGCAGGCTTGGCGGGCGGTGGGGCGGCCGGTCGCTGCCCGCGTCGGCGGAGCGTGTCAGTGTACCATTGCTCGCTGTCGAGTGCCGTGGCCCGCCGCCGCCGGGCGGCACGCTGCAAACGATGATCGCCCGACACGACCGTCAGCCGCCGCGGCGCGCTGTCGGCGCGAATCAACTCTTCGATCAGCTCGTCGGCGTCCGCATAGCCGGCGGCGAACCGGACCGTGATGCCCCGATGCACCAAGGTGTGGGGTAAGCCATGCGGGGCGCCGTGCGCGTCGAACACCACGGTGACCCGCTGCCTTTCATGCTCGTCGAGCGATTCGGCCACGAAGTCCAATAGCGCCCTTCGTGACCGCTCGAGTCCGCCCGGCCCGATGCCCCGGCCAATCATGCCCGCCGCGTAGATCAAGTTATAGCCGTCGATGAGCAGATGCATCTCTCGGGCCTCCCGCGCCGCGCCGTACCTTACGATCGCACGATCCACGAAAACAGCCGCACCACCAGCACAATCACCGCCACGCCGGCCACGTCGAGCATCAGGCCATAGCGCACCATCCGCGGCAAAGGAATATAACCCGAACCGTACACGATGGCGTTGCACGGCGTCGAGACCGGCAGCATAAACCCCAGACTGGCGGCGAACGCGGCGCCCAGCGCCGGCTCGAGCGGATCGGCGCCGACCGCCCGCGCGATGTCAATTGCCACGGGCACGACGATGATCGCGCTGGCGGTGTTGCTCGTCAACTCCGAGACCAGCACGGCCACCACGGTGGCTGCAATCAGCAGGCCGAGGCCGCTGGTCGAAGGGAGCAGGTCCGCCAGGTTTTGCCCCAGCGCCGCGGCCAGCCCTGTCTGGTCGGAAAGCACGCCCAGCGCGAAGCCGCCGCCGTACAACAACACCACGCCCCAGTCGATCTCGGCCGCCTCGCGCCACGTGAGGGCTTTGCGGCCGCCGCCGCCCGGCAACACGAACAGCAGCGCCGCGCACAGCAGCGCCACCACCGCTTCGTGCAAAATGCCGCGGACCGAGCGGTAAAGCTCGCTCGTCTCGCCGGCACACAACGCCACCACGCCGGGCACGACCCACAGCACCACCGTCAACGCAAACACCAGGCACGTCGAACGCTGGCCGGCCGTCCATGGTCCCAACTGCCGCCGCTCTTGCGCGAGCCGCGCGTGCTCGCCCGGCACTTCGCGGCGCCCCGCTGGGCAAAGCCAGTTCAAATAAACAAACAGGTACAGAAACAGGCAGCACACGATCGGCACGCCCAGGCACATCCACTTCAAAAACGGAATGTCGATGCCCAGCGCATCGCGGATTTTGCCCAGGCCAATCAGGTTGGGCGGCGTGCCGACCGGCGTGGCCAGCCCGCCGATCGATGCGGCAAACGACGTCATCAGCATCAGCCCGGTGGCGTAGCGAGGGCTCACCGGCTCAACTGCCGCGTCGCGATCGAGCAAATAGCCGAGAATCGACAGGCCGATGGCGAACATCATGGCGGTGGTGGCGGTGTTCGAGATCCAGGCCGAGAGCGTGGCCGTCACCGCGCCGAAGGCGAACAAGATGCGCGTGGGGCTGCCGCCAACCCAGCCCAGCGAGAGCACGCCGAAGGCCAGGCGGCGGTCGAGACCGTGCAGGAAAATCGCCCTGGCCAGCATGAACGACCCGATGAAGAGAAACATGATCGGGTCGGCGAACGGCGCAAACACCTCTTTGGCCGGCGCCACCTGCAGCACCACGCACAGCGAAGCGCCCACCAAGGCCGCCACCGGCATCGCCACGGCCTCGGTCAGCCACAGAATGACCACCGCCGCCATCACCGCGGCCAGGCGATGCGCCTCGGGCCGCAGCGACGGAAAGTCGGCCGTCACGACGCCCGCGAAAGCCGCCGGCGCCAGCACCACGCCCAGCCGCACGCGCCAGCGCTCGAAGCGTTGCTCCAACGGGCTGAGTTGTTCGACTTCGACGCTCAAGGAGCTGCTCACTCCGCCTTCAGCGTCACGAGCTTATCTTCCGGGAAGGTGGTCAGCTCCAGATCTTTGAAATGAATCTCTTGCGGCACGTTGTTCGAGTGAAGCTGCAAACCAATCGGCCCATCGTACAGGGCGTCTTTCTTCGGGTCGGCCCAGTCCACCACCTGGCTGCCGTTGACGGCCACGCGAATGCGGTTTCCTTGAGCGAGAATCTCCAGCTTGTTCCAGTCGTGCTGCTTGCCGACTTTCTTGGCCGGCCCGCCGTCGACCGGCAGCCCGCCGCGGCCATAGAGATCGTACATGCCCCAACCGCTGGGAAACATCACCAGGTGCCCGGCAAACGTGTATTTGTCTTTTTGTTCCGGCGCCACTCGACCCCAAAAGGCGATGCCCGAGTGCATCTCCGAAGTGACCAGCTTGACGGTGGCCAGCAGCCGGAAGTCAGTAAACTTCCGTTCGGTGAGCAGGTAGGTGCTCACCGGGATCGGGTCGGTGTTGCGGGCCACGATCACGCCGTCTTTCACGCTCCACAAGTGGTCGTGCCCGACCCAGCCGGTCAGATCCTTGCCGTTGAAAAGCTGAATGGTTTCTGACTTGCCTTTACGCGGTGGCACGATTTCCGTTTGCGGATCGGCGGCGCGCGTCGTGGCGGCCAGCATCAGCATTCCGGTGAAGCAGAAAATTGAAATCATTGAGCGTCGCATGGTGGAATCTCCGGGCGGGATGATGGTTTCGGAGCGGACGAAGCATAACTTCGACATACAGATTTCTCTCCCTTCGGGAGAGGTTCGGTGAGGGCCGGAAGGATTGCCGAAGTTAATCTTTGTCCGCTACGTAGTGACTACCATAATCCACCCGTGCCGAATGTACACGGGGTCTGGTGGCAATTCCGGCGCGGCAGGGTTAGAATTCGCACTCACGCTTCGGCCGAGGCAAGCTCTGAATTCAGCAGGCGAGACGCCCGCACCACATAAACCCAGTTCGGCAGTCGAGACGCCTGCAGCAAAATGGCCCGTCTGGAAGAAATCACGGTCGGAACATCGGTTAAAGGCGTGCTGCCCGATGGCCTGGTCACCGCCGTGGCGGTCGGCTGGATCGGCACGGTCGCGATCAACCTCACCTATCGCGACTCGAGCGGAAGACTCGGTAGCGAACTGCTTTATCGCGATCGCGAACCGACACTGGACGTTGCCGTCGCAGGACAACCCTGGAGTTTCGACGGGGATGGCGGGCTGTTCCGCCTGGTGTCGGAGGCCCACCGCATCCGGCTGGCCTATCTGTTCGATCCGCTATTGGCCGTACACACCTCGCTGGTCGAGCCGCTGCCGCATCAAATCACGGCCGTCTACGGCGAGATGCTGCCCCGCCAACCGCTGCGGTTTCTGCTGGCCGACGATCCCGGCGCGGGCAAAACCATCATGACGGGCCTCTTTGTCAAAGAGCTGCTGGTCCGGGGCGACTTGCAGCGCTGCCTGATCGTCTGCCCCGGCAACCTGGCCGAGCAGTGGCAAGACGAGCTCGACCGGCGGTTTCACTTGCCGTTCGACATCATGACCAACGACGCGCTGGAGGCCGCCCGAACCGGCAACTGGTTGTTCGAGCATCCGCTGGCCATCTGCCGTCTCGACAAACTGAGCCGCGACATTGTGCCCGAAGGCCAGCTTGTGGTGCGGGCGTCCCGCCTGCCATCTTCAAGCCAGGCAGGCGAGACGCCTGCGCCACAAGACGCCGATCGCGGCAAGCTCATTGCCAAGCTGCAACAGACGGATTGGGACCTTGTCGTTTGCGACGAAGCCCACAAGCTCAGCGCCAGCTACTATGGCAACGAAGTCAAATACACCAAACGCTATCGGCTCGGGCAGTTGCTCTCGACCCTCACCCGTCATTTTCTGCTGCTCACGGCCACGCCGCACAACGGCAAAGAAGCCGATTTCCAGTTGTTCCTGGCCTTGCTCGACGGCGATCGCTTTGAAGGCAAGTTTCGCGATGGCGTACATACCGTCGACGCCGCCGACCTGATGCGGCGCCTGGTGAAAGAGCGGCTCCTAAAGTTCGACGCCACGCCGCTGTTCCCCGAGCGCCGGGCGTATACGGTGAACTATTCGCTCTCGGACCCGGAAGCCGAACTTTACAAGAGCGTCACCGACTACGTGCGCGAAGAGTTCAACCGGGCAGAGGCATTGGAAAACGAAGGCCGCAAAGGCACGGTCGGCTTCGCGCTGACCATCCTGCAACGGCGGTTGGCCTCGTCGCCCGAGGCGATCTATCAATCGCTCCGCCGTCGCCGCGAACGCCTCGAAAAGCGGATGCGCGAAGAACAGTTGCTGAAGCGCGGCGCCGAGGTCGAACTCAAGCCCGCCAGCCTGCCCATCTACACGCTCGACGATTTGGACGATCTCGACGACGCCCCCGACGCCGAAGTCGAAGAGGCCGAAGAAAAAGTGGTCGACCAGGCGACCGCCGCCCGCACCATCGCCGAGCTGAAAACCGAAATCGCCATGCTCGCCGAGTTGGAACGCGCCGCGCTGCGGCTGCGGCAGTCAGGCTGCGACCGCAAATGGGACGAGCTCTCGAAGCTGTTGCAGAACAACTCGGAAATGTTCGACGCCCAGGGGCACCGCCGCAAGCTGGTGATCTTCACCGAGCATCGCGACACCCTGAATTACCTGGCCGAGCGAATCACCGCGCTGGTGGGCAAGCCCGAAGCCGTGGTCATCATTCACGGCGGCATCGGCCGCGAAGAGCGTCGCAAGACCCAAGAAGCATTCACGCACGATAAAGACGTCGAAATTCTGGTGGCCACCGACGCCGCCGGCGAGGGCATCAATCTGCAGCGCGCCCACCTGATGGTCAATTACGACTTGCCCTGGAACCCCAACCGGCTGGAGCAGCGCTTCGGGCGCATCCACCGCATCGGCCAAACCGAAGTCTGCCACCTGTGGAACCTGGTAGCCAAAGACACGCGCGAGGGTGAAGTCTACTTTCGCCTGCTGGAGAAGCTCGAAGAGGCCCGGCAGGCGCTCGGCGGCCAGGTGTTCGACGTGCTGGGCCAGATCACTTTCGACGATCGTTCGCTGCGTGAGTTGATGATCGAAGCGGTCCGCTACGGCGACCGCCCGGACGTGCGCGCGCGGCAGCTCACGGTCGTGGAAAACGCTCTCGACCGCGAGCACTTACAAAAGCTTGTCGAAAGCCGCGCGCTCACGCACGACGCGATGGACGTCTCTCGCGTCCGGCAGATTCGCGAAGACATGGAGCGGGCCGAAGCCCGGCGGCTCCAGCCGCACTTTATCGCTTCGTTCTTCTTGGAGGCCTTTCGGCTGCTGGGCGGCACGATTCACGAACGCGAGCCGAAGCGTTATGAGATCAAGCACGTGCCGGCCACCATTCGCGGCCGCGACCGCGAGATCGGCCGTGGCGAGCCCGTGCTGGCGCGCTACGAACGCATCACGTTTGACAAAGCGTTGATCAGCATCGCCGGCAAACCGCCCGCGGCGTTTGTCTGCCCGGGCCATCCGCTGCTGGACGCCACGATTGATCTGGTCATCGAGCGTCATCGCGACCTGCTAAAACGCGGCGCGGTGCTCATCGACGAGCAGGAGCTTGGCGAAAAGCCTCGCGTGCTGGTCTATTTGGAGCACTCGATTCAAGACGCGCGCACCGACCGTTCGGGCAACCGCCGCATCGTCTCGAAACGCTTTCAATTTGTCGAGATCGACGCTCAGGGCAACACCGTGACGGGCGGACCGGCGCCGTATCTCGACTATCGCCCTCTCACCGAAGCCGAGATAGCCGCCCTTTGTGGTGCAGGCGTCCCGCCTGCCGGGTCTCGTGGCGCAGGCGTCCCGCCTGCGGGGTCTTGTAGTGTAGGCGTCTCGCCTACCGCCGCCCCACCAACCCGAAGCGTCAGCGAGGCCAGCCCCGCCATCGGCGAGGCCGGCCATACACCAACCCGAAGCGTCAGCGAGGCCCCTGCGCCGCCCCCCGATCTCGCCACGCTCCTCGCTAACGCTTCGGGTTGGTGTCGAGAAACCCTCGAACACAAAGCGCTGGAACACGCCGCGGTTCATTTGGTTCCGCAACACCTTGACGACGTCCGCGGCCGCAAGGAAGAGCTCGTCGACAAGACCCTTGCGGCGGTCAACGACCGCCTGACCAAGGAAATCAACTACTGGGACCACCGCGCCGATGATCTCAAACAGCAGGAGCTGGCAGGCAAGGTCAATGCGCGGCTGAACTCGGGCGTTGCCAGGCAGCGGGCCGACGAACTTGGCGCCCGGCTCAAGAAACGGCTGGAAGAACTGGCCCAGGAACGTAAGCTTTCACCCCTGCCGCCCGTCGTCGTGGGCGGCGCGTTGATCGTCCCCCTCGGCCTGCTGAGGCGCCTTTGTGGTGCAGGCGTCCCGCCTGCCCTTCATGCGCAAGACACCCAGCGCAGCGAGCAGCTCGCTATGGCCGCGGTGATGGCCGCGGAGCGTGCCCTCGGCTACGTTCCGCGTGACGTGAGCGATCAAAAGCTTGGCTACGACATTGAGTCAGCGGTGCCCAACGAGGGCCGACTCCGCTTCATTGAGGTTAAAGGCCGTGTGAACGGCGCCACGACAGTCACGATCACGAAGAACGAAATCCTCACAGGTTTCAACAAGCCCGATGATTTTATTTTGGCGATCGGCCTGATCGACGGTGAACAGGTCGAAGTCCGCTACGTCCGCCGCCCCTTTCAGCGCGAGCCGGATTTTAATGTGACGAGCGTCAACTACGATCTGGCCGCGCTGTTGGGGAACGCGGGAGAACCGTCATGACCGACGTTTGGCCCAAAATCATTCGCGATCCGGTTCACAACATCGTTCCCTTCGAGAATACGTCGGACGATCGACTCCTTCTGAGTCTCATCAATACGAAAGAGTTCCAGCGCCTGCGGCGCATTAAGCAACTCGGCCTCAGCCAGCTGGTTTTTCCAGGGGCGGATCATAGCCGTTTCGCGCATTCCATTGGCGTCCTGCAAGTTGCCAGGAGGTTCCTCGACCGCGTAAGCCGGGAGTGCCCGGGATGCGTCGATGACGAGCAGCGGACGGTGGTGTTGGTGGCCGCCCTTCTTCACGATGTGGGCCACGGGCCGTTCTCACATGCATTTGAAAAAGTGACCGGTGACAAGCACGAAAAGCGCACCTATGAGATCGTCAGGGACCCATCGACGGAGGTTAGCGGTTGCCTTCGGGACTTCTCCTCGACGCTCCCGGATCGACTGAGCGTTTTCTTCGATGAAGATATCGAGGAGGGTGAGCGCACGCAGGCCGAAATCCCGGCCTATTTGACGCAAATCGTGACGAGCCAATTGGACGCGGACCGTTTCGACTACTTGCTCCGCGACAGCTATGCCACGGGGACGGACTACGGACAGTTCGATCTGGAATGGCTCTTGCAGCACCTTCATGTTGATGATACCAAGGGCCGCTTCTATCTCAGCCACAAGGCACTTTTCGCAGCCGAATCTTACGTGTTTGCGCGCTACCACATGTACCGGACTGTCTATTTCCACAAAACGACCCGCGCTGCCGAGGTGATGTTGCGGCTCCTGCTTCGCCGGTACGGGCGCCTTCTGAATGAGGTAGATGCCTCCGAACGGAAAGCCCTTGTTCCTGATGCTCCTCCGGCAGTTGTTCGCGCCTTTTCAGGGCAAATTAGGCTCGACGAGTACCTTGCCCTGGATGACCATTCGATCACAGAATTTGCAAAGGCTTGCTGCTCCTCAACCGATCGAGCCCTCGCCGAGCTTTCCGCCGGCTTGCTGCACCGGCGGCTTTACAAATCAACCGATGTCACTCAGGTGCTTCCGCCTGCCGTCGTCGCTTTCACCGAGAGGGCCAAGGAAATAATCTCCGCAGCGGGTTACGACGTGGACTTCGCTTTCGAGCATGACGCGCCGAGCGACACCGCCTATAAGCTCTACAACCCCGACGTCGAAAAGCCAGCCACACAAATCTACGTTGAAATGCCCGGCACCGGTCGTGTCGAACTAAGCACGTGTTTAGACACTGTTCGGGAAATCTCGCGAAAATATACGCTCGTGCGATATTACTACCCTTCGGTGGTTCGCGATGTAATACGCGCGACGGCCGAACCTCTATTGGAGAAGGAGTGACTCATGGTAAAGGAAAACTATCGATGGTTAGCCGCTTTAGTTGCGGCCCACAACGGGCGGCGCGTTGTCGGGCGAACGCGACTTCAGAAGGAGATCAAGCTCCTCCAGAGGATCGGCTTCCCGACGGACTATCAGTACATGATTCACTTCTATGGGCCCTACAGTGATGGTGTCTCATCGGACATCGGCTTGCTCGACGACGCAGGCCTTGTCAAGGAAACACCTGAGATATCGCAGGATGGCAATCAGTATTACGTCTTGAATGCTGACGCCGCTGCAGTGCTCCCGGAAATCGAAGAGTACCGGCCGCAAATCGAGATGCTTTCAAAGGCCGAGCCGGTCGTGCTCGAGCTCGCTGCCACCTACGATGCCTTCCGCGAGGCGGGATCTGGTCATGAAGAGGCGCTGCAACGGCTGCGGCGAAAGAAGGGCTCGAAATGCGATGGTGGTAATGTAGAGGCCGCAATCTCCCTGCTCAATAAGCTTGAGCTCCCGACAGATTAAGCAGAGCGATTGCATGACCTACCGCAAAAAACTCATCGAAGTCGCCCTGCCGCTGAAGGCCATCAACGAGGCCTCGGCGCGCGAGAAGTCAATCCGTCACGGGCATCCCAGCACGCTGCACCTGTGGTGGGCAAGGCGGCCGCTGGCGGCCTGCCGCGCGGTGCTGTTCGCCTCGCTGGTCGACGACCCCGACAGCGACCCCATGTACGCCGGCGCCGGCGAGGAAATCACCGGCGCGAAGCGCGCCGATCTGTTCAACCTGATCGAAGAGCTGGTGCAGTGGGAAAACTCCAACAATCCCCGCGTGATCAACCGCGCGCGGGCCGAGATCGCCCGCTCGATTGCCGCTAACAAGGTGGCCGACGGCGAATTCACCAACGACACGGTGCTGCATTGTGGTGCAGGCGTCTCGCCTGCTGATAATTCTGGTGCAGGCGTCTCGGCTGGCCAAACTTGTGGTGCGGGCGTCTCGCCTGCCCTGTCTTCTGACACGCTGGCAGGCGGGACGCCTGCACCACAAACGGGAGAGGCAGGCGAGACGCCTACACCACAAACGGTCGTGGTGCGCGACCTGAAGAACCTGCTGGCGGCGCCGGAGGCGGTGAACGCCTTTCTGGCCGAACATGCCCCGCCGGTGCTCGACCCGTTTTGCGGGGGCGGGTCGATTCCGCTGGAGGCGCAGCGGCTGGGGCTGCGGGCCTACGCCAGCGATCTGAACCCCGTGCCCGTGCTGATCACCAAAGCCCTCATCGAAATCCCGCCCAAGTTCGCCGGCATGCCGCCGGTGAATCCCGAGTGGCAACACCAACCCGAAGCGCAAGCGAGAACGGCACACCAACCCGAAGCGTCAGCGAGGAACGATCTCGAAGCGTCAGCGAGGCCGACGACCTCAGCGAGCCGAGATGCGGACGGTGTCGCGCGTGATGCTTCCTCGCTTACGCGTCGGGTTAGTGTGAAGCAGCGGCCGCTGAATGCGGCCAAGGTCTGGCAGGGCGCGCAGGGTCTGGCCGAAGACGTGCGCTATTACGGCCGCTGGATGCGCGACGAAGCGTTCAAACGCATCGGCCACCTCTACCCCAAGGTGAAAATCACCGCCGAAATGGCCGAGGACCGGCCCGACCTGCGCCAATACGTCGGCCAGGAGTTGACCGTCATCGCCTGGCTGTGGGCCAGGACGGTCACCAGCCCAGACCCCGCTTGTGCTGGCGCCCATGTACCGCTCGTGAAGTCCTTTTGGCTATCGAAGAAGCGAACTAACCGGCATTGGATTGATGCCGTAATTGACCGTGCCACAAACTCTTATCGCTTTGAAATTGGAGTAGGCGGCGGTGAACCCGATCAAGGCACGATTGGACGTAAAGGAGGCAGGTGTCTTTTATCGGGCGCGCCGATTCCTCTCGATTACATACGATCCGAAGGCCGAGCAGGACGGATTGGTGCGCGGCTGTTGGCGGTTGTCGCTGAAGGAATAAAGGGTCGGGTTTATGTCGCCCCGAATCACGAACCACTGGCGACGGCAATTGAGAGTAAACATGCACCGGAACTCGAGGCCGCGATCGCTTACAACCCGTTTGCACTTCGGCCGCCCCTCTACGGCTTGTCGACGTTTAAAGACCTTTTCTTAAAACGCCAAGTCAACTCACTAGTGGCCATTGGGGATGCATTGCAAGACTGTCGCGAGCGAATCGCGGCTGACGTTGCTTCCGTGAAGCACGACAACTTTAACAAGAATGGTGAACCTGAAAGATATGCCGACGCCATAGCGACATATTTAGCGTTCGCCCTGAGTCGAAGTGTCGATCGCAGTTCGACGATATGCACTTGGGATTCGAGTCCAAAGATGGAAGCGCTGCGAAATACCTTTGCACGTCAGGCCATGCCAATGACTTGGGACTTCGCTGAAGGAAATCCATGGAGCGACTCGTCGGGCAATTGGATGAACAACGTTGAGTGGGTGGCAAAGTGTGTTGGCGCTTCCCCCGACTCAATCCCCGGCACCGTTCAGCAATTGGACGCGACAGCTGCTTTGATAAAACTGCATTCGCCGGTCGTGTGCTGTGACCCGCCATACTACAACAATATTGACTATGCTGACCTGAGCGACTTTTTTTATGTGTGGTTGCGCCGTAGCCTCGGGAAAATTTACCCGACGCTCTTCGCGACCGTTCTAACACCGAAATCGCAGGAACTTGTGGCGACTCCATTTCGTCACCACGACGACAGCGAGGAAGCGAAGCACTTCTTCGAATCCGGCTTGAACGAAGTGTTTGAACGCCTGCGTCAAGCACAAAGTGCCGACTTTCCGTTGACCGTATTCTATGCCTTCAAGCAGGCCGAGGAGGATGCCGAGACGGACGGTGAGCAGGTAAACGCGCCGGCAGTATCCTCTACCGGCTGGGAAACGATCCTGGAAGCATTGCATCAAGCAGGATGCCTTATTCACGGCACGTGGCCGATAAGGACAGAAATGGGGTCTCGCATGATGAATTCAGGCATGAATGCCTTGGCGTCCTCAATCGTCCTCGTTTGCCGTCCGCGCCCCGCTAATGCCCCGCTGGCGACGCGAAAGGACTTCATGAACGCCTTGCGGGCGGAGTTGCCCGAGGCGCTGAAGAACCTGCAGCACGGCAATATCGCGCCGGTCGATCTGGCGCAGGCGGCCATTGGGCCGGGCATGGCGGTCTTCACGCGCTATGCCAAAGTGGTCGAGGCCGACGGCTCGGCCATGAGCGTGCGCACCGCCCTGGGCATCATCAACCAGGTGCTCGACGAAGTGCTCGCCGAGCAAGAGGGCGACTTCGACCCCGACACCCGCTGGGCACTGGCCTGGTTCGCCGAATACGGCATGCACGACGGCCCGTTCGGCGTGGCCGAAACGCTCAGCAAAGCCAAGAACACGGCCGTCACGGGGTTGGAGGAAGCGGGCGTCGTCAAAGCCCGCGGCGGCAAGGTGCGGCTGGTGGGCCGCGAGGAGCTCTCCGACGGTTGGGACCCCGGCGCCGACGGGCGGCTGACCGTGTGGGAGACGACGCAGCATTTGATCCGCGCGCTCGAGACGCAGGGCGAGAGCGGGGCGGCGGCGCTGTTGGCCCGGCTGGGGGGCATCGGCGAGACCGCCCGAGAGCTGGCCTATCGGCTCTACACGCTCTGCGAGCGCAAGAAGTGGGCCGACGAGGCCTTGGCCTACAACGGCCTGGTGATCGCCTGGCCCGAGCTGACCAAGCTGGCCCACGCGCGTCGCAATGCAAACGATGCCATCCAGAAGGAGATTTTCTGACTTGTGGTGTAGGCGTCCCGCCTGCTCAGATTTGTGGTGCGGGCGTCCCGCCTGCTCAGGTTTGGTAGGCGTCCGCCTGCCGTGTCTGCTAGATCGCGGCAGCCGGGACGGCTGCGCCACAAGACTTGTGGTGTAGGCGTCCCGCCTGCCGTATGCTAATGGGCATCGCCGTGCGATTTGAGAACCATGAAAACAGCCAAGAGCGAAGATAGTGGTGCAGGCGTCCCGCTCGGAGGAAGCCAGCACGCGCCGGACAGAGCACCAAGCCGGGCAGGCGGGACGCCTACGCTACAACCCCAGGCAGGCGCGACGCCTACACCACAAGGACGCGCGGGCGGGACGGATGTGCCACAATTCTCGTTCGTCGATCCGCGGGATACCCCGTTCGTTGAACCGCAATCGCGAGGTTTCTTGCCGCACCTGTACAAGGACTGTGGCACGTACTTTGTTACGTTCCGGCTCTGGGATGCCGTGGTCCCCAAGGAAGGCCGGAAAACAGGAGGCGTAGAGCAAAGAAAAAGGGCAGGCGGGACGCCTAAAGCACAAGGACAGGCAGGCGGGACGCCTGCACTACAAGAGCGGCGGCCAAAGACGCGAGAGGAAATCGCGGCGGAATTCGAGCCGCCGCTTCGATTGGGTTCGTGTGCGCTGGAGAATCCCGCTGTCGCGGCAATGGTGCAAAACGCCCTCAAGCACTTTCACGGCGGACGCTACTATCTGCATGCCTGGTGCGTGATGCCCAACCATGTGCATGTCGTCTATACGGCGCTGCCCGGCCACAGCCCAAAAGATATTCATCACTCGTGGAATTCCTACACCGCGCACCAGGCGAACAAGATACTGACGCGATCGGGCACGTTTTGGGAGGCCGAGGGTTTTGATCATCTCATCCGCAGCATCGACGACCTGCAATGGTTCATCGAGTACACGGAGAACAATCCGGTAGCGGCCGGACTATGCCGGAATAAAGACGATTGGCGATGGAGCAGCGCGGGGAGCCGCTGGAATCCGCGAGCGGCTTGTGGTGCAGGCGTCCGGCCTGCCGTGTCTGCTAGGACCGAGGCAGCCGGGACGGCTGCACCACAACAGCTTGCAGGCGAGACGCCTGCACCACAGATCTGGAATGAACGCACATTTCTGCAGGTGCAAGCGGTGCAACTGCGCGAGTTGCTACGCCAAGCGGGCGACGACCCCATACTGGTGCCGCAACTGTCGCAACGGCTCGCCGATGTCGAGGACGAATTAAAGGCACTCAACTCCTACCGCGCGGCGGTTAGTGGAGTCGTGTCATTCGCCGCACGTGGCGTGTTTCGAGGTTTAACCAGAGAGTCACGCATCTTCGATCTCGTCGCCGATGATGCGAAACTCATTACGGGCACCATCGCGGCGAATCTCCGTGAGGAAGACCTCGACAGAATCGCTGGGCTCACGAATCAGCGCTGTTTGGCGAGCCTGCAGAAGGCGACGTTCTGTCAGGGCGGCGTATGGCAGGAGTCGTATCTTCTGCTCAATGTAGTACGCGATGACGGAGGCAACGGATAGATAGGGTCAGCGACGCAGGCGAGACGCCTGCACCACAACGTAAATAAGCGAAGCAGGCGGGACGCCTACACTACAAGGCGGTAAACCATGGCGGTAACGAATCGTGATCGGGTCGGCAAGGCGATCGACCTCTTGGCGGCGGGCTTGCAGCCGTTCGTCGAGCGCGAATTGAAAGCGTCGCTGGGCGAGAAGTGGGAAGACGCGGTCACGGACGGCGCTCCACGGGCCGCACGCGGCAGAAAGACGATAACGCCCAACCTCGCCGACCCGCATGTTTTGCTCAACGCGGTCTGGAACCAGTGGAACAACGTCTTTGCCCGAACGCTGGGACAGGCCGAGCGGAGCCTGGTCAGCGAGCTGCGCGACGTACGGAACCGCTGGGCGCACAACGAAGCCTTCAGCGGCAACGACGCCTACCGGGCGCTCGACAGCGCCGGGAGATTGCTGACGGCCATCTCGGCGCCCGAGGCGGCCGACGCCGAGCAGATGCGAATGGACTTGCTGCGCGTGCAGTTCGACGAGCAGCGGCGCAGCGAGATGCGCAAGGCGTCGTTTCAGCCGACGGAAGGCAAACCGCAAGGCGGGCTGAAGCCGTGGCGAGAAGTGGTTACCCCGCATCCCGACGTATCGAGCGGCCGATACCAGCAAGCCGAGTTCGCCGCCGACCTGTGGCAGGTCTATCAGAACGAAGGCAGCGACGAATATAAGCACCCCACCGAGTTTTTCCGACGCACCTTTCTCACCGATGGGTTGCGGCAATTGCTCGAGCGGGCCCTGGCGCGGCTGTCGGGCAGCGGCGGCGATCCGGTGGTCGAGCTGCAAACCAACTTCGGCGGCGGCAAGACGCACTCGATGCTGGCGCTGTGGCACCTGTTTTCAGGAGCCGCGGTGACCGAGTTGCCCGGTGTCGACGAGTTGGTCAAAGAAGCCGGCGTGGCCGTGCCGAAAGCGGTGCGGCGTGCGGTGATCGTGGGAACCAAGATTTCGCCGGGGCAGCCACAAAAAAAGCCCGATGGCACGGTCGTTCGCACGCTGTGGGGCGAGATCGCCTGGCAGCTTGGCGGCAGAGAGGGTTACCAATGGGTAAGAGAGGCCGACGAAACGGCCACGAACCCCGGCGACGCCTTGAAAGAGCTGTTCAACAAGTACGCGCCTTGCTTGATCCTGGTCGATGAATGGGTGGCTTACGCCCGGCAGTTGCACGAAGGGAGCAGCCTGCCCGCCGGCACGTTCGACACGCAATTCACCTTCGCTCAAGCGATCGGCGAATCGGCCAAGGCCGCAAAGCAGACGTTGTTGGTCGTGAGCGTGCCGTCGAGCGACAACGAAATCGGCGGCGACTGGGGACAGAAGGCGCTCGACCGGTTGAAAAACGCCTTGGGCAGAGTTGAGTCGTCGTGGCGGCCCGCCAGCCCCGACGAAGGTTTTGAAATTGTCCGGCGAAGGCTCTTTCAACCGCTCGACAACGAACAGGCCAAGCAGCGTGACGCCGTCGCACGGGCTTTTTCCGAGCTCTACGGGCAGCAACAGCAGGAGTTTCCCTCGGAGTGCCGGGAGGCCGATTACGAGCGGCGCGTGAAGATGGCCTACCCAATCCATCCGGAGTTGTTCGACAGGCTGTATAACGACTGGTCGACGCTCGACAAGTTTCAGCGCACGCGAGGCGTATTGCGGTTGATGGCGGCGGTGATTCATTCGCTTTGGGAGCGGCAGGACGCCAACCTGGTGATTCTGCCGGCCAACATCCCGGTGGATGATTCGCGGGTGCAATTTGAGTTGACGCGCTATATGGCCGACCCTTGGGTTCCGGTGCTGGAATCGGACGTCGACGGCCCGAACTCGTTGCCGCTGAAGCTGGACCGCGACAATCCGAACCTGGGGCGGTATTCGGCGTGCCGGCGCGTGGCGCGGACCATCTACATGGGTTCGGCGCCGATGCAGGGAGCGGCCAACCGCGGCCTCGATGAGCGGCGCGTCAAGCTGGGCTGCGTTCAGCCCGGCGAAACGGTTGCCACGTTTGGCGACGCCCTGCGACGGTTGACCGATGCCGCCACGTATTTATACGTCGATGGCCGGCGCTACTGGTATTCGACCGTTCCGACCGTCACGCGGCTGGCGGACGATCGCTCGCGGCAGTTCAGCGACGAGGATGTCGACGACGAGATCATCCGGCGGCTGCGCAAAGAGGCGTCGTCGCGGGCCGAGTTTGCCAAGGTGCATGCCTGCGTGGCCAGCGGCGACGTGCCCGACGAGCGCGAAATTCGGCTGGTGATTCTTGGCCCGGAGCATCCGCACGGCGCGAAGGACGCCAACAGCCCGGCACGGAAAGAGGCTGCGGCGATGCTTGAGTCGCGCGGCACGAGCCCGCGCAACTACAAGAACATGCTGGTTTTTCTGGCTGGCGACGTCAATCGGCTCCGCGAGTTGCGGCAAGGCGCACGGCAGTTTCTCGCCTGGTCGTCGATTGTCCGCGACGGTTCGGGCGAAAACCCGGCGTTGAACCTCGACAGCTTCCAAAAACGCCAGGCCGACACCAAGTGCCAATCGGCCGACGAAACGGTCGAGAGCCGCATTCCGGAAACCTACCAATGGCTGCTCGTGCCCGGCCAATCGGACCCGAAAGGCGACTTGGAGTGGACCGAACTGCGTTCGCAGGGATCGGGATCGCTCGCTCAGCGGGCCGTCAAGAAACTCCGTGGCGAGGAGCTTCTGATGCTGGAGCTCGGCGGCACGAGATTGCGGCAAGAGCTTGACCGCGTGCCGCTATGGCGTGGCAATCATGTGGGCGTGAAGCAGCTTTGCGAAGACGTTGCCCGATATCTTTATTTGCCGCGGCTGCGCGACGAAAACGTGCTGCTGGCAGGCATCCACGACGGGCTGGCCAACCTGCATTGGCGATCGGAGACGTTCGCGTATGCCGAGGGCTGGGAAGAGGCGCGCGGGCGTTACAACGGCTTGAAAGCCGGGCAGTCGGTGCGCGTGGTGGTCGATTCTCAGAGCCTGTTGGTCAAACCCGAAATCGCCGCCGGCCAATTGGAGGCCGAGGCCCAGCCACCCCCGACCGCCGACGGCGCGACAGCCGGTCAGCCTAGCGCCACAACCGGCGGGCCGGTCACCCTGCCCGACGGCACGCCTACCTTGCGAGGCCCCGCAGGCGGGACGCCCGGGCCACCCGTGAAGCTCGGCCGCTTTCATGGTTCGGTCCCACTGGAACCGATTCGGCTGGGCCGCGATGCCTCGCGCATCGCCGAGGAAGTCGTTCAACACCTGGCGGCGATTGTCGGCGCCACGGTAGAAGTCACGCTCGAAATTCACGCCAACCTGCCCGACGGCGCCAGCGACAAGCTGGTCCGCGACGTCACCGAAAACTGCCGGACGCTGCGCTTCACGAACTACGGATTCGAGGAGACGTAGCGGTCGCTCCGGAACGTAATTGTGCTGCCTGGTGGCTGGAGTCAAGGTCGGCATTTCGCGCATAACGCGGGCTGCCGAATCACCCAGCTACAGCGGTCGATCGAGCACCACCAGCGCGTCGGGCAACTCGTTGATGTCGCCCTCGGACCGCGGCAGGACGGCGGCCAGCCGCTGGCCCGCGGTCGATAAGGCGGCGCAGAGCGCTTCGCAAAGCGGCTGAGTGCGGAGAGAGGCCGTGAGCTGGTCGCGCAGGTCGTCAAGCGCGGGTTGGCCGAGCTTTTCGATCACCGCGTCGTCGGCCAAGACGGCGGCCATGCGCTCAAACAGCGAAATGTAGATCAACAGCCCCGTTCTGCCCGCCGTGTGGTGCACGCGGCTGTCGAAAAATACCTGCCGCGCGCGGCTGGTGACCTCGTCGCGCATTTGTTGCGTCGGCGTGAATAAATGACGCAGCCAATCGACGCGCGCTGCGATCGACGCTCCCACGATAAAGCCCACGACCACGCTGGCGATCAACGCCAGCAGATATGCCCAGGGCGGCAGCGAGCCCCAGTCGCCGGCACGGGCATGCTCGGGCACCAGCCACCAGGCCAACGCCAAGGATCCGGCGGCGAACCACAAGCCCACGATGTCCTCCGGACGATCATAGCGACCCGACACCGCCGCCAAAACCGGCACGATCTCGGCCGAGGTTCTTGACTCCGCCGCCGCCACGGCTTCGTTGATTCGCGGATAATCGTCGCGGGCGAGTTTTCGGGAGATGGTCGACATCATTGTGCGTCAGGCGCCTCGCTTACGCGTCGGGTTGGTGTGGGCCGATGAATCAGGGAAGTTACCAGGAGCCGGTGGCGCCGCCGCCGCCCGAATAGCCGCCGCCGAACGACCCGCCGGAAAAACCGCCTCCCCCTCCGCCGGAGTTCATCGAGCTTCGCAGCAACGAATAGAGCAGGTAGCCGATGAGCGAAAACAGCGCGCCCCAGAAAAGCCAGGCCCAGCCGCTCGCCCCGCGGCGAATGAGCGAGATGACCGTGAAGATCAGCAGCGCGACGGCGCCCACCACCAGCACGGGCAGCCACCACGGCGTGGGCGGCTTGGGCAGCTCCAGGCCGCGGGCCATTTTGTCGAGCGCTTCGACGCCCGCCACAATGCCGCCCGAAAAATCGCCTTGACGGAACCGCGGCACGATTTGCTCATTCATGATTTGTTGGGCCAGCGCGTCCTGCTCGTGTTTCCAGCCGGCGCCCAGCTCGATGCGGGCCTTACGGTCGTCGCGCGAGACGAGCAACAGGATGCCGGTGTTCCAAAGTTGGCCGTCGAGCTTGGCTTGCCCGATGGCCCACTGGTCGAAGAGCAGGTGGGCGAACGTCTCGATGCGCATGCCGGCGCCGCCATATTGGGCCATCGACTCGATGGTGACCACGATGATGGGCGTCGCCTTCTCGTTGAGCAGTTTGGTGGCGAGCTGGCGAATGTGCTGTTCGTCTGCCGACGAAATCAGATCGGCGGAATCGACGATGAAGTCGCGCTCGCCCGGCCTGGCAATGGTGATGCGGCCCGCCGTGCCGGCGGCGGGCTCTTCGGGCCGCTCGGCCAGGACGCCGGGGCGCAGCTCTTGGGCCGTCAATGTGCGGGCGTGAGCGAGCAAGGAAACGAGGATCAATGCGGCCACGCAGCCGTTAGCCGCGATCGCTCGGTTCGTTTTTACTTTTGCATTTTGCATGTTGCATGTTGACTTTCGCGTCGCACCGGCGATTCGATCAGTCAACCCTTCGAGTTTCGCATGACGGCGATGAATTGGTTCGCGGACCGGCCACGGAGATGAATCCATCGTACCGCGTTTGGAAATGCCGTAAACAGCCGTTTCGGCATGTGAGGCCGTTTCCGTGCACTACGCGCAACGCCGTGTGCGGCACTCGATGAGACGGCCGTCGTCGAGCACCAGCACCTGATCGGCGTTGCGGATGGTGCTGAGACGATGGGCGACCACAAAGCTGGTGCGGCCTTGCAAGAGGACGGCCAACGCCGCCTGCACTCGGGCTTCGGTGATGGTGTCGACGCTGCTGGTCGCCTCGTCGAGAATCAGAATACGCGGGTCGGCCAGCATCGCCCGTGCGAAACAGACCAGTTGCCGCTGGCCCAGCGACAGGCTGGTGCCGCGTTCGCCCACCTGGGTTTGCAGGCCCTGAGGCAAGGCTTCGAACAGGTCGAGACAATCGAGGGCGCGGACCGCCTCGAGCACCTCGTCGTCGCTGGCGGCGGGTTTTCCCAGCCGGATGTTGTCGAGCACGGTGCCGCTAAACAAAAAGTTCTGCTGCAACACAATGCCGATCTGCCGCCGCAGCGACTGGCTGGTCACGCCGGCGATGTCGCTGCCATCGATCAGAATGCGGCCCGATGTGGGCTGATAGAACTTGGCGATGAGGTTGGTGATTGTGGTTTTGCCGCTGCCCGTGTGACCCACCAAGGCGACGGTTTGGCCCGGCTCGGCGCTGAATTGCACGCCGCGCAGCACCAGCCGCCGCGGATCATAGCCAAACGAGACCTGCTGAAACTCGACGCGGCCGACCATTCTGGGCAGCTCGACGGCATCGGCGGCGTCTTGCCAGTCGGGCTGGGTGTCCAACAGGCGGAAGACACGCTCGGCGCCGGCCATCGCCGTCAGGGCCTGGTTGTATTGATTGCCCAGCACGGTGATCGGCGAGAAGAAGAGGCCGGCCATGAATAAAAAGCCGATCAGATCGCCCACCTCGGCGCCGCCGGTGACGAGCACGCGGTAGCCGCCCACCAGCAGCAGGGCCGCATAGCAAAGCTGGCTGTTCAGATCGAGCAGCGGCAGAAAGACGCCCTGCGCCCGTGTGACTGCCATATTGTACTGCGAATGGTCAGCCACCAGCTCGCCGAACAGCTCGGCGTTGGTCTGCTGGCGCACAAAACCCTGCGTGACACGAATGCCGTTGACGCTCTCGGCCAGCGTGGCGGTCACCCGGCTGAACGATTCTTGCACCGCCCGCAACGACTCGCTCAGCCGGCGGTGAAAATGCTTGTTGATGGCCCACAAGAGCGGCGCCAGACCCAGTACCACCAAAAACAGCAGGGCGTCGTACCACAGCATGCAGGCCGCCGCCACCAGCATCTGCCCGATCTGCACGATGCTGACGAACAGCACCTCTTGCACGCCGACGCGCACGTTTTCGACATCGGAAGTCATGCGGCTGATCACCCGGCCCAGCCGCGTTTGGTTGAAGAAGCTCATCGGCAGCCGGACGAGATGGGCGAACAGGTCGCGCCGCAAGTCGTGTACGACCGACTCGCCCAATTCCAACGCCAGCCGCTGGCGATAGTGCATGACCACCTGCGTGAACACCGCCAACGCCGCGAAGGCCAGCGTGCCCCAGATGACTCCGGCGGCATCGTGCCGCTGCACCGGTCCGGTGATCACGGCGGCGGTCAGCCAAGTGAGACCGGGAAGCTGCAGCGAGCGCAGCAAGACCAACAGCAACAGCCAGTTTCGCTTGGCGCGGTACGGGCGCGTGTAGCCAAAAATCCGCGACACGAGCCGCAATTCGAGCGGATGGCGGTCCCTTTCATAGTCATCGGGCCTGCGAAGGACCAGCGACGCCGCGGCGGTTGCCATCAGGCCACCTCCTGCTTGAATTCGGCCTGCTGAAACTCGGCCAGCGGCTCGGCATCGGCCAACTGCAATTGGGCGACGCGGTAATAAGGGCCGGGCAGGCGCAGCAGTTCGTCGTGCGTGCCCGTCTGCACCATCCGCCCTTCGTCGAGCACCACAATCAGGTTGGCCCGCCGCAGCGTGCTCAGGCGGTGCGCGGCAACCAGCGTCGTGCGGCCCCGCATCGCCTGTTCGATGGCCGAGAGAATTTCTTCTTCGGTGTGGCGATCGACGGCGGAGGTGGCGTCGTCGAAAATCAGAATGGCCGGATCGAGCAGCAGCGCTCGGGCCAGTGCCAGCCGTTGCCGCTGCCCGCCGGAAAGATTCGATCCATACTCGCCCACTACGGTGTCATAGCCGTGAGGCAGCGAGACGATGAACTCGTGAGCCGCGGCCAGCCGAGCGGCGCGCTCGATCTCGGCCTGCGTTGCCCGCGGATGCCCAAAGGCGATGTTCGCGGCCACGGTGTTGCTAAAGAGAAACGTCTCTTGAAAAACGATGCCGACGTTGCGGCGCAAGTCGTTCAGATCGAGCGTGCGCAGATCGCGGCCATCGAGGCGTACGCAGCCGGCCGTCGGATCATAAAACCGCGGCACCAGGTTGAGCAGGCTGGTCTTGCCCGAGCCGGTGGCGCCGACAAGGGCCACCACCTGGCCCGGTTCGATGGTCAGGTTGATCTTTTCCAACACCGGGCTGCCGGCGGTATAGGCGAACCCAACGGCGTCGAACTCGATTCGGCCAGCGACTTTTTTCAGGCGTTTCGCATCGGGGCGATTGGCGACTTCCAGCGGGGCGTCGAGGATTTCGAACACGCGCTGAGCGCCGGTCAGGCTGGCCTGGATGCTGTTGGCGATGTTGGTGATCTGCCCGACCTGGTTGGCAAACTGCTGCAACAGGTTGGCAAAGACAAACAGCCCAGCGCCCAGCGGCAAGCGCCCCTCGATGACCAGCCATCCGCCGTAGCTCAACAGCACGATCATATTGATCTGCGTCAAAAAGCCCATCGCCGGTTGAAACAGACCGATCTGCCGGAAGATGCCCTCTTTTTGGGTTTCGATGGCGCGGTTGGCCGAGGCGAATCGGGCGATCTGCTCCGGCTCGCGCGCAAAACCCTTGATGACGTGAATTCCCTGCACCGTCTCGGAGAGTTTTAAGACCAGATCGTCGGTCAATTCGCTGGCGTGCTGATAGGCGGGCCGTACCCGGCGTGAAAAGAGCACCGCGGCCAGCCACAACAGCGGCGTGGTGGCCAGGGCGGCCAGCGTCAGCCCGACGTGCAGCCGCAGCATGTAATAAAGGTAGACCGCCAGGCAGAGCAGCACCGAGAGGGTTTGCACCACCACGCCGTCGATGAACATGCGCACGGCCTGCACGTCGCCGGCCACGCGGTTGATGATCGACCCGGTGCGATGGCGGTCGAAATAGCGGAAGCTGAGCCGCTGCAGCTTGTCGTAGACTTCCGAGCGAAGGTCGACGACGACATCTTGCACAAGCCGCCCGGCAGACATCGAGGCAATGTACCGCAGCAGGGCATGAAGAGAAGCCAGGCCCAGAATGGCCGTGGCCAGCAGCGCCGTCACGGCGATGGGCGACCAGGCCGGAGGCGGCTGCAGCGCGAACGGCCAGCGCGGCGGGTCGCTTTGGGGATCGATCCAGTGGCGCAGCGCGTCGATGCCCACGCCCGTCATGCTCAGCGCGGCCAGCGACAAGGCCACCAGCAGAGCTTGCTGAACGAGCACCAACAGTGAGCGGCGGCGATATCGCCAGGCAAGTCCGAGTAATCGTCGGACCAGTTGCCAGTTAGAGGGCATGGTTACGCGGGTCAATCTTCGTCGCTCACAGCTCAGTAGACGTTATCCTAGCGGAGTCGCGGCAACCGGCACAATTGCAAATTCTCATCGTCGGAATATCTTATGGCTTCCACCGGATACAGCAGCGGACGGTCTCATCTCGAAAAGCACTTCACCGCCTCGGCCACGATCCGCGACATCGTGATTGGCATGTCCGACGGGCTGACGGTGCCCTTTGCCCTGGCCGCCGGCCTGTCGGGCGCGGTGAGCGAAACTCAAATCATCGTGACGGCGGGCGTCGCCGAAATCGCGGCCGGATCGATTGCCATGGGGCTGGGCGGCTACCTGGCTGCGCGGATGGACGTCGAACATTTCGCCTCGGAAAGGGCCCGCGAGGAGCGCGAGACCATCGACATGCCCGAGCAGGAGGCCGCCGAGGTCGCCCAGGTGTTCCAAGGCTATGGGCTCGACGCCGAATCGGTGGCACGGGTCGTTTCGGCCATACGCGCCGACCGCCGGCGCTGGGTCGATTTTATGATGCGATTTGAGCTCGGTCTGGAAGAGCCCGACCCCTCACGGGCGCGCACCAGTGCCCTGACCATCGCGCTTTCTTATATTGTCGGCGGGTTGGTGCCGTTGACGCCCTACCTGGTGTTTCGTTCGGTCGAGCGGGGGCTGGTCGGCTCGGTGGTGGTGACCGGGCTGGCCTTGCTGGTGTTCGGCTATGTGAAAGGGCGGTTTACCGCCGCGCGGCCTCTGCGCAGCGCGTGGCAAACCACGCTGGTGGGCGGACTGGCCGCGGCAGCCGCGTTTCTGATTGCCAAGGCCATCGGGTAACTACTGCGATCCGATAGGTCAGCATGTGCGCCAGTCCATAGGGTGGGGCGGGGGGCGCGGCGGGCGCCCGCGGGGGGACCGGGGGGCCGGGGGCGAGGGGGGGGCGCCCGGGGGGGGCGGCGGGGGGGGGGCCGC
>JAICLL010000257.1 GCA_025927475.1 Pirellulales bacterium
GACCGAAAAAGGCCACGGTTTTCAGCCCGCCGCCGAAGACCCGGTGTTTTTCCATACGCCGGCGCCCTTTCAGCGCGACGAAAACGGCTCGGTCTCGTTCAAGAAGAGTTCATCGCGCAGCTACACCAACGTGGCCAGCGAGGCCATCTTTGATCAGCTCACGCACAACCCGCGCGTGACGGTGATGACCGCCGCCATGTGCCAGGGAAACAACCTGGAGCGTGTGCGCGAGAGCTTTCCCCAGCGGTTCTTCGACACCGGCATTTGCGAGTCGCACGCCGTGGCCTTCGCCGCCGGGCAGGCCAAGGCCGGCCTGCGCCCCATCGTCGATATCTACAGCACCTTCCTGCAACGCAGCTTCGATCAGATCTTTCAGGAAGTCGCCCTGCAAAAACTGCCGGTGACGTTCATGCTCGATCGGGCGGGCCTGACCGGTCCCGATGGTCCCACGCACCACGGCATGTTCGACATTGGCTACCTGCGGGTCTTTCCCAACCTGGTGGTGATGGCGCCGGGCGGCGAATATGATCTGCCGGCGATGCTCGATTTTGCTCTTGGCCACGACGCCCCGGTTTCCATCCGCTATCCGAAAGCCGTCGCCGAAAAGATTGACCGCCCGCTTACGCCCGTCGAGCTGGGCCGGGCCGAGGTGCTCGACTGGGGTCACGACGGCATGTTCATCGCCTTCGGCACGCTGCTGTCGCATTGTGTGAAGGCAGCCCAGGCGCTGCGCAACGAGGGGCTGGACGTCGGCGTCATCAACGCTCGATTTGCCAAGCCGCTCGACACCGAAACGATTCTGCGCGCGATCGAGTCGTGCTCGTTTGTATTGACCGTGGAAGAGGGCGCGCTGATGGGCGGCTTTGGCGCGGCGGTGCTCGAAGCGGCCTCCGACGCCGGCATCTCGGCCGCGCATGTGCGCCGGCTCGGCATTCCCGATCACTTCGTCGAGCATGGCGAGCGCGGCGAGCTGTTGGCCGACCTGGGCCTCGATGTGCCGGGCCTGGTGAAGGCTGCGCGCGAGTTGGCCACGCGCGTTTCAGCGGTCGATGTCCGCCGCCAGGTGAGTTAGCGAGCGGGCGAACACCTCCATCGCTCCCGATGCTCTTTACCGATCGGTGGACGGCGCCTATTCTGGAATTGAAGTAGCTTGAACAAAAATCGCTACGCGCGCATCGCCGATGGCCACCATCCAAACTCCCATCCCCGGCGACCAATGGGTCGTGTTTGACGACGTGCCGTGGGAGACCTATCTCAGCCTGCTCCAATCGCGCGGCGAGCGGCACGTTCGGCTCACCTTTCATCGCGGAGTGCTCGAGATCCTGACGCTCTCGAAATTGCACGAAATCCTGAGCGAAGTACTAGATAATTTCGTGAAAGTGCTGGTCAAGGAATACGGCCTCGAAGTGCAGTCGGTTGGTTCCATGACCATGCACTCTGAAGAACTTCAAAGTGGCGGCGAGGCCGATAAAGCGTACTACATTCGTCATGAAGAAATCGTCCGGGACCGCGAGAAGTACGATCCGGTTATCGACCCACCGCCCGACCTGGCTGTAGAGGTCGATCTGTCGTCGCGTTCCACGCGGCGAATGCTGGTTTTCGCCGAGCTTGGCATTCCCGAACTGTGGCAATATGACGGCGAGCGCCTCGTCTTCAAGTCGTTGGGCGACGATGACGTCTATCATCCGATCGAGCAAAGCCTCGCGTTTGCCGGCCTGGCAAGCACAGACTTGCAAAGCTTCGTCGATCGCCGCGGCACGGTGGGCGAGATCGCGCTCGACGACGAGCTAGCCAAGTGGGTTCGCGCGTCGCTCAAGACCAGACGGCCATGATTTGCCACGCCGGTGTTCATGCAGAACCGCTCATCCGCCTCGGCCACCTTGCACGTGCCGGCGCTTGATTGCCCCGACGAGCTAACGCTGATTGAGCGGGGGTTGCGGCGCGTACCGGGCATCGTCGATCTCTACCCCGACTATCTCCAGCGGCGGCTGCGCGTCGAGTTCGACGAGCGGCTCGAAGCGTCACAAATTGCCGCCGAAATCCGCCGAATTGGCTTCGCCGCCGAAGTGGTTTCGCGCGAAACCCTCGCCCAGCCGGTCGCTGCGCCGCCGACGGTGCGTTGGACGACGCTCGCCGGGGCGGCGCTGTTGGCGGCGGCGCTGGTGGCGCGTTTCGCCAATTTAGCGATCCCTTTGGCCGATGGCCTGGCGATTGCCGCCACGCTCGTCGCCGGCGTAAGCGTGGCCCGTGCCGCGCTGCGCGCCGTGCGACTGCGAACGCTCGACATGAACGCGCTGATGACGCTGGCCGCCGCCGGCGCGCTAGCCACCGGCGACGACCTGGAAGCCGCCACGGCCATGGTCCTGTTCGGCGTCTCGCTCTGGCTCGAAAGCTATAGCCTGCATCGTGCCCGCCGGGCAGTGCGCTCGCTCGTCGAACTGTCGCCCACCGCGGCTCACCGCTTCGAGGCCGGCGTGCTCGGCGAGATCGAAGCTGCCGAAATCCAACCGGGCGATCGGCTGCTGGTTAAGCCGGGCGAGCGGCTGCCGGCCGATGGCGTCGTGGCCGAGGGCCGTTCATGGGTGAATGAAGCGCCGCTCACCGGCGAGAGCACGCCCGTCGAAAAGCACCCGGGCGACCGCGTCTATGCCGGCAGCATGAATGGCGACGGCTCGCTGGTGGTCATCGCTGAGCGGCCCGCCGCCGAGAGCACGTTGGCCCACATCGCTCGGCTGGTCGATCAGGCCCAGCAATCGCGTTCGCCCACCGAGCGGTTTATCGACCGCTTCGCGCGTCATTACACGCCGGCGGTCATCGCGGCGGCGGTGTTGCTGGCGCTTGCCCCGCCCTTGGCCGCGCGGTGGGGCGCCGAGTGGGCTGCCGCGCAGCCGGCAGTTCAATGGCTGCACCGCGGGCTAGTGCTGCTGGTGGTGGCCTGCCCGTGCGCGCTGGTCATCTCGACGCCGGTCACCATCGTTTGCGCGTTGCACGCGGCGGCTCGTCGCGGAATGCTGATCAAAGGAGGCGAGTTCTTGGAACGGGCGGCGCAAATCGACGCTCTGGCCTTCGACAAAACCGGCACCCTCACGCGCGGCCAGGCCGAGGTGTTGCGAGTCGAACCCGCACCGGGCACAACCGCCGCTGAATTGTTGGCCACCGCCGCCGCCTTGGAGCGCCGCAGCGAACATCCGCTGGCGCGGGCCATCGTCGACGCCGCACATCATGCGGGCGTCGACGTGCCGCAGGCTGGCGAGGTGACCGCGCTGGGCGGCTTGGGAGTGCGCGGTCGTATCGCTTCAGAAATCTTCTTTGCCGGCAACCGGCAACTTTTCTGCCAGCCACCCTTGGCGGAAGACACCGCGCCCGGTCTCCGTGAGTCGATCGCGGCGCTGCACGACAAGCTTGCCCATGAAACCGCGGCGACAATCGTTTTGGTCGGCTCGCCTCGGCGTTTTCTCGGAGCGCTGGCCATCGCCGATCGCCCGCGCGACGATGCCGCCACGGCGATCGCTGATCTTCAACGCTTGAACATCTCGCCGCTCATCATGCTGTCGGGCGATCGCGATGACGTGGTTCGGCGGGTCGCCAACGACCTGAAGCTCGACGACTTCCGCGCCGGCCTGCTGCCCGCGGAGAAGCTGGCGGAAGTCCGCCGCTTGCTCGAACTTCATCCGCGGCTGGCCATGGTGGGCGACGGAGTGAACGACGCGCCGGCGTTGGCAGCCGCCTGGGTGGGAATCGCTTTTGGCAGCCAAGCGAGCGATACGGCCCTGGAAACCGCCGACGTGGTGGTGATGTCGCCGCGACTGGCGGCCATCGCAGAGCTGATCGGCTTGGGACGCCGCTGCCGCGTGGTGCTCGGGCAAAACATCGCCGCCGCCTTGGCCCTGAAAGCCGCGGTGCTGCTGGCCGCCGTCGTTGGCCCCGCGGAGCTTGCGCGGCTCTGGCTGGCGGTGGCCGCCGACGTCGGCGCCACTTTGCTGGTGGTGGCCAACGGCATGCGGCTGCTGGCCGAACCGCGCGGTCATTGCTCTCGAAGACAACGTCGCGAGTACCGCTCAGACGCGCCTCGTTTCGGGAGCGGGAATCTTCGCTAATGGAAGAAATGTTGCCAGACCGCGCCTATGCCGTACACCAGTCGCCGACACCGACGACTTCGGACGCCGACCGCCCGGCGTCGATGTCTCGACGGCCAGCGACCATGCTATAATGAATTTCAGATGGAGGATCCTATGCCGTTGCGCGATCACTTTCGCTCACCTTTGGACGATATTCATTCGTGGGACGAACTCCACGGCGGCTGGCCGATGGCGATCGTTCAGGAACTGACCGAGGTTCTCCCGGAGCCTTATTTCGCGGCTCCCGGCGTGCATCTCGGTACGCTTTACGAAGTCGATGTCGGCACGTACCGTAGGCCCTTGGCGGAGCCCAATCATCTCGATTTCAAAGGCGGGGCGGCTGTCGCGACTTATGCGCCACCGATGCCAACGCTGACATTGGAACCGCACTTGCCGAATCAGGATGTTTACGAAGTCCGCATCTCCGCCTGGACCGGCGCCCGCTCAGCCTCAACGGCCGCGCGGAGGCGCCAACGCGAGATTGGCCACGCTGGTGGTTTCGTCGTCGTCGTTATCCCACAGATCGGCCAAGCTGCGGTGAATGCGGCGCGCGGCGGTTTTCAGATAATACCGCCCGGTACGCAATCCCGCCGAGCGCTGGTTTTCGTCCAGGTGCGGATCGCGCATCAGCCGGTCGAGCCGCGAGAGCACGCAACTCGATACGTACAATTCGATCGCGGCGTCGGCCACCCGGCCAAGCTGGTATTGCCGGTCCATGATCGACTCTTGGTAGCGCCGCAACAGCCGCTCGACGTGGGAGCCGAAGGCGCTGATCGTCCGGCCCAGTTCGGCGGCCTCGCCCGACAGTTTCTCGCTGCCGACTTCGACGTTCGGCGGGCTGAACATCGAGCCGATCCGCCGCGAAGCGAATCCACCGAGCTTGCCCAGGTTGGCAAACGGGTTCAAGATCGCCTCGAGCACACCCTTCAGCTCCAACCCGACGTCGCGCATGCCCACCAGCGCCACAAACGCCCGCAGCACGTCGTTGGCGCCTTCGCCGATCATGTTGATGCGGGCGTCGCGCATCATGCGCTCGTAAGGTTCGTCGGTAAAGTACGCCTTGCCGCCGAAAATCTGGATGGTGTCGTTGACGATCCGCCAGAGTACGTCGGTGGCGAAGACCTTGAGCATGGCGGTTTCGAGCATGTAGTCTTCGGCGCCCGAGTCGATCAGCGCGGCGGTCTGGTAGGTGGCCGACTCCATGGCGAACACGCCCGCCCGCATGTAAGCCAGCTTCTCTTTGACCAGTTCAAACGTACCGAGCGTTTCGCCGAATTGCACGCGGGTCGAGGCGTGGTGTGCGGCGCGCGACAGGCAAAACTTGGCCGCGCCGGTGCAACTTGCCCCGAACGTGGTGCGGCCAAAATCGAGCACCGTCAGCGCCACCCGCAGCCCCTTGCCAAGTTGCCCCAACAGATTCTCACTCGGCACGAACATGTCTTTGAACGCCAACCGCGAGGTGGCCGTGCCGCGCACGCCGCACTTGGGCATCCGCGCCTCGACCACCTCGAAGCCGGGCATGTCGGGCGTGACGATGAACGCGGTTATCCGCGTCTCGCCGCTGTGGGGCACCGGCGTGCGGGCCATCACCGTCAGCACCTGGGCCAGCGAGCCGTTGGTAATCCAGCGCTTCTCGCCGTTGAGGCGATAGCCGCTGCCGTCGGGCAAGGGCGTGGCCGAGGTTTGCACATTGGCGGCGTCGCTGCCGGCCTCCGGCTCGGTCAGTGCGAAGGCGCTGAGCCATTCGCCGCTGGCCAGCTTTGGCAGCCAGCGTTCTTGTTGCGCCGGCGTGCCAAACAGCACCAAGGCCCGCGGCCCGATCGAGTGATGCGCGTTGACAAACAGGGCCGTGCTGGCGCAATGTCCGCCCAAAACTTCCAGCAAGCGGCAATACGAGGTCTGCGTCATCTCCAGGCCGCCGCAACGCCGCGGCAAGCAAGCCCCCAGCACACCGAGTCGCCCGAGGCCCTGCACCACCGAATCGGGAATTTTTTGCTCGCGGTCGATCGCCACCGGGTCGATCTGCTCGGCGCAAAAACGCCGCAGTTGCTCCGCCAGGTCAGTGGTGGCCTGGTCGGCGGTCAGATCGGGATAAGGCAACAGCTTGCGGCCCAGATGGCGGCCAAAGTAGAGACCTTTGGCAAAGCCGATGCGCTCGGCGCCGTCGCCGAGCAATTCTTCGGCCTGCTTGATTTGCTGTTCGCGATGCGCGGCGGAGGAGGACGACGACATGGTGGCTGGTGGCTAGTGGTTGGTGGTTGGTGGTTGGTGGTTGGTTTGACGAGCAAAACCGGTAGTTCTTACGTTCGAGGTCTGTAGCGAACGCACTCTGTGGCGTTCCGTGAGCCGCTAATCGCCTTCATCTCGGGTCTCCGTCTCGGTCGCGATC
>JAICLL010000259.1 GCA_025927475.1 Pirellulales bacterium
CGCCCCCGGCTTGGCCGGGCGGGTTGCTTCTTTTGTTTTATACACCCCCCCCCCTTCACAACCCCCACCCCCGCCCCTTGTCCCCCCCCCCCGCACGGGGGGTGGGGGGGCACGACGGACGAAGAAAGAACGGCGAAGGGCCGCCGTTGTTAGACAGCCAACGTGACCCTCCCGCGGGCAAGCCGCGGGCAGCCACGGCGAGGACGCAACCCGGCGGTGGCGGGGCGGAAGCCTCGTGACCACTAAGGCAGCAAGCAGAAAAGAATCTACCGACGCAAAGTAGCCCCGGCACTCCGTGACGGGTGGATGGTCGCCTTTGGCGACCGCGATCTCCGCCACGGAGTGTCGGAGCCACTCTGCTTCGCCGGCTTCAACCGGTATTTCGTTTTCTGCCTGCTGCCTAATCGCGCGGCGTTGGGCGAAGCTCCCGAAGTGGAAGCGGCCTAGAAAGGCCCTCCTCAAGTGCGATAGTTCTTTTTCGCTCGGCTCCAACGATTGTAGCGACGGCACCGACGGAATGCATGGAATGTTCAACTGTTCGGCACTCTTGCCGGCCTCCACGGCCCGGTATAAATCCGCAGGCTGCCGCCGCACAGCGGCGGGGCAGAGCTATGTTTCCATAGGTCGCAAGACATGTTCGCGCATCGGCGCTGCGTTGTGACCAGCGAACCAGATCGGCCAATCGCCAGGCGGCGAGCTGCCGGTCGCAAAACGATACCGTAACACGCAATTGCTATGGCAGCTCTTGTATTGGTAGCACTGGCCAACTTCGTTTTAGGCGCCGCGGCATTATTTGCAGTTCAGGTCCTTGTCTTAGGACGGAAACGCGAGCCTCTGGCCGCGGTTGCGCTAACTGCCGCTGCCGCACCGGCCGAGCCCGACGAGGTGCCGGCACGACCCACGACGACGTGGCTGGCAGGCCTGATGGAGAAAGTCGAATGCGACATCAGCCGTCACGCCTTTGAGCTCGATGAACTGGCCGAGGAGTTGAACGCCGTGCCGCCCGACGATCCGGCGTCGATGATGGCAGCCGCGGCCGCCATGCTGGTTGCCAATCGCCGCTTGCAATCGGAGCTGGCCACGGCGCAAGCCGAGATTACTTCGCAGCAGCAGAAGGTCGACGCCCTGGCCGCCGAATCGCGCACCGATACTTTGACCGGCCTGGCGAACCGCCGCAGCTTTGACGAAGAGTTGGGGCGCCGGCTCGATCAGTGGCGCAGGCACAAGGTGCCGGTGTCGCTCTTGCTGATTGACATTGACCATTTCAAGCAAATCAACGACCGCTATGGCCACCCGATTGGCGACGAGGCCCTGAAGTGGACGGCACGCGTGCAAAGTGAGGCGTTGCGGCAAATGGATGTGGCGGCGCGTTACGGCGGCGAGGAATTCGCGGCCATTTTGCCCGGCACCAAGCTTTCGGACGCCGGCAACGTGGCCGAACGTCTGCGGGCCACCATCTCCGCCAAGCCTTTCCGCCAAGGAGAGCTTGAGTTTCCGATCACGGTCAGTGTCGGCGTGGCCGTGACCATACCGGACGACGCGCCGGCCGCCTTCTTGAAGCGGGCTGACGACGCGCTCTACGCCGCCAAGCAGAACGGCCGCGACCGCGCGTATCTGCACAATGGGGCGGAAGCTGTCGCCATTCAACTCGACAAAACGCTGGTACGGCACGCGTTCGATTCGGTGCAGCAAGTAGCTATTTACCAAGGCGGCGGCGCGGTACCGCCGCCTGAAGCCTTCGGGCCAATGCGGTCGAACGATATTTCGGCCAAAGGCATTTCCTTCATCTGCGAGTCGCCGCCCACCTGCAAAGCGTATGTCGTGCGACTGGGCGCCGGAGCGCAGACACGCTACATGGTGGCCAACATTGCCAATGTGGCGGCCCTTTCCGCGGGCGAGCCAACGCAATACCGCGTCGGCTGCGCCTTTGTTGCGCGGCTCGAACCCGATGACGCGCCCGCCGACGATGCCCCGGCGGAAGAATCGTCGGCCCTTGAGCTTGTTGCCTGCTGATATTCGCCGATTCAAGCGCCTTTGTCGATGAAGGCTTGGCTCACCGCACGAATTCGTTGAGATCACTGATCGAAGTCAAACAGCGCCGTGATATTTCTGGCGCCGTGAACGACGCGAACGATTCGCACGCCATCAACGTCCGGAGTGTAAAACACCACGTAGTTGCCGACCGAGAAGCTGCACAGGTTGGAACGCAGATCGTCGCGCTTCTCGCCGAGCTTCGGAAACTCTGCCAACAGGCGAAACCGCTCGAAGAATCCACGAAGCAGGCGACGCGCGGCCAGGGGCTTGTCGAACGCGGCATTTTCAACGATTTCTGCGAGGTCGGTTCGCGCCAGATCGGACAAGGTGAACCGGCTCATGCGCCCTTCTTCTTTAAGCGTAGGCGCTGTGCCTCGGCTTCGATGTCGCCAAAGAACCGCTCAAACGAGTCGCCGTCATACTCCGTGAACTCCCCAGATAGGAATTGGGCGGTGCCAGCGTCAATCATTTCCAGTAGGCGCTCGCGCCTCTCCAACAGGTCGAATGCCGTGCGCACGATTTCGCCAACGCTCGTATAAACTCCGCTGCTGATGCGCTGCTGGACAAACGATTCAAACTCATCCGGTATCTGCAGGCTCATTGCAATCTCCTTCCAGCGCGGCCGTCTCATCGCCTATCCGTGAACTGTCATTGTAACGTGGCGTCGCGCCCGCCCGGTTCTTGGATAGGCTCCTTAGTGAGTTTAACATTCACAGGGGTTCGTTCCTATGAGACAAGTTAACGGATGGCGAACAGTCCTAGTGCCATTCTGTCCTTGCAGTATGCTGCGCACTTCGATACTCCGTGGCGTGAGCCGGCAACGAGAGCCAGGCTTCCAGCAAGAGCGCGGCAAGCATCGCGATCAAAAACGGCCGCCATAATTCCTCAACCAGCGAACGCTCCTGCGAGGCAACCTGGTCGATGCGCGTGAAATCGAGCCCCTCGAATAACGCCGCCACGCGCTCGTCGGCCAAGACATCGGCGCGGTCTTCCGCTTCCGAACGGTTGACCGCCAAGAGCACATCGCCGGTAGCGTAAGCGCCCGCCTGAACGGCGTATTCGCTCGACAGGACCGACGCATCGCCGGCCAGTCGCCGCCAAGCGGCCGCCTCATCGCTGCCGCGGTCGTCGGCCACTCCCTGCTGAGCGTCGCCCAGCGACTCCGTCCCCGCCGCCAACGCGCGCTGAATGGCCGCATACAATACGATGCCTTCGCTGGCCAGGTTCGAGTCGCGAAGAGCCGGAGTTGTGGCCAAAAAGTAAACGCCGCCGCGCGGTGTTTCCGCCCGCACCAAAAGCGGTGTGCCTCCCACGAGTGCCGCCAGCGGCGTCGCTTCGCCCGTTAGCGAACAGACGTTTTTCAGCTTCAACTTGCCCACCGGCAGCGACATGCCGCTCTGCGTATTGGCCAAGAGATCTTCATCTCCGCGCCAGCGGTCGATGACGGCGCCCTCCTTCACCGGCGACCAAGCGGCCCAGCACAAGCCAAAAGCTTCGTCGCCGCCCGGCTGCCGCGGTGGAAAGAAGATCACTTGCCCGCCGCGGTCGACCAGCTCGGCCAACCGCCGCGCGCTATCTCCGGCGGGCAGCGGTGCTTGCCAGAGCACGAGCGCCACCTTGTTCCACGGGACAGCCGCCGCCTGCTCCGGAGTAACGATTTCGACCAGGCGAGCGTCGTTCGCGTCAGGAGCGATTTCAGCCATCAAGCGCAGCGGCTGGGCCGCCTCTCGATCGCCGGATACGACCACCACATGCACCGCCTGGCCGGCATCATAGGCAAAATAGTAGTCGTTATCGGCCATGTTGGCGTCGGCCGGAATGGAAACGCGGCCCCAGCCGCGCAGGTGCTGCCGGTCAAGCGGCAAACGATGCTCGCGTACTTCGACGCTGGTGCCCGACAGCTCGACGTTCAGCGTCGATCTCGCGCCGCCGAAGTCAAATTGCACCGGCACGCTTACCGCCTCACCCTGCGCGGCACGCGAAAGCCGTAGCGAAACCAGCAACTCCGCCTCATCGCCGAGCTGGTGGTGCCGCAGCGAAGTGACGCGTACGGCCAGGTTGCCTGTGGGCGGTTCCGTATAGGCCAACAAGTGAACCCGCACCGGTTGCGGCAGACCCGCGAACGCGCTGCGCAGCTTGCTCCAACGCGCGTCGTCGGCGTTCCAGTCGGCCTCGCGCAGATCTGAGCAAATCCAAACTTCGCTGCGCCCCGCTTCGTTGGCGGCGATGTAATCGCGCGCGGCGGCGAGCATGGTGGGCAAGTCGGCGGCGGCGCTGGTTGGCCCGGTTTCAGGGAGCTGGGCCAGCGCGGCGGGCGCCTCCAACTCCCGCGGCCGGGCCGTCGCACTTTCGATCAACACCCACCGCGTCGATGAGAAGCGGCCCAGCGTATCGGCAAGCTGCCGCCGCGCCGCAACGAGCTTGGGCCGTCCGCCCACGGCGTCGGACATGCTGGGCGAACGGTCGAGCAGGATGATGGTGGTGTCGGCGTGTCCGGCGGTGAGCCATCCTAACCAGCCACTGGCCAGCGGCCGGCTGACGACGAACACCAGGCAGGCGATGGCCAGCATCCGCATTAAGAGAATCAGCCATTGCCGCAGCCGTGCCAGCCCGCGAGCCATGCGGTTGGCACGCAGCAAAAACATCATCGCGCCCCAGCGAATGGTGCGATAGCGCCATTGATTGATGAGGTGGATGATGATTGGCAGGGCGGTCAGGGCCAAGCCGGCCAGGAAGATCGGGTGTAGAAAGGTCACCGTCCGCCTCGCCTGCGGGTCCTGCCGGTAAGAAATCGCGCCAAGACGTGCTCGTAGTCGTCGCTGAGATTCACGCGGTGATAGTCAACGGCCGATTCCAGCACGATTTGTTTTAAACGATCGAGGTAGTCGCGCACGGCGGCCAGGTAACGCGCGGCAATCACATTCGGCTCGGCGAAGATCGACGGCCCGCCTTCGAGATCGACAAACCGCATCGGCCGGCGGAAATCGAAATCGAGCTCCAGTGGGTCGAGCAGGTGAAAGACCGCCACGTCGTGCTTGCGGAAACGCAAGTGCTCAAATGAACGTCGCAACGCTTCGGGCTCGACGAACAAATCGGAGACAATCACGATCAATGCCCGTTGACGGACCGTTTCAGCCAGCTCGTCGAGCGCGGCGGGCAATTGCGTTTCGCCTTTCGGGCGTGCCGCTTCCAGTAAGTCGAACACAGCCGAGAGGTGCGCCGGATTGCGCCGCGGCGGGATGTTCCGCACCACACCGCCGGCGATGCACGTCAGCCCGACCGCATCGCCCTGTAACAGGGCCAGGTGGGCGATTGTCCCGGCGATGCGCCGCGCGTATTCGATCTTGGTCAGGCCGCGCGAGCCGAATTCCATCGAGCCGCTGGTATCAAGCGCCAGACAACAACGCAGGTTGGTATCGGCCTCGAATTCCTTGATGTAATACCGGTCGCTGCGGCCGTAGGCCCGCCAATCCAAGCGCCGCAAATCGTCGCCGGCGACGTACTCTCGGTATTCAGCGAACTCGACGCTCGAACCGCGGTGCGGACTCTGATGCCGGCCCGAAACGGTGCCTTGCATCGGCTGCCGCGCGAATAGCGGAATGCCCGCCAGCCGGCTCAGCACTTCGGGATCGAGGAAGGAGCGCAGCGGCTGGTGCATTGTTTTGTCGCAACTTAATTATCGGTTCACTCGTAGGGTGGGCATTGCCCACCAGGGATTCGTGGTGGGCAATGCCCACCCCACACATCACCAGTGCATCGTGGTTTGATCGGCTTACCTGAGGGCGAACGGCGTGATTTCGACAGCCTTGTAAACGGTGCGGGCCTTGATGTAGCCCAGGCGGCGATAGAGCTTAATGGCCCCTTCGTTCTGGGCCGTGACTTCCAGAAACACTCGTCGGACATTCGCCCGACGGAAGCCCACCAGCGAGCGATGCATCAGGCACGAACCAAGACCACGGCCGCGGTGCTCCGGTACAACGCCGACGTTTTGAATGGCGCCCATGCCGGAGCGGTCGCGAATGCCCTGGATGGTGCCGCAGAATTCGGCGGCGGGATCATCGCAGGCCAGAAGCCAGGTAGCCTCTGCCAAAAAGCCTTCTTTGTGGCTGATCTCCTGCATCAGCCGCACGCAACCGTCATAGGCGCCCAGGCAGGGAAAGAC
>JAICLL010000267.1 GCA_025927475.1 Pirellulales bacterium
CTGTCAGGACAGGGAAGCAAAAAAATCAAGCAGATTCTCGACCAAGTACTCCAACTTGCGGCATAATGACGCTACGGCGTCGTTCATCTGCTAGCAAAAACTGCGAAACTTGAACTAAGGAGCGGACGAAAAATAACTTCGACATACACATCCCTCTCCCTCCGGGAGAGGTCAGGTGAGGGCCAAGACAATTGCCGAAGTCATTTTTCGTCCGCTCCTAATGGGTTCGTTTCGGCCTTGGCACGCGGGCGCCGCCCTTGCGCCGGCCGCGGCCGTCCTTGCCGGCGGAGACGCTTTGCACTTCCGATACTTTCTTGCCCACGCTGTCGCGCATCTTTTCGATCCGGTCGCGCAGGGCCGCGGCGCGCTCAAACTCCAACGCCGCCGCCGCGTCGAGCATCTCGGCTTCCAACTCGCCGATGTATTCTTCGGTGATGTACACGGCTTCATCACCGCGACCTACCGCCGCATTGGCCTGCGCGTGGGCCGCGGCCAACGCCTCGATGCCCGCCTTGATGGTCTTGCGCACCGTTTCGGGCTTGATGCCGTGCGCGCGGTTGTATTCTTCTTGCAGCTTGCGGCGGCGCTGCGTCTCGTCGATGGCCCGGCGCATCGATTCGGTGACCGTGTCGGCGTATAGAATCACCGTGGCATTTACATTGCGGGCCGCCCGGCCAATGGTCTGCATCAGCGAGGTCTCGCTCCGCAAAAAGCCCTCTTTGTCGGCATCGAGAATCGCCACCAGCGAGACCTCCGGCAGGTCGAGCCCCTCGCGCAACAGGTTGACGCCCACCAGCGCCTCGAACCGCCCTTCGCGCAAATCGCGCAGCAACTCGACGCGCTCAAAGGCGTCCAGCTCGCTGTGCAGCCATTTGCAGCGGATGCCCTTTTCGTTCAGATAATACGACAGGTCTTCGGCCAGCCGTTTGGTGAGCGTGGTCACCAGAGTGCGCTCGCTTTTCGCCGCGCGCGCTCGAATCTGTTCGACCAGGTGCGGCACCTGCCCGCGAGCGGGGCTGACTTCAATCACCGGATCGAGCAAGCCCGTGGGACGAATCACTTGTTCGACCACTTCGCCGCCCGTCTTTTGCAACTCCAGGGGGCCGGGCGTGGCCGAAACATAAACCACCTGGCGGATGCGCCGCTCCCATTCGTCGAACTTCAGTGGCCGATTGTCCAGCGCGCTGGGCAGCCGAAAACCGTGCTCGACCAGCGTCACCTTGCGGCTGTGGTCGCCGGCGAACATGCCCCGCACCTGCGGCAGCGTCACGTGCGATTCGTCGACAAACAGCAGGTAGTCTTTCGGAAAATAATCGTAGAGCGTCTCTGGCTCCGCGCCCGGCGGACGCCCGCTCAACGGCCGACTGTAGTTCTCGATGCCGGGACAATAGCCCACCTCGAGCATCATCTCGATATCGAACCGGGTGCGGGCGTTCAGCCGCTGGGCCTCCAGCAGCTTGTTGGCGTTTTTGAGCACTTCCAGCCGCTCTTCCAGCTCTTGCTTGATGCGGTCGACCGCCGCCGCGATGCGTTCTTCTGGCATCACAAAGTGCTTGGCCGGGTAGATAAACAGCTCGTCGACGCGTTCGACCACCTCGCCGCTGATGGGATTGATCAGCGAGATCTGCTCGATCTCGTCGCCCCAAAACTCGATCCGCCAGGCGAACTCTTCATACGACGGCCACAGCTCGACCGAGTCGCCCCGCACGCGGAACTTGCCGCGGGCGAACTCGATATCGTTCCGCTCATATTGCACATCGACCAGCTTGAGCAGCACCTGGTCGCGATCGACCTGCTCGCCGCGCCGCAGCCCAACGGTCATCGCCTTGTAATCTTCGGGCGAGCCAAGCCCGTAGATGCACGACACGCTGGCCACAATCAGCACATCGCGGCGGCTGACCAGGGCGCTGGTGGCCGCCAGCCGCAGCCGGTCGATCTCTTGATTGATCGAGGCATCTTTCTCAATGTAGATGTCGCGCTGCGGGATGTAGGCTTCCGGCTGGTAATAGTCGTAGTAGCTGACAAAATAGTGCACCGCGTTGTGCGGAAAGAACGCCTTGAACTCGCTATAAAGCTGAGCGGCCAGCGTCTTGTTGTGCGAGAGCACCAGCGTGGGCTTTTGGATGGCCTGGACGACATTGGCCATCGTAAAAGTCTTGCCCGAGCCGGTGACGCCCATCAGCACCTGCTCGCGGCGCCCCGCGCGCACCCCCTCGACCAGGGCCCGGATGGCCTGGGGCTGGTCGCCGGCGGGTTGAAACGGACTTTCGAGTTGGAACTGCACGGGTATTCAAGCGGCTGGGTCGAAACTTCAGAATACGGCTTTCCAGGGTCGCTGACTATGGCCCAAAGCCTTGGCTTTGCCCCTCCCCAAACGGTACAATGAAAACCTACGGAACTGGTTATCGCTCGCCCCTCAGCGGAGGAAATAAGTCATGTTGCGTCGAATTGGCGTTTTCAGCGGGATCGTGGCTGCTTTGACCGTGGCCTATCTGGCATCGAACCATACACGCGCGGCAACTCGCACCGCGACCACAACGGCACCCAGCGGCAACTACCTCGAGTCGCGCACCTGCGATGTCTACACCGGCCCCTGCTTTGCCAACGCCCAAGTGGGCCTGGCCGGCCATCAGGCGCTGTTGGCCTGGAATATCGAAGAGGGGAGCTTTGCCGGCGTCGATCTGGCCGGGTTGAATGTGGTGATGGCCTTGCACGCCAGCGACACCTTGGGCATCGGCGGCGGATTGGTCGTGCAGCCCGAGCCTATCGAGTCGGTGGTCTTGGTTGACCAGCGCGCCAGCGAAGCTCAACGCGGAGCCTTGGTCGAATTTGCGAAGAAGAAAGCGGGCCGCATGGCGGGCGAAGTGGTTCGCGTGGCCACGTCGCCGATTGAGTTCGATGTCGATCACCGCGGCGGCGTGGCCCGCCTGCGGGCCGGCAAAGAAGCCCGCTTGACCACCCGCAAGCTCAAGCAGTGCGATTGCGTCTGCACCAACGAAACGACGTTTTACCCGCCGCTGACCGAAGTCAAGCAGTCGGCTGCGGCGTTCATCGTCGATGGCGGATTTTCGGGCCGTGGCCTGCGAGAGCACTGGTCGAACCCCGGCACGCGCAGCGCGTTCCTGGCGAAGTTCGGCGAGTAGTGCATGTAAGCGAAGTACGCTCCCTGATGCGTCTGACCGGAGATCTGTAGGGAACGGACTCCGTGCCGTTCCGTGAACTGCGAACTGACGTCATCCCGCCCCTCCGCGGCGGTCCGGCGAAGGGCAGAGCGACGTCGCGCCGCTCTCCGCGGAACGGCACGGAGTCCGTTCCCTACAGACGTCGAACGTAACACCCACTGAGGAAGCACCATGATTCTGCGATTGACCTTGTTTCTGCTGGCCACGTGCGTCGCCTCGTTGGCGGCGGCGGACGATGATTATGGCGCCGAGCCGACCGACGCCGCGCCGCCGACCGACGAGATCAGTCCGGCCGTTGCCAAGCAACTGGGCGACAGCGGCTTCAAAGTCGTCACCGCGCAGGGCCGCACCTTGTGCGAAATCTGGCCGGCCAAGGCATGGACCGTGGCGGCTGATTTCAAGCCGTCGGGCGGAGTGGTTTATCCGTTCAAGTTCGGCGAGCTGATCGGCGTGGTGCGTTACGCCCGTAAGGCCGGCGATTTCCGCGGCCAGTCGATTCGCAAAGGCACTTACACCATGCGATATGGCTTGCAGCCGCAAGACGGCAACCATATCGGCACTTCGGACACGCGCGATTTTGTGGTGCTGATTCCGGCGGCTGACGACGGCGAAGCTCAACCGCTGGAAAAAGAGCCGTTGTTCAAAGAGAGCAAAAAGGCTTCCAAAACCACGCACCCCGCCATTCTCAGCATGCTGCCGGCGGGCGGTGAGGGAGAAGCTTTGCCGCGGATGGTTCATCACGAGCTGCGCGAGTTGTGGGCCGTCGATTTCGCCGGCCAAGCCACGGGCGGCAAGGGAAAACCCGTGGTCGTCGAATTGGTGGTCGTGGGTCACGTACCCGAGTAAGCAAGCCCGAACCGGAAACCTTGCCGTGCGTCGTTTGTTCCTTGTATGCCTGCCGTTGGTTGCGGCCGTCGGTTTGGCGATGGGTGTGATGGGCGGCAAGCCTTCCGGGGCGGCGGAACAAGATAAAGCGACGTATACCACCGAATCATTGCGGGGCCGCGTCGTGTGGATGGCCGAGGCCCTGAAAGACCGCTTTGGTATTCAGACCGATGATGACGCCGCCGAGGCGTTGGTCGCGCTCCAAACGCCGGCAGGCCGACTGCACCCCATTGTCAAAGACCAACGCGGCCGTTGCTTTTACACCGACGAGCGGCTGCGCGGCATCGACATCGAGTTGCTCGTGCGACGCTATGCCGATTCGCCCATGCTGCAAGTGGTGCGCATCTACACCCTCAAATCGGGCGACAAATATGAGCTAGACTATTGGTGCGACATCTGCTCGATTCCCATGTACGAGCTCAAGCCATGCGAATGTTGCCAGGGGCCGACCCGCCTGCGTGAGCGGCTTGTCAAAAAAGATCAGACGGGCAAAACGGAATCTCGCGCCAAGTCGCCCATCGAAACCAGATAACGTTGCCTTTTCCCATGCCGCGCAATGCTTCTCACGAACTCGCCGAACTGGCCTTCGTCGGCGATCTGAACGACCGCGAAACCGATCTGACGCAGCAATTGCTCGATGTGCCGCCGGGCGGCGAGTGTCTGCTGTATTTCGATTCGCCGGGCGGCAGTCCCTATGCCGGCATCTCGCTGATGACCCTGATTTTGCTGCGCCGCCTGCGGGCCACCGGCATCGTAACGGGCGAGTGTTCTTCGGCCGCTCTCTGGCCGTTGGCCGCCTGCGCGCGGCGGATGGTCACGCCACACAGCGTGCTGCTGTTTCATCCCATGAAGTGGCAAAGCGAGGAACACGTGGGCCTGGCCGAGGCCGCCGAGTGGGCCAGACATTTCGGCCAGCTCGAAACGAGCATGGACCACTTGCTGGCCGATTTGTTCGGGGTCTCGCGACCGGCGATGTCGCAATGGATGCAGCCGGGGCGCTATCTCAGCGGCCAGGAAATTGCCGACGCTGGTCTGGCGGAAATGATCGACTTGAGATCGCCGAAACTGTTTGAGCTGAACGGGGCTTCCCGCAAGCGGGCCAAGGTCGGGCGATGAATGATTGTCGTGCATTCGCCACCTGGGGGGTGATCGGCAGCGCGCTGCCGATCCACCGAATGCTGGCTCCTCCAGTTCGATGGCGAACTGCGGGCATTTTTTTCTGTCGGCCGTAGGGTGGGACGAGCTTGCGAGTCCCACCATCGCGGGCAGCGATGCCCCGCGTTGAAACTCTTTCCGCACGCGGCCCGCCGGCCATCCGGCCAGGGCGCCGGCAAGCGTAGCTGCCCCTTCTCGGAAGGCCGCTTCAAATCGCAAGCGGTCCTTGATGAGTCGGCGGCGCTGGCCTGCAGTATGTATATCGACCTGAACCTGATTCGGGCGGGACTGGCGGATACGCCCGAAACGTCGCCCTTTACGGCGGCGTACGAGCGCATCGCCGCGCGGCAGGCGTGCCGGGCGGAGGCCGTGGCGTGCGAGGCCGATTCCGCCGCGACGGGTTGCTCGTCGCCTGAGGCGGCGCGATGCACGCCCCCGTCCGCGCGATGCGCCGACGATTGGCTTAGTCCGATCCCAGCGCGGGGCATGTTGCCGGTCGGCGCGGCCAGCGAGCTGGCGCCTTCTCCCTATCGCGCCTCGCAGCAGGGCTTCTTGCCGCTGGAGTTGGATGAATATCTGGATTTGCTCGATTGGACGGGAC
>JAICLL010000059.1 GCA_025927475.1 Pirellulales bacterium
CAACCCACACCCGAACAGAGAAGAGGAACCCGTAGCCTCCCTTCCCGATCCTTGTACAATGCAACCAACCTGATTCCTGTGCCCTACTGTCACTCGCTAACTCGATCGGACGATTCTTCCAGATCACGCTGAACCAAGACAAGGACCGCGAGCAAGCCCGCACGCTCCTGAATCCCGAATCCTGAATCCTGTGCGAGCGCTTGCCTAGGCAAAAGTTGATGCGTTGGGGCGTCGAGATAAGCGGTGGTGGTGAAAGCGTTTGGGGCGCACTGCGTAAGAGCATGCCCCTTGTTTTCCGCAAGCAAACAGCCGGCCGGCGCCGTCAGCCCACTTCCCATCGTTTGCGGCCATGCGATCCGCCAACCGGCCATCGGGAGGGCGATGATGGGAGCGTTGTGCCTGAACGGCCACGAATGAGGCGACGGTGACAGATTCGCACAGCGCTGCGACGAAACCGCACATGCGCGTGCCATTTTATCGCGGCTTTGGCCGGTCATCTTTTCTTTCCGCCCGGAAATACGAGCTCCTACGATTCAACCGAGCATTGGGCACCTGAGTTGCTTTCCATAAATGAGGGGTATTGAGTCGTTTTTCACGAACTCCACGGCGCGAGGCGAAAGGCTATGAACAGCGCAATTGAACGACTTTTGTCTTTGCGCGTCTCGGACGTGATGACGCGCGACGTAATTACGGTATCCGCCAGCCAGGCCATGCCGGTGGCGGCGGCGATGCTCGTTGATTCACGAATTTCCGGCGCGCCGGTGGTGAATGAGCGGGGACGATGTGTCGGAGTAATCAGCGCGGCCGATTTTGCGCGGCGCGCGGTGTGGGCCGCTGCCGAAGCGCGGCCGAAGGGCGCCGATGAATGTTGCCCGTTGTCCAGCGATGAGACCGACGGCGACCGCCACCGCCCGGCGACCGATTTGGTGGCCTCGTACATGTCGCCGGCGGTGCATTCGATGAATGTGGGGCGGCCCATCATGGAAGCGGCGCGGCAAATGTGCCAGCACCACGTGCATCGGTTGGTTGTTCTCGACGACGACGGCCGGCCCGCGGGCGTGTTAACGTCGCTCGACCTGGTAGCGGCATTGATTGCGGCAATTGAAGAATGAGGTGTTATCGAGCCGGTTGCCTCAACGTAAACAGCAGGACGGAATGAAGCGACCAAGCCAGCGCCTTGGTATAAAACAGGTAGCGGCCGATTCGGCGCTCATCAGGGCGGAACCATTGGGTCACCGCTTGCGGCACGTTCTCGGCCCGCGGCGGCGCCGCCGCCTTCATTGGCGTGGTGCGATGACTGGGAAGGCGAACCATGAATCTGTTTATCTTGGCCCTCGATCAAGGCACGACCTCCAGCCGGGCGATGGTGTTTGATCGCCAAGGGCAAGCCGTCGCCGCCGCGCAACAAGAGTTTCCGCAGATCCTGCCGTCGCCCGGCCACGTCGAGCACGATCCCGAGGCCATTTGGTCGTCGCAGTTGGCCGTTGCCCGGCTGGCGATTCAGCGGGCCAAGATTGAACCGCGGCAAATCGCGGCACTGGGAGTGACCAATCAGCGTGAGACAACCATCCTGTGGGACCGCGATACGGGCCGGCCGGTGGCCAATGCGATCGTCTGGCAGAGCCGCATCAGCGAGCCGGTGTGCGAGCGGCTGCGGCGCGAAGGGCTGGCCGAACGGTTCCGCGAGAAAACCGGCTTGGTGATCGATCCCTATTTTTCGGCCACCAAGATCGTGCATCTGCTGGACAGCATCGACGGGCTGAGAGGCAAGGCGGCCGCCGGGCAGATCTTGTTCGGTACGGTCGATACGTTTCTGATCTGGCGGCTGTCGGGAGGCAAGCTGCACTTGACGGATTACAGCAACGCCAGCCGCACTATGCTCTACAACATCCACACGCTCGACTGGGATGACGAGCTGCTGCGCCTGCTCGATATTCCACGCGCCATGCTGCCCGAGGTGCGCGCGTCGAGCGAAGTGTATGGCGAGACGTCAAGCGAATGGTTTGGCGCGGCGATGCCGATCGCGGCGGCCGCGGGGGACCAACAGGCAGCCACCTTTGGTCAGGCCTGCTTCCGGCCCGGCGAAGCGAAGAACACCTATGGCACCGGTTGCTTCTTGCTGCTCAACACGGGCGAGCAGCCCAGGCACTCGCGGCATCGCCTGCTGACGACCATCGGCTGGGGCATTGGCGGCAAAGTGACCTATTGCCTCGAAGGGTCGGTGTTTATCGCCGGCGCCGCGGTGCAGTGGCTGCGCGATGGCCTGCGGCTAATCAAGACATCGGCCGAGGTCGAGGCGTTGGCCTCGTCGGTGCCCGACGCGGGAGGCGTCTATCTGGTGCCTGCGTTCGTGGGGCTGGGCGCGCCGCACTGGGACGCGCAGGCGCGCGGGGCAATTTTCGGACTGACGCGCGGGACCCAGGCCGGGCACTTGGCGCGCGCCGCCGTCGAGGCCATGGCCTATCAGACGCGCGATCTGGTCGACACCATGCGGCTTGACACGGGGCTGCCGTTGTCCGAATTGAAGGTAGACGGCGGCGCTTGCGTGAACGACGCGCTGATGCAGTTTCAGGCTGATCTGCTCGGTGTGCCCGTGCGTCGTCCGGCGATCTGCGAAACGACGGCTTTGGGGGCGGCCTATCTGGCAGGATTGGCGGTCGGTTATTGGCGCGACTTGGGCGAAATTGAAGGCAATTGGTCGCTCGATCGCGAGTTCTGGCCAACGATGCCCGCGGCGCGGCGTGATGAGTTGTATAACGGCTGGCAACGCGCCGTTAGGCGCGTGCTGGAATAGCCTGATCAGAACAAACGCGGCGGCGGACATGGCGCGGAGCCTAGCGCATGGCGACTAATCGTGCCAGCTTGCGGCCAGTGACGCTCAGCGGATAGGCTTCCAAGTCATCGGTCGGCGCCCACTGGGTTTTCGGCGCTGCGGCGCGCTTGTCCGACGCCAGCCGCACGTAGTCGGCCAGGTGGCACTCCAACGTAATGCGGAATCGCGTGACACTGTGCTTGAACGTCTCGAGCAACTGAAGCGGGCGACAGATGACGCCAGCGGCCGCGGCGACGCCGTCGATCAACGCCGGCGCGTCATCGCCGTCGAACGGAAAGCGAGGGAAATCCCACAGCCCGGCCCAACGTTCGCCCGGCTGGCGTTCGACCAACAACACCTTTCCGCGCCGGCGCACCACCACCGCCGCCTCGCGGACCTGCTCGACTCGCGGCGGCGCCTTGGCCATGGGCACCAGCCGCTGCCAGCCAAGACGATGCGTCGGGCAAAGCGACCGAACCGGACATTCGCCGCAGTTGGCGTCGCGCGGCTTGCATACCAAGGCGCCCAGTTCCATCAATGCTTGGTTGAATTCGCCCGTCGCGCGCCGCGGCAACAATTCCTCGGCCAGCGACCAGAGCAGCGACTGGCCGGCGGTTTGCCGGGGGTCGCCCCGATAGGCCAAGAGCCGGCTGAGCAGCCGCACGGTATTCGCTTCGAGAATCGGCTCGCGCGCGTCGAAAGCGATCGAAAGAATCGCTCCGGCGGTATAGCGGCCGATGCCCGGCAGCCGCCGCACCGCCGCGGCCTCTCGCGGAAAGCGGCCGCCGTGCTCGCGCACGATCACCGCGGCGGCCCGATGCAGTTGCCGCGCCCGGCGATAATATCCCAGCCCCTCCCACAGCCGCAGCACCTGCGGTTCGGGGGCGGCGGCCAGTGCCGCGATGCTGGGAAACGCGGCGATGAACCGCGGAAAATAATTAGCGACCGTGGCCACTTGCGTCTGCTGAAGCATGATCTCGCTGACCCACACGCGGTAGGGATCGCGCGTCCGCCGCCACTGGAGATCGCGGGCGTTTTGCCGATACCAGGCAAGCAGCTTGCGGCGGAAGCTCTGTTTCCAGGCAGCGGTGGGCCACTGGTCGACTAGCTGAGATGAGGTGTGCGATTGAGCAGTCAAAGTAGGACGCGGAGTATACCGGTTCATGGTATTTCTCGGTTTTGACTTTTGCATTTTGATTTTCCGTCGCGGGTCAAGCCGCGGAGCGATTGGTCACAAGGGGGAAATCAAAATGCAAAATGCAAAAGTCAAAATCTGCCGCCTAAGGTATAACGTATCATCGAGTGTGGTCCTCGTCACGCCGGGGTGGTTGCCTTGACCGACAAAAAAAAATCTGATCGACGCGCGGCAAAACGCGCCAAGCCCGACGAAAGCGCATTGGGCTTTCGTCGTCGCCGCACGGCGGTGCGCGTGCGCCGCCGGTCGGGCGAGCGAGCTTGGGAATTGGTGCATCCGCGCTGCGCCCAAGAGCGCATGGACGATCTGGAAGAAGTCCATCAGATGCTCGCGGCCGGTGAGACCGAGATTGCCCTCGACGAATTACGCTGGCTGCTCGACGGCTGCGGAGATTTTATCGCCGCCCATCGGCTGCTGGGCGAATTGGCCCTGGCCGACGGCGACTTTAAGCTTGCCCGCGGGCATTTCGGCTACGCGTACGAAATTGGTCTTTCAGCCCTGCCGCCTGGTTTTGAGGGGCCGTTGCCGTATCGGTTGGCGGCAAATCAAGCTCTGCTCGAAGCAGCCAAGGGGTTGGCCTGGTGTCTACACGAGTTGAACAAACCGAGATTGGCCCGCCGGGTGCTTGCTCAATTGCTGCGGCTCGATCCCGCCGATCCGCTGGGCGTGCAAGCGTGGCAAACCGCCTGGCAAGGCGAACCTGAACAAGACGCCCGATAGCCCCGGCCCTTGTGGCCGGCGTTAAGGCAACTCGCGGATGCGGAGATTCCGAAACTCGACGGGCGAACCTTCCGACTCCAAGCATAGATAGCCGCTGCGAGGATCGCAGCCCGTTCCGCCCGAAACTTCTTCGCCGTTGACCCACAGCCGCACTTCGCCGTTGATGCAACGCACGTAATAATGGTTCCACTGGCCGACACCTTTGCTGAGCTGTTTGCGGGGAAAGCTCCGCTGCCCGCCGGGAGCGGTGGGTGGAAAGGGCTTCATCTTGGCCGGTCCGGTGGGAAACACGTCGCCGTGGGTGGTGAACCAGTCGGGCTTTTTGCCTTCGCGTTTTTCATATTGCTCGGCGTAGCCGTGATCGAGCACCTGCACCTCGATGCCGTGCGGCAGCCCGCCCGGCTTCAAAGCGTCGAGCGACTCTTTGCTGCCCCAAATAAAGATACCCGAATTGCCGCCCGACTTCAGATGCTTCCACTCGGCCACCAGTTCGAAGTTGGTGAGCGGTTTCTGGCTGCGAATCACGCCTACCGGTTTGCCGGTGCAACGCGCGACGCCGTGGTTCCAGGTCCAGGTGTCGGCGTCGCAATTTACATTGACAAAGTCGCTTTCGCCGAGCGACCGCCAGCCCGGGCCCTGGCCGTCGATGGTGGCCTTGGGAAGCGAGGGATCGTTGGCCGGCGCCGCCGCGAGACAGCCGAAAAAGGCGAACGCGAACAACACGGGCCGGGTATTGATTTTCATAGCGGGAAGCAAAACCATGTGAAGGATGATAGGATCTTGTGAACGCTCCTACTATAATCAGGTCCCTGCACGAAACGCCACATGTCCATTCAAATCACTTGCTAAGCTCTACTTCGATCATCCGGCCAATATCAGCTCTCACCGGCGGAAGATTCGCCCGAGACGGGTGCCACGACGGCAGCCTCATCTCCCGCGTACGCCGCTAGATCGGGCGTGGCGGCAAAAAAGGCGTCGTGAGCCTGTGGCGCGTCGACGCGCTGGCTGTGCTGGGCCGGCGCGCCGGGTTGCTGCGGATTGCGATGCTGGACGGCGTCGCTCTGCTGGACGGCGTTTGCCTCGTCGGCGGCTTGCAGTTCGGCCATGACGTGTTCGGCATGCGCCTTGGCCAACGCGGCGGCCGAGTCGCCCGCCGCCGCTGGCTTTTCGGGCCCGTCTCGTGCGGGCGCCCGTTGCTCAGCATCCACCGTTTGGCCAGACTGACTTGCTGGCAACGCCGGCTGATCGGCATCTTCGGCACCACCGGCAAGTTTCTCGCCCTGCATGACCTGTTGTGCGCGATCCGATCCCAGGTGGTCGACGACACCGCTCAACTCGATGCTCTCCTGCCGCAGCTCGGCCGCCACAGCGATACGGCCGGCGTCAAGCGACTCGCCAGCCAGATCGCCGTGAGCCTCAACCGCGGCATCGGCGGCGATCATCCGCGCCGCGATGGCCTCCGGCGCGGCACTGGCGGCCGCGGCGGCCTCGGCATCGCCCGAAACGATCGCTGGGTCGCTGTTCGCCTGGCCGGCAGCAGTGCGGCGCCGATTGGCTGTTTTATCGAAGCCGTCGGGCGGCTCATCGCCGCTTTGGTTCTCGGGCCTGGCGCCGCGTTCGAGCCGTTCGCTTTCGTTGACTTCGCCGGCTTGTTCGCCGGGCGTTTCATTTTTCCTTTCGCCGATTTCACCGCTTTCTGTCGAATGACTCTGCTTTTGCTCACCCGAGGTCCCACCCGTTGCCGCGCTCGGCGTCTTTACCAGTTCGGCAGCCACTTCAGCGACGTCAGCGGTGCTTGCGCCCGGGCGGCCGTCGGTAACGATTGGTTCGGCCTGCGAGCCATTCGCCCCGGCATTTTCACCGGCGACCGGAGATCCGACCAGGGCCGGCGGTTCTTCAGGCGGAGCCGCGGAGGGTGCCCCGACGTCCTGGCCAGCCGCATCGGCCGAAAGCAGCACGCGGTCTTCCAGCGATTCGACGCCAAGTCCTTCGGGCACCTCGCCGGGCAGCCGCGCCGCCGCTTCGTGCGGTTTCGCAGATTCTTGTGCTTCCGGTTGGATTTGACGCTGCGTTTCGTCGGTTTCCAAATCGGTGGCAGCGGTGGGCGCGTCCATGGGCCTTGCTCCCGGCAAGAGTTATAAAAGCGGTGTTCGAAGAGGAAGCGGAGCAACGCAAATCGCAAGCCAAGGGTTCGCAATTCCGCGCCGAGATCGTTATACTCTTCGCTTCGCCCTGCCCTTTCGCCCTACCGCGGAGCATCGCCATGGCATCGCCTTTCGAGTCGCAGAATCCGTATCTCGCACCGCGCGGATCCCAGGCCCAGTACGGCGGCGCCGCCGCGGGTTTGCCCGGCTACACGAAGACGATGGCAATTATCGACCTGGTGTTCTGCTGCCTCCGTGCCATCATGGTGATCTTGTCGATCGCCGGCTACTTCATGCTCGCGCGCGAGCAAAGCCCGCTGATTGGCAGTGTGGTGGCTGAAATTGCCGCGGGCCTGCTTACCGCTCTCTTCGGCATTCCGGCGAACGTCTTGATTCTACTGCGCAAGCCGGCCGGGCTGTGGATCGCCATGGTGGCGGTGGCCGGCACCATCGCAGCGATGGGCGTTGCCGTGTGGCAAACGTCGCTACAGGCCGACCAATTTGCGCCGGGAACTCCGCAGCGCGTCGGTTTTTTTATCGGCTTGGGATTGGTCAGCCTGATTCGCCTGGGCTTGCTGGGACTCTATATCGGCGCGTTGGTGCAATTTGCCAACTGGCTGCGCCGGCAGAAGCCAAGGCCAGCCGCCTTCTGATCGGCTCTCGCATTCCTCTTGCAACGGTGCCGCATGGCGGTGGTCTCGTCCAAGTCGTCGTCAACTTTGCCTAATGGCGGCGCGCGCGGCGTGACGCCGATGATGCAGCAATATCTCGACGCCAAAGCGGCCTGCCCCGAATGCGTGCTGCTGTTCCGCATGGGCGACTTTTATGAGCTGTTCCACGACGACGCCAAACTGGCCGCACGGGTGTTGGGGCTGGCGCTCACTAGCCGCGACAAGGGCGAGAACCCCGTGCCGATGGCCGGCTTTCCGCACCATCAGCTCGAAAGCTATCTGGGCAAGCTGATCGCCTCCGGCCTGCGGGCCGCCATTTGCGAGCAGGTCGAAGACCCGCGGTTGGCCAAAGGGCTGGTCAAGCGCGAAGTGACGCGGGTGGTCTCGCCCGGCACGGTGACCGACGACGCGCTGCTCGATCCGCACGAGAGCAATTACCTGGCGGCGTTGGTGCCCGGCGAACCAGTTGGGCTGGCCTGGATCGATCTCTCGACCGGGCGGTTTCTGGCGGCGCAACTGCCCCAGGCAAGGTTGGCGGATGAACTGGCGCGAATCGCCCCCGTCGAGTTGTTGTTGGCCGACGAGGCCGAGGCGCCATCGGCACAGGGCAAGGAAAGACTCGTGGTCACTCGGCGGCCGGCCTGGGCCTTCGGCCACACGGCGGCGCAGCAGGCGCTGGCCAAACATTTCGGCACACAAACGCTCGAAGGATTCGGCTTTGACGATCACGACACCGCCGCCATCCGCGCCGCCGGCGCAATCTTGGACTATCTCTGCGAAACGCAAAAATCGTCGCTCTCGCACATCGATCGCCTGATGCCCTATCGGCTCGGACAGGCGCTGGAGATCGACGAGGCGACCCGCCGTAGCTTGGAGATCACGCGCACGCTGCGTGAAGGCCGGCGCGAAGGGTCGCTCGTCGAAGTGCTCGACCGCACCGTCACCGCGATGGGCGCGCGGCTGCTGGCTGATTGGATTGCCAACCCGCTCACTTCGCTGGCCGACATCAACGAGCGGCTCGACGCGATCGCCGAATTGCTGGCCGACAGCAAACTGGCCGATGAGCTGCGCGAGCAACTGCGGGGAATCTACGATGTCGAGCGATTGCTGGCCCGCGTGACCACCGGGCGGGCCAGTCCGCGCGATCTCAGCTTTTTAGCCCGCACGCTACGCACTCTGCCCACGCTCAAGGCCAAGCTCACCGCTCGAAAGGCGACGCTCTTGACGCGGCTAGAGGACGAGCTCGATCTTTGCCCCGACATTCGCGGTCAGCTCGACGCCGCGCTGGTCGACGATTGCCCGCTGATCAGCACCGAGGGAGGCTTGATCCGGCCAGGTTTTAACGCCGACCTGGACAACCTGCGCGAGCTGGCGGCCGGCGGCAAGCAGTGGATCGCCCGCTATCAGGCCGAAGAAAGCCAGCGGACGGGCATCGCCAATCTGAAGGTCGGCTTCAACCAGGTATTTGGCTACTACCTGGAAGTCACCCATACGCACCGCGACAAAGTGCCGCCGGGTTACATCCGCAAGCAAACCATTAAGAACGCCGAGCGGTACATCACGCCCGAGTTGAAGGAATATGAAGAGAAGGTATTGGCCGCCGACGAGAAAGCCAAAGAGCTGGAGCACGAGCTGTTTCTGGAGCTGCGCGACCTGGTGGCGGCCGGTGCGCGGCGCTTGCGGGCGACCGCCGGAGCGCTGGCGCAGGCGGACGTGCTGGCGGCCCTGGCCGAGCTGGCGCGCGATCGCGGCTATTGCCGACCCACGGTGGTCGAAGAACCCGTGCTGCGGATCGTTGAAGGCCGCCATCCCGTGCTCGATGTGCGGCTGGCCGAGGGAACTTTCGTGCCCAACGACGTTTCGGCCGGACCCGACGAAGGCCTGATGCTGCTGATCACCGGGCCCAACATGGCGGGCAAGAGCACCTATATCCGCCAGGTGGCGCTCATCGCGTTGATGGCGCAGATGGGCAGCTTTGTGCCGGCCCGCGAGGCAATGCTGGGCGTGGCCGACCGCATTTTTGCCCGCGTCGGCGCCAGCGACGAACTGGCCCGCGGCCAGAGCACGTTCATGGTCGAGATGACCGAGACCGCGCGGATTCTGAACACGGCCACCGAGCGGAGCCTGGTGATTTTGGACGAGATCGGGCGGGGCACCAGCACTTACGACGGCGTGTCGCTGGCCTGGGCGATTGTCGAGTATCTGCACGATCGGGCCGGCTGCCGCACGCTGTTCGCCACGCACTATCACGAGCTGACCGATTTGGCTGGCTCGCTTTCGCGGGTGAAGAACCTGAACGTGGCGGTGCGCGAGTGGCAGGACGAAGTGATTTTTCTGCACAAGATCATCGAGGGCGCGGCCGACAAGAGCTACGGCATCCACGTGGCTCGGCTGGCCGGAGTGCCGCGCGAGGTGCTCGAACGGGCCAAGCAAATTCTGGCGCGGTTGGAGCAAGAACATCTCGACGAACAAGGTCGGCCTAAGCTGGCCCGCCAGCGAATGCGCGTCTCGGGCGATTTGCAACTCACGCTGTTTGCCGCGCCGGAAAACCCGCTGTTGGAAAAAATTCGCCAGGCGGACGTGAATTCGCTCTCACCGCTCGCGGCGCTGGCGCTGATACAGCAGTGGCAGGACGAGCTGGCCGGTTCGTAAGCTCACGTCTCTTCATAGCGACGTATGCTAAGTCCAAGACTTCGGGTGAGTTACCGCACGCTATCGAATCCTACGGGCCTCCATGAATAACTCAACAAACCCCAAGCTGGATAGTGAAGCAGATTTCGAGCTGAGGGCGTTCCGGCCGCGCATCTTATTCACCATCCGGGCAAGAGAGCCCGGATGGTGGCGGCGCGGAACGAATCTGGCGCAACACGCTTGGCCTGTTCGCGTCGCAAAACGGCGATTTTGCGCGGCCCAGGCTCAGCCACCAGCCCCCGTTACGACGACTGCGATACCAAATGCCGAGCCACAAAGTCTTCATCCAGCGTCACGCCGAGGCCGGGACCGTCGGGCACGGCGATCCAGCCATCGACCGCCTGCACTTTTTCGTGCGTCAGCTCGTGCCGCAAAGGAGAATCTTCCACGCAATCTTCAAACAAAAAAGCGTCGCGGCAGGTGCTCAGCCAGTGCAAGCTGGCCGCCACCGTTAAGGGGCTGGTATAGCAATGATTGCAGAGCCGCGCGCCGATTTCCTCAACCCGGCTGCGAACATAACAGGCGTCGGTGAACCCGTTGCGAGAAAGATCGACCTGATAGACGTCGAGCGCCCGGCGGTCGATCAACGGTCGAAACGCGGCACGGCCGCATTCCTCTTCGCCCGCCGCGATGGGCACCGGCGAGCGGTCGCGCAGCCAAACGTAGCCTTCGACGTCGTCGGGCAGCAGCGGCTCTTCCAGCCAGCCTATCCGGAAGTCGGCGAACGCCCGGGCGCGGGCCAGCGCCGTCCGGGCATCCCAGACGCAGCCGGCATCGATCAGCAACGTGGCATCGTCGCCCACGCCCTGCCGGGCGCCGCGCACCAGGTCGATATCGTTGGCCTCCGATTGCCCCATCGGCTCCCAGCCGAACTTGACCGCGCGGTAGCCGGCGCCGATCCAGCGGCGGCCGATCTCGGCCGTCTCGCGTCCGTCGCGCCCAAACAAGATCGAGGCATAGGCGGGGATGCGGTCGAATCGCTTGCCGCCGAGCAGCCGATGGATCGGCTCGCGAAAATGTTTGCCCTTCAGGTCCCAGAGTGCCATATCGACCGCGGCCATCGCGGTGATGGCGACGCTCGATCGGCCGAAGTACATGGTGCGCCGCCACATCTCTTGCCAGAGCCGTTCGCTCTCCAGCGGATTCTGGCCGACGAGAATCTGCCGCAAGCCGCAGGCGATATTGTGGCTGAACGGGGCGTCGATAATCGCCTTGACGACCTCCGGCGAGCTATCGGCCTCGCCGACGCCCTCCAGCCCGCTATCGGTGCGCACCCGCACCAGCACGGCGTCCTGGCTGCTGGCCGTTTTGGCGATGATTTGCGGGATCCGAAGGATCTGACAGACGACTTGGGTGATTTTCATAGAGATTGCTCGCGGGGCCGGCCAATTGTATCAATTTTATTACCCGTCACCAACGTATGGCGCAAGTACCTTATCCGGTTGCCCTATCAAGTGTGAACTATGCCTCACGAAGATTATGACTTAACGCGGCTGAACGCCGCCCGGCTGGTCGATCGGTTCGAATGCCACGAGTCGCTGGCATCGACCAACGACTACGTGCGCGAGATGGCCGCGCGCGCTCCGCGCCACGAAAACCTGCTGGTGATCGCCGAGGGGCAAACCGCGGGACGCGGGCGCGGCGGCAATCGCTGGTGGACCGGGCCGGGCAGCATCGCCTTCAGTTTGCTGTTCGACCCCGTCGCGCGGCAAATCGCGCCGCGCCATTTTCCTCTGCTCTCGCTGGCCGCCGCCGTGGCCTTGATCGAAACCATCGCCCCGCTGGTCGGACAAGAGGAGATCGGCCTGCATTGGCCCAACGACGTGTTCGCCGCGGGTCGAAAGTTGGCGGGCATTCTGGTCGAGGCGCTCGCCGACGGCAGACACGTGCTGGGCATCGGCTGCAACGTCAACGATTGGGCGAGCGACGCCCCGCCCGAGCTGGCCGGCGTACTGGTCACGCTCGCCGATCTATCGGGCCGGCGGCACGATCGCACAACATTGCTTTTGGTGCTGTTGGAACGCCTGAACGACGCGCTGGAGGTGTTGGGGCGGGTGCCCGAATCGCTAGCACGGCGGGCCAATGAGCTTTGTATGCAGCATGGCCGGCGCCTGACGCTTTCACTAGGCAGCCGGCGAATCGCGGGCCTGTGCGCCGGCATCGGCGACGATGGGGCCTTGCTGCTCGACACGCCCGCCGGGCGCGAGCGGTTTTATTCCGGTGTCCTGCTCCACGAAGCCCGCGATTAAGGAGCCGTGGCGTTCCGCGGGGGGCGGCGCGACGTAGAATCGCAGTTCCCGGAACGCCACAGAGGGCGTTCCCTACAGACGTTTTGCGGTGGAATCAGGTTAACTTGATGCGTATGGGGCCGAGCGCAGCGAGTCCCACCTTCTGGTTGTGACGCGGCGCGGCAACAATTATCCGGCAAACGGTGGGACTCGCTGCGCTCGGCCCACCCTACGGTCTTCCGCACACCGTGAATGTCAAAACTGACCAGCGCCGGTGGCTGGGACAGAGGCTTGCCGATGCCCCGGAAGCAGATCAGCCGGGGCATCGCTTAGGCTTGCCCCAGCCACCGGGTTCTGCACGCTCAAGGCGCTGCACGCTCAAGGCGCTGTGCTCTCAAGGAGCTGTGCGAGGTCGCTTGGTTTTGGCGGGCGGCTTTTTGCGCTCGGCGCGCGGGACGCGCGTGCGCTTTTTGGGCTTCGCTTCGTCGCCGGCTTCCTCCAGCGCCGCGGGGTCATCCGCTGGCATCGCAAAGCCGCCCTCGGCCTGCTCAAAATCGTCTGGCAAGGCGCGCTGTTGCGCTTCATCGCGGGCGGCGGCCCTGCGCTTCGCTCGACGCCCCACCGGCGGCTCGGCCTGCGCGGCGGGCGCCTCATCCATTGCCGCCGCGTCGGCGTTGGGCCGAAGTGCTTGCGGATCGGGATCTTTCGCCTCGGGCGCTTTGGCGTCGGGCAGAGCCGGCGGCTTGGCGTTCGCCAGAACCGCGTTCACGTCGGCGTCGGCCTCGTCGTCTTCATCGTCGCCGGTGCGCGGCAACGCGCCGGTATCGAACAGCAAATAACCGGCCCAGAAGAACGGGCTCTCCGCTGTCGGAGCCTCTTCTTGCGTCGTCAACTTGACGCGCGGTTCGTTCTCGGCATCGAGCTGCCGTGTGCTCACCAACTGCACGCTCCGCTGCCAGGCGTCCGAGGCGGTCGTGTGCGGCAACTCCTGAGCAAATTCGCGCACCAGGTCCATGCTCGAGCGACCGCCCGTCCGCCAACGACTCATCAACACCGTGCGCGTGCCGGTGGCCATCAGCCCGCAAGCGGAGAGAAACAGTTCATCGCCGGGGGCGTCGAGCGAAACGCCCTTGAGCGACCGTTCCGCCGGCGTGCGGAAGCCCGGCAGAATCACCGTGTTGGGACTGCCCCAGGGCAATGACATCCAGGCGCCCAGCGTGCTGCCCGGCGTCCCCCTGTCAAGCTGCAGCGGCGACCAGTCGTAGGCGCCTTCGTCGGTGAGGCCGATTTCGTTTAGCACGATCAGGCGGTTGAACAGCGAGGAGTAGACGGCGCCCGAAGCCGGCGGCCTGTCGCGCAGCGCCACGGCGCCGGGCACCGCCTGGGCCAATTCGTCATAGGCCGCCGAGACCATTTCGCTCTCGGCGGTGCCGCGCGGCACCATCCGCCCCACCACCACGGCGGTGTTGCCCGACGTGGGACGCCGGCGGCGGTCGCCCACGGCCAGTCCCACCGTCGGCGCATAGCGCACGCGCAAGTTGGCGATCAGCGGCTTGGTGACGGCGCCTTCCGACACTTGCAGAGCCTCGAACGGCACATACCACAGCAATCCGTCGGGCACAATCACCAGCTCGTCGAACGCCTTGGTCGGCTCGGCCTTCGAGCCTTTGATCAACAGGTCATAGATTTCATGGGCGGGCTTTTTCCACGCGGTGTCGGTCAGGTTTTTCAGCTTCAGTTCCTTGAGCTGCTCAATATTGCCCAGCGACCACAGCAACTGGCTGAGCCGCTTTTGAAAACTGCCCGGCTGCTTCTGCTTGATGTCCCAATAGCCGTATTTGTCATGCGTCATCAAAAAGGCGTAGGTGTAGCGGGTGGTCGTGAAAAAGGTGAGCAGGGCGGTGCCCTCGGGCAGCAGCTCCATGACCTGCTTGGTTTCGCGCAGCGGTGGAAAGACCAGGCTGCAGGCTTCGCGGCGCAGGGCCATTTGGCGCAGCAGCAGTTCTTGCTCGTTGCTCAGAGCCGTCAACTCGGCCAGTTTGGCCTGCTGCTGCTGGGCGACTTCTTGCTGAGTTTCATCCTCGCTATCGATGACCAAGGGCAGCCCCGCCAGCTCGCGCTGCAGCTCTTTGGCCCGCTGCGAGCGTTTGGCATAGGCGGGATAGCGCGTCATCAGCGTCTGCCGTTCGAGCAAAATTGCCGCATCGAGATCTCGGTGGGGCGCCTCGAGCACCCACCGCAGGTTCAAGACGCGCCCGCCCATGTCGGTGGTGGTCAAGAAGCGGTGCCGGCGCAGCCGATCGACAATTTCCAGCAGATGCTGATGCTCGCCCCCGCTTTTACGCTCCAGGGCGGCCTCAAACCAATGCTCGTAGAACAGCGGATGCGGCACGGTCATCGTCGACAACGCTTCGAGCGGATCGAAGGCCCAATCGGTGGGCGTGGGATCGCGCAAAACCTGGCCGAACAGATCGACGGCATTGCGATCGGAAAAGCCCGTGAACTCGCGTTCGAGCCAAAGCTTGTCAACCAACCCCATGTGGAAGATTCGCATCGACCCGAGGGTTTGGAAGGCCAGCGCGGCGGTCAACGATACATCGCCCACCTCCCGTTGGCCGAGCTGATAGGAAGCCAGCGCACTGAGATAGTTCATCCGCGCGCCGATCTTGCCGCGCGACATGTCACCCGCCGCCACCAACACTCTGGCCGAGCCGAGCGATGCGGCGGCCAGGCCGGGCTGGTTGAGCATCGACTGGTTTTCGGCCGCCGAGAGCAACAGCGAGGCGTTGAGTTGGCGCAGTTTTCCGGCAGCCGCCCAGGCGGTGGCCGCCACCAGCGGCGGATAGAGCATTTGGCCATCGGAAAGCATGTGCGTTAGCGCCCCGTAGCGCAAGGCTTCTTCGAGCACGCCAAAATCCTGATAGATCGCCGCGCTCCAGGAAGCTTCCAGAAAGTTCTTCGCCGCCGATTGGTAATCGCCCGCTTCCAGATCGAGCCGCCCGAGTTCCAAGAGCACGGTGCAGGTAAAGGGATGTTCGAACTGACCGGCCACGAGCTCGGCGTTTTGCAAATACTTTCGGGCGGTCTGCGTTTTGCCCGCCGCACAATGCGCCAGCGCCAGCTCCAGCTCGACCCAGGTTTCCGACCAGTGATTGGGCGTTGCCGGGCGCAGTCCCAAGGCGGCCACCAACTCGCGGGTCAACTCGTGGTGCGGACAAGTCGGCCCCAGCAGCTCGCGCCACCGGCGCAACGCCAGGCACGTGCAGCGGACGATTTCACGAATATTGACCGGCACCAGGACGGGCGGCGCCACCACGCCGCCACGCATGATGGCCGCGTTGTTGTTGAGCGTTCCCTGAAATGAGTTGTACTGGGTGGCGTATTGGCCGAGCACGGTCGGCCGCTGCGTCACATACCAGGGGACGGGGGCAACCTGGCTGGGAGGCATGATGCCAATCGTGGGCGGAAATTGCACCCGCAAAAAATAATCGTTGAATTTCAAAAACAGCCGCAAAGCGACTTCGTAGTTCACCACCGCGGCGGCATGATTGCCCATCTGGTAGAAGCACTCGCCCTGCATCGTCTGGTAGCAGATCGAGTCGATCCAGAAACCAAACACGGCGTTTTTGACGGCGCCGGTGCCCGCACCCATGAACAACTGCTGCGCGGCCACATAGTCGCCGTCGTAATACGGCGCCATCGTGGTGAAATAGACCAGCGAGGGAATCGGCTGGCCGCCTTGCCCGCGAGCGACCGTGGTCGAGCCGACCAACAGACAGAACAACAAACCGGCGCGGACGCCCAGGCGCGTGCCCAGAGACGTCGTTGGTTTCGAGGGAGCGCTCATCATCGGCTCCTGAGGGGGCGGAGAAAATCAACTACCAGCATAACGCAACCTCGGCAAGCTGGCAAAGAATTGGGGGCAATTCGGGCACAATTGGCTAATGGCCCCGATCGGTTTTGGCAACCGAATCCGATCGCTCTGGCGTTCGACAGAGATTTTCTCAAGCATCCCGCTGACACTCGCCGATAAGCAGCGTGACAATTGTACCGCCTTTGCGGCCGGCGCCGATTAGGGCAAGCTTTAGGAAAGCCGGGCGATTTGCAGAGGTCATGGGTTTTGGGAGAGGTCGCATGAAAATCTCGAATCTTCGCCTGACCGGGCGGCTGCTTGGCGGCCTGGGCATCGTGGCGGCAGTGAGCATGACCGGCTGCCAAATGAGCATCGGCGGCCAGACCCTTCCGAGCCCCTATTGGCAGACCGACGACGTGCAGTATTTCCCGCCAGGTCCTGAGTTTAAGCTGAGCCGCGAAGCGGCGGCGATGAAGGCCTTCAAGCAGGAGCAAATCCGCAGCGGTCAACCGTTGCAGCCGGCGGCCATGCCCGGCCCCGCCGGACCGGGTGGCCCGATGGGTCCTGGCGGGCCGATGGGTCCTGGCGGGTTCCCCGGCGCACCGGGAGCATTTCCGCCCGGCGCCATGCCACCGGGCGCCATGCCGCCCGGGCCCGGCCCCGATGTTGATGCGCCGTAGCGTTGCTGCGGGAGATCTAACCACGAGGGCTTAACCACAAAGGACACAAAGAGCATAAAGCGAAAGAAAGTAAGGTATTCTCTTGCTGTCAGTGGGCGTGCAGGACGCTCACCGATGCCACTGCGCCTCACCTCTTCCTTATCTTTGTGGCCTTGGTGTTCTTTGTGGTTCGCCTTTTGCTTTCTTAGCGGCTTATGAGCGCGCCGGCATCGAGCCATTTTTTCACGTGTCGCCGTAGCCGCATTGCCTGTGCGCGAGGCGCGGCGGCAAAGTGGCTGTAGCGGTAGCTAGTCTCCAGCGAGGTCTGCCAGGGTCGCTTGGCTGCCAACGAGCCGGGGCCCAGCTCGAACGTATGATCGCCGCGCTCAAAACTGTCGGCAATCATCCGCCGCATCAACACCGTGCCGGCCCCTGCCGAGCAAACCGACGGATCGTAGCCCATGCGCAGGCCAAAAATGTGGCCGCGGTAGTAATAGTTGTAAGCAAAGGCCGCCGGGCGGTCGCCCAGATACAGCAAATTCAGATCGAACCCGCCGGCGTGCGCCGCCGCCGCATGGGCCTCGCGCAAGTAGTCGCGTACCGCCTCGTGCGAGAGCGTGGTGCCATCGGTCGCCGCGCCTTGCCAACTGCGGCCGGCAAGCTCGACGCAGGTCTCAAACAGGTCCCAGCGCGGATCGGCGTCGCCAAATGCGGCGCCTTGAGGCCGATAGCGGCAATAGGTCGCGCCACCCTGCTCGGCCAGCTTTCGTTCGCATCGGCTTACATTGCCACGCCAATGGCTGCCGCGCGATGACCAGTATTGCTGCCAGGTGCCGGTCAGATCGATCGCGGCCGCTCGTTCGCCGATTTCCTCGCAGGGCGTGAAACCCGCGAAACGCATCGCGTGTTCGCTGCGGCCGTGGTCGTGGGCGTCGCGATGCACCCAGCGCAGCGAAAGCACGTCCCAGTCTTGCGGCCTGGCGCGCAAATACTTGCAGGCGGCGGTGAGCGTCGCGGCCGGCTGCGGCCCGATCGCACCATAAAACACGCCCCAATGGTCGAGTGGATAAGTGAGCACCCGCAACGGCCCCAGCCGCGTGCGTTCGGTCCGCAATACCAGCGGCACGATGCCCAGCGGTTCGTCGCCCGCGCGGACCACCAGCACGCGCAGTTGCTGATCGTGCCCGAAATGTCGCCAATAAGCCTGGAGCCAATCGAGCGATTGGAAATACGATGCCCCGCGGGTCTGCCCCAGCAGCGACCGCCACAGCAGTGGGTAGCCGTTTAGTTCGGCGATGTCGTTGATTTCGGTGATGCGGATCATAGGAGCCAGCGGTAGCTTCCGGCCTTGTGCCGAGCGTTTTGCGATCAACGTTTTATTCCGACGGCCGCAGGGGCCGCGGTTACCGTTGGAGCGGAAGACCACCAAGCAACCGCGGTGCCGCCGAAATCCATCAACCGACGGCTCCATGACGGGCGCGGTTAAACCGTTATCCGCTCGACCGTTAGGCGTCCCCCGCCCCTGCGGCTTACCGCTTTGCCGCAGTCGCCCTTTGTCAACCACGTTGAAAAAAAGCAACGCTTTCCTTCCGCGGCCGAGGCCAGGGGCAGGAGGCCAAGGTTTCTAGCGGAACGTCGCCCGGGGCAGGGCCTGCTTTCCGTAGAGAAACTTTGCTCGAGCGGAAAGGGCCAGGGAATGATTCGGGATTCAGCGTGTCCGAAGCGGAAGCTCCTAGGCCAATGGCAAGGCCGCCCATGCGATCTGCCAGCGGGCGTCGCACCGGCTGTTCCCCGTTCCCCCGTTCCCTGCTCCCCGTTCCCTGTTCCCTGCGACGCGATGGGCCAGGGACGGAATGAAAATTGCTCGCCGCTTGGCCATCCCGCGGCGCTTTGTCCCTGGCACGAAAAGGAGTATGCGAAATGGCCACCAATACCTCCGACCTGCTGATCGACCGACTTCTGGAGTGGGGCGTGTCGATGATCTTTGGCTATCCCGGCGATGGCAACAACGGCATTATGGAAGCGCTGCGCAAGCGGCAGGAAAAAATCCGCTTTATTCAGGTGCGGCATGAAGAGGGCGCCGCCTTCATGGCCTGCGCCTATGCCAAGTTCACCGGCAAGCTGGGCGTCTGTCTTTCCACATCCGGCCCCGGCGCCGTTCACCTGCTCAACGGGCTCTACGACGCCAAGCTCGATCTGCAGCCCGTGTTGGCCATCACCGGGCAAACCTATCACGATCTGATCGGCACGGGTTTTCAGCAAGAGATCGACATTCTGGCGCTGTACCACGATGTGGCGGTGTTCAGCGAGCAAATTCTCGGTCCCGAGCAAGTCAATCTGCTGGTCGATTCGGCCTGCCGCTCGGCAATGGCCCGGCGCGGCGTGGCTCACCTGGTCTGCCCGGTCGACGTGCAAGACTGGCCGACCAAGGACAAGCACTACTCGATGATGAACGTCAAAGGCAAGCCGCACACGACCGCGCATTTCAATCCCGACGCCGCGGTGCCGCGGGCCGATCTGTTGAAAGAAGCGGCCGGCCTGCTGAACGAGGGCAAGAAGGTAGCCATGCTCGTCGGGCAGGGCGCGCTGGGCGCCGGCGACGAGGTCGAGCAACTGGCCGACTTGCTGGCCGCACCCGTGGTCAAAGCGTTGTTGGGCAAAGCGGTCATTCCCGATGATTCGCCCTACACCACCGGCGGCCTGGGGCTGGTCGGCACGCTTCCCTCGGAAAAAGCCATGGAAGAGTGCGATACGCTGCTGATGATCGGCAGCAATTTTCCGTATGTGAAATTCTTGCCAGAGCCGGGCAAGGTGCGCGCGGTGCAAATCGACCGCGACGCCGAACGCATCGGCATGCGCGTGCCCATCGACGTCGGGCTGACGGGCGACGCGCGCGCAACCATTCAGGCCTTGATGCCGCTCTTGAAGCCCAAGACCGATCGCTCATTTTTGCAAAAGGCCCAAGAGCGCTATAAGGAATGGCTCGAATTGATGGATCAGCGCGAAAGCCGCGACGACGTGCCGCTGAAGCCGCAGCGCGTGGTCCGCGCGGTGAGCGACCTGTTGGCCGACGACGCCATTTTCACCACCGACTGCGGCACCATCACCACCTGGACCGCTCGGCACATCCGCATCAAGCGGAACCAGAAGTATTCGCTCTCCGGCACGTTGGCCACCATGGCGCCCGGTCTGCCGTATGCCAATGCCGCGCAGCTTGCGTATCCGGGCCGGCAGGTGGTGGCGGTGATCGGCGACGGCGGCTTCACCATGCTGATGCAAGAGTTTTTGACCACGGTGAAATACGAGTTGCCGATCAAGATCGTGATCATCAAAAACGGCGTGCTCGGGCAGATCATGTGGGAGCAGATGGTCTTTCTGGGCAATCCCGAGTTTGGCATTCGCTTGCAGCCGTTCGACTTTGTGCGGTTTGCCGAGGCCTGCGGCGCGAAGGGTTTTCGCATCGAGCAGCCTGGCGAGATCCGCTCGACGATGGAAATGGCTTTTAAGACGCCCGGCCCCGTGATTGTCGAGGCGATCACCGATCCCTACGAACCGCCTCTGCCGGCCCAGGCCAAGCCGAAGCAGGCGCTGCACATGGCCGAGGCCCTTGCCCGCGGCGAACCGAACGCCACCCGCATCGGTTTAACGTTGGTCCGCGACAAAGTGCGCGACTACGCGGGCAAGTAATCGCGCAGCCGCGCCTTTTTCACTACGGTGGCTAGGGCGGAGCTTGGGCGATGCCCGGTCGTTTGCGGCGAGCTAGACCGTTGCACGTTCTTGGTTTGGCTGCGGACGCAGTTGCGCGAAGAAGCCTTCCCCGTTGAGAGCATGAACAGCATCGCGCACCGCTTCAATCATGGTCAGGCCCGCCACGAAATACGGTTGGTATAGGCAATTGCGTCGGCATTATCATCTATGGCATAACGCCGAATGTTCCCACCCGCTGAATGGCATCGACCCGCGGGTTTGCGGTTGCGAGTTCATCGCTCCGGCGGCGAATGCTCGGCCAGCCAGGCGTTGATGCGTTCGATGGTTTCGGCGGCGTTGTGGCCCTCGCCGGCCGCGAACGAGCCCAGCGTCAATTCGCCGGGCACGGCGCGCGTCCGCGCGACATAGCCAAACCCCCAGGCAATCAGTTCGTCTTCCAGAGCCGGGTATTCGGCAAGCAGCGTTTTCAGCGACGAGCGAGCGGTCACCATGCCCCGGGTCAACAAGGAATCGGCGGGGGGCCATAACGTGCGCAGGCAATTCGCGGCGAACAACACGAGCGCTGTCAACTCCAGCGGCACTGAGTAGGGCATCACCGCATAGGCCGAAGGCCAAACCGCCGTGGCCAACTCGCTGGTCACGCGCAGAGCGCAGCCCGCTTGAACGAGAAAACAAATCGGCTTCACCAATCGCGGCCATGCCAACAGCGTCTGCCCGAGGATGGGCAGCAGCCGCTGACCGATGCCGAGAATGAGCGTGGTCATAAAGCCGACCGCCAGCGCGTGCCGTGCAGCGCCGATGACGCTGTGCGAAGGGGGCGCGTCCGCCATCGCCCCGCGGAGCGATTCCGCGGTGAGAATCAGCAAGCCGACCAACAGCCAGGCAAAGGCGCATTGGATGTAATATCGCAAAAAGTGAACGCCGATCTCGGGGCGCGAGGCCGACCACGAATGGTCGGTGGGCGGGCGTCCGCGGCGGCGAAAGCCTCTCATGCCGGCCGCGTAGGATGCCGCCCCGGCCATGATCAGCACCGCCCCCGCCGCGCGCAGCCACGGCCACCGCTGGGGCGCCGCGTTCAAAGCCACCGCGCCGATATTGTGCAGCCAAAACGTCAACTCGACGGGCGCGGCCCGCGGCGAGCCGGCGCCCAAAAAGCCGGGCAGCAACCGCAAGCCGAAACCGTAGATCGCATTCAGCGCAAAACCGAACACGGCAAATTGCAACAATAGCAATCGCGTCCGTTCGGAGTACAGCGGCGCGTCGGCGGTTTGTTGTGTGCGCACTGCCAGCATCAGCGTGGCCCAAGCCAGCAGCCAGCCCGCCGCCGCCAGCACCAGCCGCGCCCAGGTGAGTTGCGTCTTGCCGCCCGTCTGCGCCAACACGATGGCCAGGAAACCCGCGGCGGCGAGCCAAAGCAATCCGCCACTGCCCAGGCTCAACCAGCCGGCGGCCGCCGGCGCCAGCGACGCGGCAAAGCTGCCGAGGACGCCGGCGAACAACACGATCAGCAGCCCGCGCACCAGCGGCGGCGCAAGGGGTTTTCGACCGGTCGCCGTCGGCAGATAGCGCAAGGCGATGCCCATGATGAACGGCGCGATAAAGCCCCAGAGCTGGGCTTCGCCATGCGCCACGACAAAGCGGTCGGGCACGGCCGCGAAGCTGCCCGCGCGGCCGATCTGCCAAAGCAGCCATCCGCCCCAGCCCACTCCCAGCGACAGCGTGCAGACCAACGCCGCCGCGAGAAACGGACGATGAGCGTTTCGCTGAGCCGCGCCGCGAAACTCGGTGCTCGCGCCCGATGCGCCGGCCAGTTCCGCCAAGAGCGTCGCCACCGCAATGCCGTGCCGAGCGGCGAACCGCTCGATCGGCTCCAGATGGCCAAACTTCACGCCGGGACGATCCGCTTCGCCATAGCGGGCAAGCACCTCGCGGCAGCCGGCGTAATCGGCGGCCACCTGCCGCACCGTCAGCTCGGGACTCAATGGCGGGCGGCTCGGGGAAGTGGAGGCGCGTTGCGCGTGCAAAGCTTCGTCCTACGACACGTTCGTCGATGAGGGCGTGAGAATAGCGAACGGTTGTGGCGAACTAGCGCTTTTCCCGCGGCAGAAACTCGCGCTTGGTGGCGCCAGTGTAAATTTGCCGAGGCCGGGCAATCCGCTTGGTCGGAGAATGGTGCATCTCGTTCCAATGCGCGATCCAGCCCGGCAGACGCCCGATGGCGAAGAGCACCGTAAACATCTGCACCGGAATGCCCATCGCCCGGTAGATAATGCCCGAGTAGAAATCGACGTTCGGGTACAGCTTCCGCTCGATAAAATACGGGTCGGAAAGCGCCACGCCCTCCAGCTCTTGGGCGATGTCGAAGATGGGGTCTTTGATTTTCAGTTTTTTGACCAGCCGGTCGCAGGTGCTTTTGATGATCGTGGCCCGCGGGTCGTAGTTTTTGTAGACGCGGTGGCCAAAGCCCATCAGCCGGTAGTGGCTGTTTTTGTCTTTGGCCATATTGACGTACTTCTTGACGTCGCCGCCGTCGGCGCGGATATTTTCGAGCATTTCGACGCAGGCCTGGTTGGCCCCGCCGTGCAGCGGGCCCCACAGCGCGCAAATGCCCGCCGAAATCGAAGCAAACAAGTTGGCGTTGCTCGAACCCACCATCCGCACGGTCGAGGTGCTGCAGTTCTGCTCGTGATCGGCGTGGACAATCAGCAGCAGGTTCAAGGCCTCGACAAAGTCGGGGTCGAGCTCATACGGTTCGCTCGGCACCGCGAACATCATCTGCAAGAAATTCTGGCAATAGGTCAGATCGTTGCGGGGATAGATGAAGGGCTGGCCAATCGACTTTTTGTAACTGAAGGCGGCGATGGTGGGCAGCTTGGCCATCAGCCGGTAGATCTGCACCTCGACTTGCTCGGGGCTGTGGGGATCGAGCGAGTCCTGATAGAAGGTCGAGAGCGCGCCCACCACCGAGCTGAGAATTGCCATGGGGTGGGCGTCGCGCGGGAAGCCGTTGTAAAACGCCTTCATGTCTTCGTGCAGCATGGTGTGCCGCCGCAACGACTTGCGGAAACCGTCGAGCTGTTCGGCGTTGGGCAATTCTCCATAGATCAGCAGATAGCTCGTCTCGACAAAATCGCAGCGCTGGGCCAGCACGTCGATCGGGTAGCCGCGATATCGCAGCACGCCCTGCTCGCCATCGAGGTAGGTGATGGCGCTGGTGGTGGCGCCGGTGTTCACGTACCCTTCATCGAGGGTAATGAGACCCGACTGCGCTCGGAGCTGCGAGATATCGATCGCCCGTTCGCCCTCCGTCCCCTCGACGATGGGCAACTCGAATTCTTGCTCGCCGACTCGAAGCTTGGCCGCCTCGCTCATCCGGAGGTTCCTTTCATGGGCATGCACCGCAAGAGTGCAGTTTAATCGGGCGGGGCTTCGTTCACAAGCAACAGATCGCTGTAAGAACCGGCCACGCGGTCGTTCGGCGCGATGCCGATCTGGACGGCAAGCCCTTCGACCAGCCGCGCGGCGGCGGCTTCATCGTCGCCGGGGGCGAGCACCGCCTCAAACTCGACAAACTCTCCCAGGCCGGAAACGCGATCGAGGTGAATGCGCACGTTTTGGTGCAGATAAACTTCGCGGTCTTTTTCGACGACGACCAATACGCCGAGAGCGGCACTCAGCGCGTGCTTTAAGATGGCAGGCTGCTCGATGGTTACGAGATCGTAATCGCTCGCACGTGGTTGGGCGCCGTCGGGCCGCGCGTACCACACAAGTTGGGCAGCCGCGCCGTCGCGCTCACGTAGTTTCAGGCGGCCCGTGCGGCAGACGAAATACGTATCGACCTGCTGCTCGCGGGCATGCCAAGACGCGATTTCGAGGCACACACGCCGAGCATCGCCGAGAGATCGTACTCGCGCTTTCAGTTCAAGGTTGCGAGCCATGGCGCCCTTTTCAAACCGGCGGCTGGGGGCCGCCGCTGCGGTTCAGCGACGCGCCGGCTGCTTGCTGGGCGCGGTGGCTTGTTCGACGGCCGGCGTCTCGTCGAAGATGGTCCAGGCGCTCGGGCGGTTCGTAGCTAAGAACTTCTCTACAGCCTCTTTGCGGTGTTTCTCTGCGCGTTCTTCCTTAATTTTCATTCGGATTTCCGCCTGGGTATCTCGAAAGCTCTTGACCCCGGCCTCCTGGCGCTCGATCACGCGGACAATGGTGAATCCCGATTTGTCTTCCAGCACGTTGCCGAGAGTACCCACCGGCTGCGAAAAAACCGCGGCATCGAGGGTTTTCGACCGCAGGCTGCCCACGGTGGTCCAGTCCCAGGCGCCGCCGCGGTCGGCGTGCAGACCCTCCGAGCGCGATTTGGCCACCTCGGCAAACGCGCGCCCTCGCAGCACCTCGTTGCCCAACGCGCAGATCAACCGCCAGGCTTCATGGCGATCGCGGTGTTTCTTGAACGAGGCGTGCAGCGTCTCGAAGCGAGCCTTCGCCGCGTATTTGTACTCGTCGAAATGCTCGTAATAATACCGCAGCATCTCCTCGTGGGTCACTTCCTCGTCGTCGGTCGCCTCTTTCTTCATCCACTCTTGATACAAGGCTTGCTCGATGAACTCCTGCTTGACGCTTTCGAGGGTCGAGCCGCGTTTTTTTAGCTCTTCGGCAAACTCGCGCTCGGTCTTGACCTTGGCTTCTTTCATCAGAGCCGGCAGCACGTTCCTGGTGAAGTGCTGCTCGATGTGTTTCTGGAACTCAGGCAGCTTGTCGGACGGAATACCCTTTTTCACGTCGGCCACGATCAGCTTGCGGTCGATCACGTCTTGCAAGAGCTGGCGCAACAGGTGCTCGCGGAGCTGCTCGTGCATGGCCGGATCGTAGTGCGGCGAGACGTGCTTAAAGGCTTCCTCGACGCGCGGCATGATATCGCCCGCCAGAATCACCTCGGAGTTGCGGATCCGGGCGACCACCTTGGTGCTCTGCATTAAAATCGGCGCGCCGATTTCAAGCGACTCCAAGTTCGATGGCGGGCGCCGAAGGCCGCTGGGGGCCACGGGCGCTGTGTTGGCGGCCTGGTCGAACGAAACTCTCGATGCGGCCGGCGGGGGATTACCGGATTGCTCGAAGCGGGCCGGCGGATCGGCGGCCTGCGCGCGGGCGGTTCGTGCGTCGACCAGCGCCAGCCACTGCACGCTCAACCCATGGCGCAGCCACAGCATGGCGGCCAAGGCCGCGGTCACGCCGAACAGAATCGGATAAAACAACCGCCACACAGCAACGATCTCTGACGTACGGCCGGCCCGCCCGGCGGCGGAAGTATACTGGCCCTCTCAAGCCGGCTGCAACACTGATTTGACCACGGCGTATACCGCATCCGGATCGACAACCTCTTTGCCGATCGGCAGATAGGCGCTGCGGCCGTCGACCACCCGCAGCCGCCCGGCCGACCGCCCAGCCAGCTTTTCGATGCCAGCGCGGTTGCGATAGCCGAACACCAGGTACTGGTCTTCCCGGTGGATCGAATCGATCTGCCACCCATGGGCCAAGATGCTCAGCTCGGTGCGTGTCAACAGCCGCTCGACAATCGGGGGGCGCGGCCCAAACCGGTCGGTCAACTCCGCCGCCAGCTCCGACAACTCGGTCAGTGTGGTCACTCGGGCCAGCCGGCGGTAGAGGTCGATTTTCAGCCGCATGTCGGGCACATATCGCCGGGGCAGGTAGGCCTCGCCCGGCAGATCAAGATTGACCTCGATCATTACCTTGGGCGGCAGTTTTTTCAGTTTTCGCACGGTCTTGTCGAGCAGATCGCAATACAGCTCATAACCGACGGCGGCAATATGCCCGCTCTGCTCGGTGCCCAAAATGTTGCCCGCTCCGCGGATTTCCAGGTCGCGCATGGCGATGGCAAAGCCGGCCCCCATGTCGCTGAACTCCTCGATGGCCGCCAGCCGCTTGGCGGCGTTGGCCGTCAGCGAGCGGCCCTCGTCGACCACCAGGTAGCAATACGCTCGGTGTTTGTACCGCCCCACCCGGCCCCGCAACTGGTGCAAATCGGCCAGGCCATATTGATCGGCGTCGTCGATAAAAATGGTGTTCGCGTTGGGAATGTCCAGCCCGCTCTCGATGATCGTGGTCGCCAGCAGCACGTCGAATTGGTGGTCGATGAATTGCAGCATGACCTGCTCGAGCTGGCCTTCGGGCATTTGGCCGTGGCCGATGGCAATGCGGGCTTCGGGTACGATCTGCTGCAGCTTCCAGGCAACCTGCTTGATGTCGTGAATGCGGTTGTGGACGAAAAAGATCTGTCCGTTGCGGTTCAATTCTCGCAAGGCCGCGTGGCGGATCAGATCATGGTCGAACCGCACGACGCGCGTTTCGATGGGCAACCGGTCGGCGGGCGGCGTTTCCAGATTCGAGATGTCGCGCAGGCCCAACAGCGACATGTGCAGCGTGCGCGGAATGGGCGTGGCCGTAAGCGTCAGCACGTCGACCATCTGGCGATAGGCTTTGAGCCGCTCTTTGACCGCCACGCCAAACCGCTGCTCTTCGTCGATCACGCACAGGCCAAGGTTGTTGAATTGAATATCGGACTGGGCCAGCCGGTGGGTGCCGATCACCACATCGATCGAGCCGTCGGCCAGTCCCTGCACGATTTTTTTCTGCTCCGTTGCCGTGCAAAAACGGCTGAGCACGGCGATCTCGAACGGAAACTCGGCCATGCGGCCGCGGAAGGTGCGGCCATGTTGCTCGGCCAGCACCGTGGTGGGCACGAGCACGGCCACCTGATAGCCGGCGTCGATGGCCTTGAAGGCCGCCCGCATCGCCAACTCGGTTTTGCCATAGCCCACGTCGCCGCAGACCAAGCGGTCCATCGGCTGCGAGTGCTGCATGTCGCGTTTGATGGCGGCAATGCCGGCAAGCTGATCGGGCGTTTCCATATAGGGAAACAACGCGTCGAACTCGCGCTGCCATTCGCTGTCGGGCGGAAAACCGATGCCATGCCGCGAGGCCCGCGCGGCCTGCATTTCGAGCATGTCGGCAGCCAAGTCGGTGACGGCGGCTTCGGCGGCTTTTTTGTGTCGCAACCAGGTTTGGCCGCCGATGCGCGCCAAGGTTGGCCGGCTCTTCGAGCCGCCCACATATTTCTGTACCAGCTCGATCTTCGAACTGGGTACATAGATCTTGGTGCCGCCGTGGTACTCGATCTCCAGGTGTTCGTCGCCCTCGCCTTCTTCGCCCAACAGCTTGAGGCCGCGGTATCGGCCGATGCCGTGAGCCAGGTGCACGACGAAGTCGCCCTCGCGCAGCTCTAAGAAGCTGTCGATCACTCGGCCCAGGCGCCGACGCGACGGACGGCTAAGATCGGCCCGATGAAACAGCTCGTTGCCGCTCACCAGCACGACACGCTCGATGACCAGCCGAAAACCGGCTCGCAGCCGCCCGAGTGGAAAATGCAGCTTGCCTTGCGCGGCAAGGCTCGTGCCCTCGAAGATTTCGCCGAGCCGCTTGACCTCGGCTTCCGTCTGGCAAACGACAAACACCTGCTGCCCCTGGCCGGCGGTTTCGAGTTCGCCGCGCACTTTGGCAATGTCGCCGCTGAATCGCTCGACCGATTCGATCTTCAATCGGCAGGTGGTCTCCATCGAGCCGATCGAAATGCTGCTGGCGGTGACCGAGGGGAATTGGTAGAGCCGCTCGAGCGCCGCGTCGAGCGGATGAGCGTCGCAAGCAGGGCCTGGGGGCTGGAGACTAGGGGTTGGGGCATCACTCCCGCTGCCCTTCGCAGAGGGCTGGGGCGCGGGCCCAAGCCGCTCGACGTAATGCCGGCCTTCTTCGCGCAACTGCGAGGGTTCGACCAGCAGCACCCAGCTTCCCTCGGGCAGATAGGAACTAAAAAATTCGCAATCGCCACCGGCCGGCTCCATCACAGTCAGCTCGATCGTGTCGAGCGCGGCCAGGCTGCGCTGGCTGGACACCTCGAAACGACGGATCGACTCGATTTGGTCGCCGAACAGCTCGACGCGCACCGGGTCATACCAGTCGGGGGCGAAGAGGTCCAAAATGCCGCCTCGGCTGGAGAACTCGCCCGGCAACTGCACCGCGCTAGTGTTCTGAAATCCTTGCTCGACCAGCCAGCGAGCGAGCATCTCGACATCGACGATGTCGCCCACTGCCAGCCGCCGCGTCTGCCGGGCAATGGCTTGGCGCTCGGGCACCGGCTGCAACAATGCCTGAATGCTGGTGACGATCAGCCGGGGCGGCTCCTCGCTATCCAGGGCCTTGAGCAGCCGTAGCCGGTCGCCAAACGTCTCGTCGTCGACGCTGCGTTCAGCGGAGGCCGCTTCCCAGGCGGGCAGCCGCTCGGGCCGCTGCGACGTGAACAGCGCCAGGTCATCGCAAAAGTCGTCCAGATCGCTCGGTTGGGGGCAAACAACCAGCAGTGGGCCGGGAGCGTGCCGCGCCAGCGCGGCCACGACCAGCGCGCAGCTTGACCCCCAGACTCCGTCGAGCGTGGCGCCATGCCCGGCTTGCAGGCTGGCGACCACTTCGGCGAAGCCTTCCGCGGCGTCCAACCGCTCGGCCAGTTGCATTAACGGGCCGGCGTCGGTCACGAGCTGTTCGGCCTGCGCCATGTGTGGGATTTAGGGTACAAGGAACAGGGTACAGGGAACAGGGGACAGGGAACAGGCCAGCCGCAACATCGATGCTTGACCCCGCCCATTGCGGACGAGGATTGGGTCGATTAACTTCAAACCTGTTGCCGGTTTTCGTTGAACCCGATCGAGATCGCCTGTCATGTATCTATCGCGTCGCGGCTTCGTACAATCCTCGCTTGCCGCGGGCGCCGCGTTGTCGGCGCCCCATTTGTTGCTGGCCTCGAAGGCCGAAAAAAAATATCGCACCGCCCTAATCGGCAGCGGCTGGTGGGGAACGAACATCCTGCGCGAGGCCATCGGCTCGGGCGAGTGTCAGGTGGCGGCCTTGTGCGATGTCGACGATCACCAACTCGAGCTGGCCCTGGCCGAGGTCGGCAAGCTATCGAGCGATCAGCCGAAGCGCTACAAAGATTACCGCGAATTGCTCGACCGCGAGAAGCCCGAGATCGTGATTGTCGCCACGCCCGATCACTGGCATCCGCTGATCATGATTGCGGCGGTGAAGTCGGGGGCGAATGTGTATGTCGAGAAGCCCATCGGCCACACCGTGCGCGAAGGCCGGGCGATGGTCAAAGCCGCCCGAGACAACGACCGCGTGGTGCAGGTGGGCACCCATCGCCGCGTCTCGCCGCACAACATGTCGGGCATCAAGTTCCTGAAAGAGGGCCAGGCCGGCAAGATCGGCATGGTGCGGGCGTTTGTGCATTATTATGGTGGTCCTGGCGAGCCGGTGCCCGACAGCGACCCGCCCGAAGGACTCGATTGGGACATGTGGTGCGGTCCCGCCCCGCTCGTTCCCTACAACAAGGCGATGCACCCTAAGGGCTTTCGCCAGTTTTTGAATTACGCCAACGGGCAGCTCGGCGATTGGGGCATCCATTGGATGGACCAGATTCTGTGGTGGACCGAAGAGAAATATCCCAAGCGGATTTACTCGACCGGCGCCCGCCATATTAGGCGCGACAACACCACCGCGCCCGACACGCAGGTGGCCGCCTTCGAATTCGAGTCGTTCACCGCCGAGTGGGAGCACCGGCTCTACGCCGGCAACGACGCCGAAAAGCACAATCTCGGCTGCTATTTTTACGGCACCGGCGGCACGTTCCACATGGGCTGGGAAGACGGTTGGACGTTTTACCCGATGGGCAGGGCCAAGCAGCCGCTGCACGAAGACCCGAAACTGAACGAGCCCGACAAGCAAAACATCCGCGAGCTGTTCGCCGACTTCTTAAAGTGCATCAAGACCGGAGCGAGGCCGGTGTGCGACATCGAGATTGGCCACCGCTCGACCAACATGAGCTTGCTGGCGATGCTGTCGCTCAAGCTGGGCCGCAGCATCGAGTGGGACGGCGAGAAAGAGGTCATCGTCGGCGATGACGAAGCCAACCAATTGCTGAGCCGCGAATATCGCCAGCCATGGGAGTATCCGAAAGCTTAGCGATGCGGCTCGTAATGTCGTCTTTCGCTCCGCGAAAGAAACGCCGTATCGCCGTTCACAGCCGCAGCAATAAGTCCGAGCAAAACAAACGCTGCTTTCGCGGAGCGAAAGGCGACACTGTCGGCCATCAGGGCCGGGACTATCGAGCGATTCAACTCCATGGCAGCATTCGACAATCAGCTACAGCGGCGGATCATGGGGCACTTTGCCACCGGCGTGACTGTGGTCACCACGCGCCGCGGCGAAGAGATGTATGGCATGACGGCCAACGCGGTGTGTTCGCTCTCGCTCGACCCGCCGCTGGTGTTGGTCTGCGTCGACAAGCGTGCGCAGATGCACGAGCACCTGCAAGAGAGCCGGTTTTTCGCCGTCAACATGCTCACCCAGGAGCAAGAGGCGCTTTCTCAGCGTTTCGCCATGCGCGGGCCGAAGGAATGGAGCGATTTGGCCGTTTCGACCAAGGTGACCGGGGCGCCGATTTTCGATGGCTCGTTGGCCTGGCTCGATTGCCGGGTGGCCGAGGTGTTGCCCGGCGGCGACCATCACATCTTCACCGGCGAAATTCTGGACGGCGCCGTCGGCGCCGGCCAGCCGCTGCTGTATTACTGCGGTAAGTACGCCGAACTCCACGAGTGAGGTAATCGCGGAAGCAAACTCAACATAAGGAAACGAAGAGAACGAAGGGGTTTCGGAATAAAGCAAACCAAGACCTGTTCAATTCCTTCTCGGCGATCCCTCACGGGAAGACTGCCGGATTCGCGAGCGGAACGCCCCCCGTGGAGGCTGCCGCCGATTGCAAACTTTGGCGAGAAAATGGCCGCGGTAGCCCCGGCACTGCGTAACGAGGATCACGGCAGCGCGCCCTTACGCGCATCGCTATTCCAGCCGAAGCGGAACGAAAGGCCGCACGCTCCACTTTCGCAGAGCGAAAGGCGACAATCGACTCACGACGTTGCTGGCCACAAAGGGCCGGAACTGCCGCCAGGTCAAGAGCGACCGCGGTTGCGATCTATCAATCACCTGTCATTGGCAAAGCGCAAAGACGCTCATCAGCCAGATACTCCGTGGAAGTCGGTCCCAGAGCGGAACCCGCGAAGAAGACACATCGCTTAGCGATGAATCAGGCCCGGCTTCGATCGCCAAGGCCGCCGCTTGAACGGGAACAGCCTGAACGGGGACAGGCTGAAGGGCGACAGGGCCGCCCGCCGTGGCCAATCCAACAAGTCCGCTACTCGGTAAAGGATCCTCAGCCTGTGAACCAGCCGTTTGGTCGTCTGCGACCATCGAACTACCCTCCTGAAGGGCTCAAAAAAGAGATGGGTGGGAAGAATCTTTCAACACTTTGACAGCCAACTACTCAGCCGCAACAGCAACTCGCGCGCCGCTTATCGGCAGCGCCTGTTGGCCCAGCAGCGCCTCTTGTTCCAGCAGAGCCTGTTGGCCCATCCGAAATCGCCTGCGTTTCGCAATCTTCCGGGAAGCATTGTAGCAACTCGCGCGCAAAACACCAAAGATTTTTTGGGCGGAATGCTCGCGGGCGTGGCGGGGGCCGCCCCATTCGGATGCATCGCACTTGCCGATTCACTGCCGCTGGCAAATCTTCTCGGCCACCTGCACGGCGGGCCTTGAGGCCGACTGGCTAAATAAGGGCGCCGCGCCTATGCGTCCCGGTTGGGCAGCCGAACAGCAGTCCTGTGGCGGGGTGACCGCCGAGGCGGCGGCTGTCCAATATTCGCTTTCTGCAATTACCGGCTTTGAACATCAAAACCGACCGGAGCACTCCGGGTCTTCACCGCCGCTGCCGTAATTGGCTCGCCGCCGGGGCATCGGCACGCCTCTGCCCCAGCCACCGGAGCCCAACCACCAACCACTGGGCTCAGCACGCGCCACCCGCCACTCGCCACCAGCCACCCGCACCGGCTCCCGCTTCCCCCAGCCGATTCTATCGGAAAATTCAGCCAAATGCGGTTCAAATTGCGCCGGCAACGTGGTACAGTTCATTGGTGCAGGAAACACCGGTGGAAAGAGCCAAGGATCTGGCTCCGCTCTATCTGCCGCTGGGGGGATGCTCGGGCGTGAACCTCGAACTCAATTTGACCACCGAATCGGTGACCCAGGCTTCGCCCCTGGAGCCGGTCTGTGTCGGCCCCGAAACGACCGTCCGCGAAGTCTTCGAGCGCCTCAAAGGCGAAGGCCGTGGCAGCATTCTTGTCTGCCGCGATGGCGCGCTGGTCGGCATCTTCACCGAACGCGACGCGCTGCGCATCATGGCCCGCGGCGGAAACCTCGACGCACCGATCGAGAGCGTCATGGTCCGCCAGCCCGCCACCATCGACGCCCAAGCCACCGTGGCCGCCGTCATCCGGCAAATGTCGTCGGGCGGTTATCGCCGCCTGCCGATGGTCGATGGCGGACAAAAGCCGCTGGGCGTGGTGCAGGTTTCCGGCATTGTCCACTACCTGGTCGAGCATTTTCCCAAGACCATTTACAACCAGCCTCCCGTATCCCACCCCGCTACGAAGCAACGCGAAGGACCCTAGATGTCCAGCACACCCGCCCGAAGCGCCCGCGAGACCGTCGCGCACGTCGCGAACCGCCTCCTCGCTTGCGCTTCGGGTTAGTGTGGTTTTGCAAGCGAGTCGAAGCCCGGCGCTTTGCCCGCCCCCGCCTACGTCCGAATAATACCGATGTCCCTCCTCGTGTTATCTCAAAGGAACAGCAGTTAAGATGGCAACCACAACCAGCGGCGCGAAACCGATCGTGGAACTCGAATCGGCCACCGTCCGCTTCTGCGGCGATTCGGGCGACGGCATGCAGTTGGCCGGCACCCAGTTGACCAACACGTCGGCCCTGGCTGGCAACGACGTGGCCACGTTTCCCGACTTTCCGGCCGAAATCCGGGCGCCCCGCGGCACCAAGGCGGGCGTGAGCGGTTTCCAGATTCACTTTGCCAGCAAAGACATCTACACGCCCGGCGACCAGGTCGAAGCGCTGGTGGCCATGAACCCCGCGGCCCTCACGACCAACCTGACCGATTTGGTGCCCGGCGGCATTCTGGTGGTCAACCGCGATGCCTTTGACGATAAGGGCATGAAACAGGCCGGCTACGAAAGCAATCCGCTGGAGGACGGCAGCCTGGCCGAATATCGGCTGTTCCAGGTCGATATGACCAAGCTCACGCGGCTGGCGGTCGAAGGCTGCGGGCTGGGACAAAAAGAGAGCGACCGCTGTCGCAACTTTTTTGCGATGGGGCTGATCTTCTGGCTCTACGACCGCTCGCTCGACCCCACGCTGCGCTACATCGACGCCAAGTTCGCCAAAAAGTCGCCCGCCGTGGCCGAGGCCAATCGCCGCGCCCTGATGGCCGGCTATAACTACGGCGAGACGACCGAAGCCTTCGCCGCCCAGTATCATGTGAGCCGGGCCGAGTTGCCGCCGGGCGTCTACCGCAACATGACCGGCAACGAAGCCACCGCCTATGGCCTGATGACCGCCGCCAAGCGCAGCAACTGCGAGCTGTTTCTGGGCAGTTACCCCATCACGCCCGCCAGCGACATTCTGCACGAGCTGTCGCGGCACAAGAACTTCGGTGTGCGAACGTTCCAGGCCGAAGACGAAATCGCGGCCATCACCTCGGCCATCGGCGCCTCGTTTGGCGGGGCGATGGCCATCACCACCTCGAGCGGGCCTGGCATTGCCCTGAAACAAGAAGCGATGGGCCTGGCCGTGATGACCGAGCTGCCGCTGTTGATCATCAACGTGCAGCGCGGCGGTCCGAGCACGGGCTTGCCCACCAAGACCGAACAGGCCGACTTGATGCAAGCCATGTTCGGCCGCAACGGCGAATGCCCCATGCCGGTCGTCGCCGCTC
>JAICLL010000203.1 GCA_025927475.1 Pirellulales bacterium
GACGAACTCGGCGGTTCCACACATCATCGGCTATGCCGGCGGACTTCCAGATCCAACCACTGGCGACGTTAATTTCTTGCACCGCTGGTATGACCCGATGGCGACCGTGTGGTTGAGCGTTGATCCGAGCGGGTTCTCTGCGGGCGATAGCGACTTGGGCCGATACGTCCACAACAGCCCGGCGAATGCTACGGATAGAACTGGCCTTATCACGCTTGGCGCGGGCTTTGGCTGCGATGTCGTGCTCGGCCTCGTGCATATTGGTGGGTCGTATGACGCGCATGTTGGTTACAGCCCGACGACTGGTGTAATCAGTTGGGGCACAGGGATATCGGGTACTTTCGGTCCGGGATTTGGTTTGATGGCGAGCTGTGGCCCGCAGGGAACATTTACCTTTGCCCCGACGGTAGGCACGTTAGCCGGAGCCGGGGTTGATTGGGGATTCGGTATAGGCGCCGGCGTTGGAGTGGCTTTATCCATTATTGGGAGTCCCTTCTATACTGGAGTCATCGTTTCGCCCCCAACCCCAATTGGCGGCTTCGCGGGGGCCGGCGTCTGGTGGAATAACTGGACAACGACTGTTATGACTACTGGTGCGTTCGCGGGTCCTCCGCTGTTTCCGTGGTGGTGAGCACAACCATACTTCCATTGGCGCATTCCGAATAGCGGGGACCGGCTTCGCGTTGCGTGGCAGCCGTGATGGCGACACCCTGCGAATGGAGACAAAGACGACTTGCGTGCGCCTTCAAAAAGGATACCCTAATGACCGATAGCAATTTTGGTGCGCGTCACACGAGCCAAGTGGCCGCATCCGCTTGGTTGAACTACCGCCGCTCGCGCCGAAACAATTTCACATTGTTGCTTGCTGGCTTACCGGTCGCGTGCGTTCTAATCATCGTTTTTGGATCCGCGCGACTTTCCGCGCAGCTGTTAGCCGTCTTTTTCGTCGTGTGGATAGCTGCTCTTACGACTTCCGGCATTCGTACCGTGGCGTTTCGTTGTCCGCGCTGTCGACAATTGTTCTTCGTGAAAAATGCGTTTTTCATGCACTGGGCACGGAACTGCCGTCACTGCGGGCTGCCAAAGTGGGCTGAAGTAGTCGACGATGCACAAACCGGTCGTCAGCAGCCGAGAAGCGTCGGTGCGGATGACGATCACGGCGCGAGTCTCGTGGTGTCGCCGGCCGGCAGCGACCCCGTTGCCGAGACTGCTCGGGCTCTTTTTGCAACGGGCTTCCTCTTCGCGATAAGCACATTAGGGTTAATTGCCGGATCGATCACCATACGTGCAATTCTTCACAGTGAGGCAGCCGTCGATCCAGCAGCAGCTGAACTTGCACAAGGAATACTCGATAATTCGCTAGTTCACGGTCCTGGTATCATTGCAGCGAGCGGTTTGCTGCTCATCGCAGGCATCGCGGTTATGCAGCGGCGCAGTTGGTGCTCATGGTTTTCGCGCCTCGCGGTCGCTGGAATATTTATAGTAGTTACTTATTATCTAGTTGATTCGCAGGTAATGCTTCGTGATCACGATCATCGCGCGCACCAAGGGCCATGGGCCCGCGCGGGCGAGCGTATGGACAATAGGATTCAGAAGTTTGGTGCGCTCGCGATGATGGTACCGTTGCTGGGCGGTGCTTCTTGGTTATGGCGCCGCATTGGAAGAGTCGAGCGCGATATTGCACGCGAAAGGAACAAAGACACCCAACCTTTTGGCTGACCCGCGGCCAAAAATGGGGCAACCAAAGCGCTTGATAGTTACATGGTCATATGTATACTAACGGCGGTTTCCGTTCAGGGAGGCTGTCATGCCCGCTTATGCTCGCCGCCAGATTGTCGATGAGGCCGTCGTGGGGGTCCTAGCACTGCGTCGCCCGCTGCGTGCGACGCGAGTTTCTCTGTGGCGTGGACCGCTATAGCGGTCAGAACTTCGATCTCCGTAAAAACTGGATTCGCCAGCGGTTGGAAGAACTGGCCGGTATTGTGGCGGTCGACGTGCTCAGCTTCGCGGTGCTCTCAAATCATTTACATGTCATGCTGCGCATTCGGCCCGATATCGCGGCCGAATGGAGCGACGAAGAAGTCGCCCTCCGCTGGTGGCGGCTGCACCCCGGCCGCCGCAACGAAGACGGCACGCCCGCTGAACCCGAGCCGCATGAGCTCGCCATGCTGCTCGCCGACGCGCTGGCCAAACGTCGCCGGCGGCTGTCCAGTCTCTCGTCCCTTCGCCGATGCCGGCTTGGTGGCGGCACCGCACTCACAGCCAACTGGCGGGTGATCGGCTGCGCGCAGCCGATGGAGTGACAGAAGAATTGCTGACAGAAAAATGCCGAGGGCGGCGCAAATCAATCAGCGCCGAGTCCGAGCCTGGCATTTTTCTGTCAGCCGTCTTTCTGGACGAAGACCATGCAACCGCTCAATCACGCAGAGGAAATGGTTCGCCGAGCATCGCTTTCCACTGCTTGTTCTGCGTAGCGGTTAAGATCGCCTCTAGCTGGCCTTGGTGGTCCTTGCGGATCTTCATCACCTGCGGTCAATATCGGGGCGGCCCAAGGCGGCCGGTCCCTGATGTTGCAGCCCTAGCTGCTGGAGGCGCTGAAGCTGTTCCGGCAGTAAGGTCTCCTGGAGAAGCGCCGCCAACTTTTTGTGGTACTTTTGGCGATGAGACTGCATCTGCTGTTCACGCTCGTCCGGTTTCAAGTCTCTGAGCCGGTCGAAGAGCTTTTTCGTTTCCTGAGCGTATTCGGAAAAATTTGCCAGCAGGTTTTGCTTCTGGTTGTCCACCAGGTTGAGCTTCTCCTGCACCCGGTCGCGGAAAACCAGGAACGAGCCGCCGCCCATTGCCTCGACCACGTGCTTGCGGACCTCGTCGGGAACATGTTGTGCCGGTGCCGTGGCGGCGCCTGCCTGAGCCGCGCCGACCGGCTCGCCGATCATGCCGTAGATTACGCCGCAATTGAGCTCGGGATCGCGGCCCGCCCACTCGAGAATGATGTTCCGCTGGCCGCGCAATTCCGCTTCCGACGGAACGCTGCCCCACGTGAGTTGCTCGGAACCTCTCGCGACCAGGAGGAGGCGGCACATCCGGCCGGCTTTCATCTCAATGATTCCCTCCCAGGCCAGACCGACCTCATGTTGCCAGAGACGTCCCGAGAACCCTTTTTCGTCGCCGCGCTGCATACCACGCGCCTGGGACTTGCCATCGACGCGCAGCCGGACGATGTCATCGCCGCCCGCCTCGACCCTGCGCGCCCAGAAGTCACATTGCGTGAGATCGCCCCTGGCCCCATTGTGACCCTCCACCGGGTTCACATCCAATTCACCAAGGAACGCATGGCTCGCCAGCAGTCGCCCCAGCTCGTCGGCCAAACGGAAGCGGTCGCCGCCGGCGCCGTCCAGCGCCTCGGCCAAGGCCACCTGCATTGCCACGGGCACGGTGAAGCGGTCTTCCACGTAGTTTGCTTGCCGTAGCGTGTCGGCCACCGGCGCGCCATCTTTATCGAGTGCCCGCCCGAACAGCCGAGCATCGATCGTCCCGTGTGGCAGCGGTGGTTTTGCTGGACAACCGTTCGCGTCGAAATGCCGTTCGGAAATCACCGGGGCAACGCCGCTATCTTCGACATCCGCCAGCCTTTCGCTCGGGAACTTCAGATAGCGCTCGGCCGGCAGTGGCTTCGTCGCGTCGGGAAACAGGACGCTCCGTTGGAGGCAATGGTCGAGGAAAGCGACCACGCTTTGATCGTCGTCGAACATATCCGCCCAGGCAAGCACCTTGCACGCCGAATTGACGACGCAGATGCCCTGGGGAAGAACCTTGGACCGGCCGATCTCTCGGTAGAGCCGTCCCTCGTCGTCGCTGGGTGGATAATTGACGAGGCCAGCCTTGAGGGCCACGGGCACAAAATCGGCATTCACGCGACGGATGACATCGGGATTCGAGAAAACCGCTGCACGAGCGGCGCCGGCGAAGCCTCAGCAACGTGCGTCGTCGATGGGACGGTCGATAAACACCCAGAGCAAGGCAGGCTTATTCTGGGCGCGCGCTTGCTTGAGCCCCTCCAGCAGGCAGCTCTGCCAAGCAATTTCGCGCCAGGCGGCCTTGGATGCTTTCAGGGCTTCGATTTCGCTCCGCAACGCTTCAGGAGTCGGTGCCATCTTGCCGGGGCGTTCATCCTGGGCCTGAGCGACACCGAGGGCAGGCACCCACAGCAACGCAATGGCGGTGACGGAATTAAGTCTCATCAGAGTTTCCTTTTCAGCGTCTCTCTTTCGGACACGATTTGGTCGCGAAGCCGGGCCTTCGCCGCCTTACATAAGACCAACCTGACCGGTTTTGCGTCGGAATTAGTCCGGACAATTGGGATTACCTCGGTCCTGAAGCGAAAGTTTCACGCCTCCAAGGTTTTTCAGCCAGGGCTTCGATTCTCAAAATTGCTGGTCGTGGCCGCATTCCGGCATGGTTCGGATTGCCTTGACGCCTCAATAAGGCAGAACGATTTTGTTCGGGTGACTACCACCGCGGGAAAGCCGCTTGACGAATCCATTGCTCGGAGTAGGAGCAACCGTCATTTCTACCCGCCGATGATCGCTTGGCCAAGCTAGACATGTCTTTGCGGTCAAAGTACCCTCAAGCTATGAACCCTGGAGTCTCTAGCGGCGATCATCGGCGAACCAAGGTGGCGGGCCCGCGCGCGAAGTTGTTGGCCGGCGCCGGCCTGTGCGTTGCGCTCGCCGCGGCCGCCTGGTACGTGTGGCCGGCCGATGCGCCGCAGGGAAGATCGCAGGCCCGTCGTCATTTGCCCGATCGTCCCTTCATCAACAAAGACGAAGCTCCGGGCGATGCGCCCGAGGGCATGGTCTGGGTGCCCGGCGGACAGTTCTGGATGGGCGGCGAACCGCAATTCGCCGACGCCCAGCCGGCACACCTGGTCTATGTCGATGGCTTCTGGATGGACCGCACCGAGGTGACCAACGCCGCCTTCGCCCAGTTTGTGAACGCCACCGATTACATTACCGTGGCCGAGCGCACGCCCACGGCCGAAGACATTCCCGGCGCCGCGCCGGAGCAACTGGTCGCCGGCTCGATTGTGTTTCAGCCGCCCGAAGGCCCCGTGCCGCTGAACGACATTCGTGGTTGGTGGGGCTATGCGCCCGGCGCCGATTGGCGCCATCCCGAGGGACCCCAGAGCAATCTCGACGGGCGTGACGATCATCCGGTGGTGCATCTGTGCTGGGAAGACGCCGCCGCTTATGCGCGGTGGGCCGGCAAGCGGCTGCCCACCGAGGCCGAATGGGAATTCGCCGCGCGCGGCGGCCTCGATCGAAAGCGATATGTCTGGGGTAGCCAAGCTCCGGGCGATGGCCGTTGGCCGGCCAACATCTGGCAAGGCAGTTTTCCGAATCAGAACACCGAGGCCGATGGCTTTGTGCGCACCGCGCCGGTCGGTTCGTTCGAGCCCAATGGCTTTGGACTTTACGACATGTCGGGCAACGTCTGGGAATGGTGCGCCGACTGGTATCGGCCCGACTACTACGAAGTCGCCGCGCGGCGCAATCCGCGCGGACCGGCGGAGAGCTACGATCCCGACGAGCCCGGCGTTGCCAAACGCGTGCAACGCGGCGGCTCGTTTTTGTGCAGCGATCAATACTGCACGGCCTATCGTCCCGGCGTCCGCGGCAAGGGCGAAGTCAAGAGTTCCGCCGCGCATTTGGGTTTTCGCTGCGTGCGCGCGCCGGGCGCGCCCTGATCGCATGCTGGCCTTCGGCGGACGGTCTCTTGCGCCGCGACTCCCGCCGAGCATGGGGCGTTACTCCGTTTCGTTTGCTGATCTGCCCCAGGAGCGCGATCATCGACCGCGGGTCGGAAAGGATGGATGTCTTGATAATTTTAATTTGGCGAGGAAAACGGGTCAGAACGATTTGCCAGAATAATTCGGACCCAGTTGTCTCTTCCAACCCATACTGTTCGCCTAAACACAATCTTGAGGGACAGCTCCGCGCCGGGATGCCGCGGGGTGGCCTTTGGCTGTTTACGGTGCTGTTCACGGGGTTGGCCCTATCGGTTGTTGTGCCGACCCTCGTGGTGCGCCCCGGCATCGGCTTGTGGATTGCCACGGAGCTGGGGGCCGCGTTCACTCTTTCCGCGCTGGTCATCCAGTGCTTTCGCGGCGCCGCATCGCGCCCACGCCTGCACCGCATAGGCGTAGCTGGCATGCTCGTCGTTTATGCAGTCGGCTGGCATCTCGCGCGGACTGGCTTACTCGTTGGCCCGAACGACTTAACGATCGCGGTGCTCTTGGCTTCCTTCGAGGCGCTTAGCGCCGCTTATGCGGTCGCCGCCTTGCTTGCGTTCTTAACATTGCCGTAAAATGCGGAAAGGGCGCAAACTCGGAACAGGCTCAAGCAACTGTCGACTGATTCGGGGGCGTCGGAGGTTCAATGATGAGAATTGGCCATTCGCAGCGATCGGTAGAACGATTGTTTTTGAGATTTGACATTGACTGGGTGCAAGTCATCGCCGTGTTAGGCGGAATCATCGCCATCGCGGCGCTCTTTCCAGCGCCCGGGCCGCGGCAAAGCGTGGCGGCGCCAGCCATCCTGGCAACCGTCTATGTGACCGCCTGGAGCTATCCATGGATTGCTCGAAATCTTCGGCGCCGCCCTCTGGCGCTCTCGGTGGGCGAGAAAATTCTCCTCCGCGTAAAGGCAGAAACCGCCGGGCGAACATGGTGTCGTTATGGATATTTATATCTGACCGATGCGCGGCTGGCATTCGTCGATCGCCGCGGCACCGTTTCGTTGGCGTACAGCGAGGTCGTCGATGTTATGGCGACGTTTCGGCTTTTTGGCAAAATCAGCGCGATCGTCGTCCATACTACCGACTCGCCCTGGACGATTCGCGTGCGTCGACCGCGGACGATTCGAGCCCATGTGCTTCAGTGCGTCGGGCGCAGCTAAATCAAACGAGGAAAAAGCTGCCGTTCCACCGCTGAAGTTTGCGTGCCAACGATATAGATAACGAGGCCGAGTAATGATAGCGGTTGGCGACGTGGTCGATGCTGTAGTTCGGAGAATTGAGAACTACGGAGTGTACTTGGAGGCAGGCGGCGCCAATATCCTGGTACTCATTACTGAGCTTGCTGACTGGCGTGGCGTTCGCCACCCGAGCGTCGTGGTTTGGCCCGGCGAGGTAGTGCGTGTGCTGATCGAGCGCTACAACGATCAAGATGGGATCTTCGTGGGCTCGATGAAACCTTTGGCGCCCGACACTAGCCCCTATGAACGGCTTCGGGGAACCCCACCGGGAACATTGGTGCGCGCAACCGTACACACCGTATACCGACGCGGCGGAGCAGTCGTCGTTATGGAGTGCGGTCTCTGGGTCAATCTTTCGCCCGAGGGCATGCCTGAAGGGCTGCGGCCAGGGGATGTCATCGAGGCGGTCATCGAAGATGTTGATGTGGAGCGCGGTCGAGTAATCTTACGAGCGTCTTCCGGAGGCCGAGCAGGCAACGCGTCGCGCGGAGTGCCCGCCGAGATCAAAGCGCACCGCAAGCCCTTGGGCGGCGGCGGGTGACGGCTTTGTTGAAAACCAGGCCGCTGATTTCGAGAGCGCCAGGCCGATGACGCAGGCGATCAGGCAGGCCAGGACGGCGCGCTCCAGCGGGCGCATCCGCAGTTCGGGATAAAACGTGCGCTCGGCGGTGGGCGAGAAGCCGCGGCTACTGACCGACGTGGCTAAGGTGGCCGCGCGGCGCAGCGCCGACGACAACACCGTCGGAAACAAGCTGATCTCGGTCGGCAGTCGGCGCCAGCGGCCGCGATCGCCGCGCAGCCAGCGGGCACGGCGAACGGTGGCCCATTCGTCGAGCATGGTGGGCAGGAAGCGCAGCGCCGTCGTGGCAATGAACGCCAATCCCGCCGGCGCACCAAGCGTTACCAGGGCGGACAACAGCCGCTCGGGACTGGTCGACAGGCAGACGCTCAACCCGGCCATGCTCAGCGACAGCCAGCGGAGCGATTGGGCAAGTCCGTAAAGGGCGCCCTCGCGATAGAAGTGGATGCCCGAGAGCTGCCAACCGAGCAAGTCGAACGGCGGAAGAAGCGTGAACAGCCGGGTGCGCGGAACGCCGCCATAAAAGATGCCCTGCGACACCATCGTCGAAAACGCAATGGCCAGCAGCGAGCCGCCCACGGCGGCCCAACCACGCGCCGACAGGCGCAGCCCACTGGCGCCAGCGAGCGAGGCCAGAAAGAGCATAAGTAGCTCGGGCAATGAATCGACCAGCACGGCGGCGAGCGAGAGGCAAGCCACCCAGACGATTTTCAGGCGCGGATCGGCGTTGGCCAGCCAGCCGTGGCGCGAGGCTCGGGCAAATTGAAACGGGTCGTGCATGGGGCGCTACTAGTAGCCCAAAACCTTGCGGTCGGCCCGCCAAGCGTTCGATCCGTAACCGGAGCGGCCGGTGCGCCGCGTGGCAGTCGAGCCTGAAGGCGCCAAAGCTGGCTGGGCTGCGCGCGTCGGGCTTTGCGTGGCGGCGGCAGCCGGCGCGGCGGAATAGCGACGGTACGTCTGCCTGCCCGACGCCGCGGGCGACTGTGTTGCCGGCTGGCGCGCGGCCGCCGAGTTTGATGACGGAAAGCGGGAAGGAAAGCGTCGTCCGCCCGCCGCGTTGGCCCTCGGCAGCAGCCCAAAGGCAAAGCAGACTAAGGCCGCGACGATCAACAGCCTCGGCAGCGTCAATGACTTGGTCATCGCATTTCGTCCTCGTGTACGATCCATTGGCAAATCTAACCGGCTGACCGCGCAGCGTCAAATCCAGAGGTTGGGCATCGGAGGTCGCGCATCTGAGGTCGCGGGTGCGGGCGAGACTTTCCGGGCATCTGGCCACGGGCGGCTGCGATATCATAAGATGCTGCGAATCACTTCCGCTCACTTCTGGAGGATTCCATGCCTGCCGAAACCGCCGCGTCACTGCCAATCCGCTCGCTTCATCATGTGGCCCGTGTGACGCGGCATTTGGACGAAAGCCGCGCCTTCTACCGCGATGTGCTGGGTTTTCGAGAAATCGCCCGGCCTGAACTGGGCTTCCCCGGCGCCTGGCTGTTCAACTATGGCCTGCAAATCCATTTGATCGTCAATCAAGCAACCGGTGAGCGCGAACAGGCCGCATCGACGATTGAGACGCGCGACAATCACCTGGCATTTTTGGTCGACGACGTGGAAGTCGTTGAATCGCGGCTGACCAGACACGGCATTGCCTGCCGCGTCAACCACCAATCGAGCACCGGGCTGAAGCAGATCTTCTTTCGGGACCCCGATGGCCATCACGTCGAGGTTGCTTGCTACCCCCCGACATGACCGCCGTCATCCCTTCCGCTAACCGCCCAGAACGTCTACAATGCCCACGTTCTGACGTTGCCTAGGAAGGAGAATCGATGCAATCGTACGCCCCGGCGCCTGCCCGCCACGATGGCGAGGAGCTTTCGCCGCTCACGCGGCTGGATGACTATACTACCGATCCGTTTGCAGGTCTTTTCGACAGCAGCACCGCCGGGGAGGTAATCGAGTGCGATTCGCTGCTTGACACGCCCGGCGCCCGCCGGCTGTTCAGTCTGCTGGCGGCGGGGTTGCCCAAGTCGCTTTATATGTACCAGTTGCCGCTTTCGCAAGCGGCCAAGCCGGCCACCGGCGCGCTGGGCAACGATCTGGTCGCGTTTTCGTCGTATAGCTATCTCGGCTTAATCGGGCATCCGCGGCTCGAACGAGCCGTCGGAGAGGCGGTGCGCCGCTATGGCACTTCGACCGGCGGGGCGCGGCTGCTCACCGGCACGCTGGAATTGCACCTGGAGCTGGAAGAAGAGCTGGCCCGTTTTCTGGGGTGCGACGCGGCTTCGGCGTTTCCCTCGGGCTACGACGCCAATGTGGCGGCCATCAGCGCCCTGTTCGGCCCGCAAGACGTGGCCGTGGTCGATCACTTCGCGCATCAGAGCATCTGGGCCGGCGTGCGGATGGCGGGCTGCGAGGTGCAGCGCTTCCGCCACAGCGACGTCGACGACCTGGAACGCCGCCTGTGGGAGATTCGCGAGGCCGGCGCCCGCCGCATTCTCATCTGCATCGATTCGGTCTTTAGCATGGATGGCGATGTGGCGCCGTTGGAAGAAATCATCGCGCTCAAGCGGCGCTATCGGGCGTTCTTGCTGGTCGACGAGGCCCACTCGCTCGGCGCGCTGGGCGCCACGGGCCGCGGCATCTGCGAGGACCAGAATCTCGATCCGCGCGAGATTGACCTGCTCACCGGTTCGCTGTCGAAGGCGGTGCCCTCGGCGGGCGGTTTTATCGCCGGTTCGCTGCCGCTGAAGATTTACATACAGCATGGTTCGGCGCCGTATATTTTTTCGGGCGCGATGAGCCCGGCCAACGCGGCGGCGGCGCTCGAGGCGCTGCGCATCATTCAAGACGAGCCGCAGCATGTGGCCCGGCTGCACGAAAACACGCGCCGCCTGCACGACGGCCTGGCCCAACTCGGCCTGGCGTCGGGCAACCCCAAGGTGCCGCTGGTGGCTTTGGTGCTGGGCGATGAATGGCGCACCTACCGCTGGGCGCGGCGGCTCTTGAATCAGGGCGTGTTTGTCTCGGCCATTACCTACCCGGCGGTTTCGCCGCGGCTGGCGCGACTGCGGTTGTGCGCAACCGCCGCGCACCAGCCCGAGCATTTCGACCGGCTGTTCTCAGGACTGGCCGAATGCCAAGCCGAAGAGGGGTAGTAATTGAACCCTCCATAGGTTGTGTGATGCGCACGGCCGTGCGCATCGGCGCGCGCGTTTGCTTACCTCGGATTACTCATCAGTCCACAAGTGGGTAAGGGGGAGGTCGTGAGACCTCCC
>JAICLL010000191.1 GCA_025927475.1 Pirellulales bacterium
ACTAAATGGCGCAAAATTCGTGCCGAACGGGATTGGCACGGAGTCCGTTCCCTACAGAAGTCGAACGTAAAAAAGGCCGCTCCTAGAAGCCCCAAACTAGAAAAGCCCATGTTCCTTCACCCCATCTTCGCCGGACCCCACGCCGGCGCCGCGCCGCAAATGGCGTTTTCTCGCCGCCGACTGTTGCAAGCCGGCGCGGTGAGCTTCGGCGGACTCGCCCTGGCCGATCTGCTGCGGCGCGAAGCGGCCGCTTCGCCCGAAACCGACAAACGCAACGTGATCGTCGTTTTCCAGGCGGGCGGACCCAGCCATCTGGAAACTTGGGACCTCAAGCCGCAAGCCCCGGTCGAATATCGCGGCGAGTTTACCGGCATCGACACCACGGTTCCCGGCTACCAGGTCGGCGAATATATGCCGCGGCTGGCCAAACTCTGCCACAAGCTGACCATTCTGCGGTCGGTCTATCACGATCAGACCGAGCACGGCCAGGGCGTCCACACCGTGCTCACCGGCTACAAGCCGACCAAGGGCGATCCGGGCAACGAGTTTCCCAGCGTGGGCAGCATTGTCTCGAAAGAGCTGGGACCGCGGGCCAGCGGCATTCCGCCCTACATCGCCACCATGACCGCCCTGGGCAGCTCGAACGCCGCGTACCTGGGCGTCGAGCACAATCCGTTTCAGACGTTCGGCTATCCCACCAGCCCGGCGTTTAAGGTGCGGAATTTGGTTCTGCCCGACGGCGTCGATGCGGCCCGCATGGAGCGCCGCCGGTCGATGCTGGCCCGCTTCGACGATTTCCGCCGCGAGGCCGACGCCAGCGGAGCCATCGAGGGCATGGACCAATTCGGCCAGCGGGCGTTGGAGTTGGTGACCAGCCCGGCCATTCGCGAGGCATTTGACCTGAACCAGGAGCCTGCCGCCCTGCGCGAGCGATACGGCGAGCGGAGCTTTGGGGCGCAGAGCATGCTGCTTGCCCGGCGGCTGGTCGAGGCGGGGGCGCGGTTTGTCACGGTGCGCGTCGACGGTCAGTGGGATTCGCACAAAGACAACTTCACGGCCCATCGCAGCCTGATTCCTCCTTGGGACCAATGCCTGTCGGCGTTGATCGAAGACCTCGACCAGCGCGGCCTGCTCGACACCACGCTGCTGTTGATCGGCGGCGAATTTGGCCGCACGCCCAAGATCAACAAAGACGCCGGCCGCGATCATTGGCCGATGGTCTACACCACGGTGCTGGCCGGCGGCGGCCTGAAGCCGGGCGTGGTGCTGGGCGAAAGCGACGCCCTGGCCGAAGCCCCCCGCGCGCGGCCCATCAGCCATCAAGACGTGTTGGCCACGCTTTATCATCAGTTGGGCATCGATTTTCACAAATCGTACGTGAATGAGGCCAATCGGCCGGTCGAGATTCTGAACTACGGGCAGGTAATTCGTGAGGTGGTGTCGTAGACCGGAAGCCCGACGCGTCAGCGAGGGACGTTCAACTGTTAACGGTTAACAGTTGATTACACCGAATGAGTCCGAAGGCCGCGAGGGATTTATGAAGGTTCAAAGCGGAGTGCCTCTCCGCCGATTACTGTGCGTCACGCTCGGGGTCATCGTGGTGTGCATCCTTGCCACAAGCACATACGCGCCGGGCGAAGAGGAATCGCCGCCAATCCAACAAATCCAAGCCGACGAACTAACCTCGAAGCGAGTTCAGATCATTGGGCGACTCGGTTATCCGTTGGGCGAAATGTTGACCATCCGCGGGCGATGGCAGCGGCCGGACTCGCTGGTAAAGGATAACAGCCTGCGGTTCGTTGTTACCGAGGTCGCAGGAGAAAAGTTGGCGGCCTCGGTCACGTTCCATCGCGGATTGGTTCACTTGCCACACAGCACAACTCCAGAATCTCTGGAAGGAAAACCGTGTGAGCTACGTGGCTACGAAGGAGGCGGCATTCGCGGAGCGCCCGACGAGTTCTACGAACGGCCCGTTCAACAACCTTATGGTTTTGGGTTTAGGACCAACCTCCACACCGCCTCGCTAAAGATTCTCGAGAAACCTACTCGCCCCTCGAAAGCGAAGGCTGCCGTCAACGAGCCGCGACTCGTCGAAGAAATCCAAGCCGACGATCTTACGTCAAGGCGCGCCCAGATCATTGGGCGACTCGGTTATCCGTTGGGAGAGATGGTGACCATCCGAGGGCAATGGAAACCGCCGGGCCGGCGTGTGAAAGATCCTGCCTTTCACTTCGTGGTCACAGAAGTCGAAGGAAAGAAGTTGGCAACGCCGGTGGACTTTCACAGCCGCGGCGTTTTTTTGCCGCGCCATACAACTCCGGACTCACTCGTCGGCAAGATCTGCGAGCTGCGCGGATATGAACGAGGCAGCTTTTGGGGAGATCCAGGGCGGTTTCACCGGGAGCAGGCAGGTCTGGAAGGCGATGGCGAATCACCCGTCGCTGATCCGTGGGGGTTCAAATTCGTGACTGAATTTCACGCATCTTCCGTAAAGGCGATCGACAGCGTCCGCCAGCAGCACAAAACCGCGACGAAATCGAAAAGCGTCCATCGCCAAACAAAACGATGAATCTCCTCGTCCTCACATTAACTTCAGCGTTGATCGGCGGCGCCACCGACGAATCGCCTTCGCCCGTCGCCATCGCCGACATGCGGCGCAGCACGACGGTCAGCTTTGCCGAAGAAATCGAACCCATTCTGCGGGCGAACTGCCTGGCCTGCCACAACGCGCAAGAGGCCGAAGGCGGGCTGGTGCTCGAATCGCCGCAAACCATCTTGAGGGGGGGCGATGAAGGACCGGTGGTCGTGCCGGGCAAAGGGGCCGAAAGCCGACTGTTAAAGCTCGCGGCGCACCAGGCCGAACCGCTCATGCCGCCGGCAGACAACAAGGTGGGCGCCAAGCCGCTCACATCCGAACAGCTTGGGCTTGTCAAACTTTGGATCGATCAGGGGGCGCAAGGCGAGGCCGCGGCGATCGCGCGCGTCGTGCCACGGAAACCGCTGGCCGCTGGCTTGCAGCCGATTCTGACCCTGGCGATCACGCCCGACGATGAATTTGTGGCTTGCAACCGCGGCCAAAAACTCTTCGTCTATCATCTGCCCGGCTTGAAGCTGGCGGCTGAGTTGACCGATCCGGCGCTTGCGGCCCAGGGAATGCCCGCGGCGGCGCACGAAGATCTGATTCGCTCGTTGGCTTTCAACCATTCAGGTGACCTGCTGGCCTCCGGCGGTTTCCGCACTGTGAAACTCTGGCGGCGGCCCAACAGCAAGCTCTCGCCTGAGATTGCCGTCGCGGAAGCCCCGACCTCGCTGGCCACGAGCCCCGATGGCTGCTTGCTGGCCGCCGGCTTGCCGAGGGGCGCGATCGAAGTACACGATCTCGCAGGCGAGCAGCCGATGCGGTCGCTCACCGGGCACGAGGGCGCCGTGAGCGGTCTGGCCTTCGCTCCCGACGGCGCCACGCTCTACTCGGTGGCCGCCGATAAGACCCTGCGTGCCTGGAACGCGGCGGACGGAGCGCCGCGCGGCAAGCTCCCGCTACCCGCGGAACCGCGCCGGCTGGCAACCGTGAACGCGGGCGCTCAGCTTGCTACCGCCGACGCCGATTTTGCTATTCGCCTGTGGAACGCGGCGGAGGTGAAGCCCGATGCCGCGGCTGCTCCGCCGGCCCCGATGCGAGAGCTTAAAGCGCATTACAAGCCAATCACGGCGCTGTTGGCGGTGCCGCCGTCGGGCGAGCGGCTGCTTTCGGCTAGCGAAGATGGCCCGATGCTGTTGTGGAACGCGGCGACGGGCGAACCGATTCGCCGCTTCAGCCATGAAGCGCCCATCGCCGCCGCCGCGGTGAGCCCCGACGGCCGCCGGGCGGTCTCGGCCGGCGTCAACGGCGTGGCGCGATTGTGGAACCTCGACGACGGCGCGTTGCTGGCCGAAATCAAGACCGATTCGCAAACGGCCAAAGCGGTGGCGCGGGCCGACGCCGCGCTCAATTACGCCCGAGCGTGCGTCGAGTATCGCAAGCAGGAACACCGCGAGTCCGAAGAACAGTTGAAGCGCGAGACGGCCACGGTCGAAAACGCGCAAAAAGCAAAGGAACAAGCCGACAAAACCGTGGCCGAAAAAACCACCAACGCACAAAAAGCTGTCGAGGCCCAGACCGCCGCCGAGCAGGCGGCCAAGCCGTTTGCCGAGGCGCTGAAGCTGGCCAGCGACAAAAAGAACACGGCACAATCGTCCGTCACCGAAGCCCAAAAGGCCGTCGATCAGGCGACCAGCGACTTGAACAAGGCGCGCGAGGCCGCTGCGGCGGACAATCAGAACAAAGACCTGGCCGCCGCGCGCGACGCCGCCGAAAAAGCCCTCACCGAAGCCCGGCAGAAAAAACAAACCGCCGACGCCGACCTGAACCAGGCCAATGCCGCCTTGCGCGAAGCGACGCAAAAAAACGAGCAAGCCCAGCGCGCCGCCCGAGACGCCGCCGAGAAAGCCCGGCAGCCGCAGCGCGAGCTGGAAGAAGCCAAAAACGTGCTGCAAGGGGCAATGAACTTCATCCCCACCGCCGCTGCCGTTGTGGAGCGCGCCACAGCCGCATTGCCGACGGCCCAGCAAAAGGTGACCGAGGCCGAATCCACCGTCGCGCGCCGCGAGGCCGAAAAAAAATCGGCCGAAGCGGCGCAAACCCAGATGAAACCGTTGCGCGCCGTCGCGTTTTCGGCCGATGGCCAGCGCTTTGCGCTCGCCGGCGATACGCCCGGCTTGCGAATCCACGACGCCGAAAAGGGAGCGCCGCTGGAAAGACTCGAAGCGCCCACTGCCGCGAGTTGGCTAGCCCTCGCGCCAAACGGCAAGCTGATCGCCGCCGGCAGTGAACCGCGCGTGTTTGTGTGGCAGACCAGCGCGCAGTGGACGTTGGAGCGCACGATCGGCCGCCCGGACGACCCCGATCAACTCGTCGATCGCGTGCTGTCGCTCGATTTCAGTCCCGATGGCGCGCTCTTGGCTACCGGCGGCGGGCTGGCTTCGCGCCGCGGCCAATTGAAAATCTTCAGCGTCGCCGATGGCAAGCTGGTGCGTGAGATTCCCGCCGCCCACCGCGATACGATCCACGCCGTGCGCTTCTCGCCCGACGGGCAGTTGCTGGCCACCGCTTCGGCCGATCGGCTCATCAAGTTATTCCGCGTATCCGATGGTTCGCTCGTTCGCACGCTGGAGGGCCACACGCACCACGTGCTCGGCCTGGCCTGGCAGCCCGGCGGCAAGTTGCTGGCAAGCTGCGGCGGCGATCAGACGGTCAAGCTCTGGAATGTCGAGAGCGGCCTCTGCGTGCAGACGATGCGGGGCGACACGTATCGCCTGGGCGAATACCGCCGCGAGGTGACGGCGATCTCGTTCATCGGCGACACCGAGCACCTGGTGACCAGCTCGGGCGACCGCAGCGTGCGCATGCACCGCACCAGCAGCCCGCGCGACGTGCGCGCCTTCCGCGAAGGCGCCTCATTCATGCACGCCGCGGCGGCTACCTCCGACGGCCGGCTGGTGATCGGCGGCGGCCGCGACGGCGTGCTGCACGTTTGGAACGGAGAAAACGGCAATCCGGTCACGACGCTCGCGCCGCCGAAATGACTAGGAGCACACCGCCGGCCGTAGGGTGGGCCGAGCGCAGCGACTCCCACCGTTGCTTACAATTCTCGGGCTCTGTTTTGAAGGAGATAGGGGGGATGGGACGGAGATAAGGAGATAAAAACAGAGATGAGCGGATCCCTTCATTTCCCTCATCTCCACATCTCCCTCTCATCTCTCTATCCCCGCCATTAGAAGCGGCGGCGCTGGCTTCGCGCGGTTCAGCCGTAACGGAAGGCGGCTTGCGCATGCGCGTCTAATTGACGCCGCGAGTGGGGCGCGGCATTCTATCCAGACGTCAACCAAGCTCTCGCGCTCCAGAGGTCATCACCATGTCATCCCTTCGCGTTGGTCTCTGCCCGCGGCGTCGCGCGTCCCTGCACCCGGCGATCGTCGCGATGCTGGCGTGTCTGGCGGGCTCAGCCTCGGCGGCGCCGCCCGCGGCCGAAACGGTCAACCTCGCCGGGCGAGTGCTTGACGAAAAAGGGCAAGCATTGGCCGGCGTCGAGATCGAAGCCTTTGCCCACAAGCAGCGGCCCACCGCGCGGTCGGACGCCGCTGGACGCTTCACGCTCGCCATTCCCGAAGACCACCGCGGCCCGCTCACCTTACGGGCAAAGACCGACGACCGCCGGCAGCAAGCGTTCTATCAATTCGAGCAGCTCGATCCGTCGCCGCCAACGGCCAAGCTGGTGATGCGGCCGGCGCGGACCCTTGAAATCGACGTGGTCGATGGCCAAAAGCGACCGGTCGTGGGCGCTTCGGTGGCGGCGATGACCTATTGGTTCGATCCGATGGACAGCGCCGCCAGCGACGACGTGGGGCATGCGGTGCTGCGGATACCGGCCGACGCGCCGTTGCAGTGGGTCTGGGCGATCAAGCCCGAGGTGGGGCTCGACTATTTCGCCTTTCGGCGGTTCGACGAGCCGGCCAGCAACGTTTACAAGTTGCCGCCCGATCACCACCTGCCGCTGACCCTCACGCTCGACGGCGCACGCACGGTGACGGTGCGCGTGATCGACGAACACGATAAGCCGATGGCCGGCGTCGTTGTTTATCCTTGGTATTTCCAGCGGCCAAACAAGGGCAGCGATTTGAACGTCAGCAGCGACAAAAACTTTCAGGCCACGACCGATGCTCAGGGGCGCGCGGCGTTTCGGTTCATTCCGCCCGACAACCTGGGGAAGATCACCTTTTGGACCCATCCCGACGGCTACTACGCGCCCGAACGGCCGATGTTCGATCCGCAGAGCAAGTCGTCGGACGTGGTCGCGCGGGTTGTCTCTCTGGTCAACGTGCGTGGAAGCGTGAGTTTTGCCGACGGCCGTCCCGCGGCACGTGCCGAGGTGCTGGCGAATGGCGACGGGTATCAGTTTGATCGCTTCCGTGGATCCACGCGCACCGCCGCGGATGGAAGTTTTGAAATCCAGGTGTACCCGGATCAATACTGCGTTTTCGCGGCCGACCTCGATCGCCTGGCCGCGCCGCCCGTTACAAGAAAAGTTCTTCGGGGCCAGCCCGTCGACGATGTCCAGCTTGTCCTTGCACCGGCGACGCGCGTTTATGGCCGGCTTACCGCCGGTGACGATCATCAGCCCATCGCCGACGCCTACCTGACACTGTATCAAAACTTCGCCGAGCATTATCAGGCCTTACCGCAGGAAGAGCGGTTGCCGAATCCGCGCGGCAGCAACAAGGCCGTTAGCCCGCTGATTGGCCGTAACGCAAAGACCGACGTCAACGGGCAGTTCGAGTTCTTTGTGCCCGCGGGGCGTTATTACATCATCGGTCCACGGTCTGTCGAGGCGCCAAAGTTCGCAGTGACCGGCCAACCCGAGTTGGAAGTGAATCTGCATGCCGAGCGCGTAGAAAGCACTGTGCTTGTGGGATCGGCAATTTTGGAATCCGACCCAACCAAGCCGGTGAGCGAGGCCATCGTCACGGGGGTGCCCGGCTATGTGAGCGCGGTGGCCGACGCCGACGGAGCGTTTGAAGTCGAACGGGCGCCCGTCGAGATGCTGATGCACGCCCGCTCAAAAGACGGCGCGCTGGCCGGCATCGTACGCGTTGGCGCCGGCGACCGCTCGTGCGAGATTCTGCTCGCCGCCACCAGTTCCGCACGCGGGCGCGTGGTCGACGCGGAGACAGGGCAGCCCCTGGCCGATCAGCAGGTCACGTTCGGCATGCGGGTGGACGAACCGGGCGGCGCTTTTGCTTATCACTTTGGCGGGACCTCGTTGACCAACGCGCGGGGCGAGTTTGTGCTTGAAGGTCTCGTGCCGGGCCGGAAATACGCCGTCAATCTGGTGCTCGAACGCGATCCAGAGGGCAACCCGCGCCGCTTCGCGACTCAAGCCACGCCGACGCCAAAACGTGGTGAGGTGGTGGAGTTGGGCGACTTCAAGCTCGCTTCTCCACCTCGGTCGCCAACCGTCACCGGAACGGTCACGGTCGATGGCCGGCTGTTGGCCAAAGGCAAGGTCGTGTTTCACCCCGACCAGGGCGACCCCGTTGAGGCCGAAGTGAAAGACGGCAAGTTTTCGACGGCGAAAGTTCCGCTCGGGCAGATGCCGGTGACCTTTGATTTCGAGGGCGTGCCCAACAAGTACCAATCGGCCAAGACGACGCCGCTGCGCGTGAATATCCAGCAGAACAAGAACGACCTGGCGTTCGATCTCAAAACGGAGTGAGCCGCGCGGAACCTCATCTGCGTATCTCCGCCATGAGAAGCCGAAGGCGCCTATCGTTCATATCTTTTCGTTCCGGTAGTGGCATTCTAGAATAGAGACGATGGATGCTGCGGTCATAGCGGTGAGCACAAAGGTGAGGATACGAATGGCCCTTGTCAGCTAGGTGAATTATGTCGAGTGAACCGTGCCGAAACCCGGATGAAGTCGCCCGACTCGGTGGCGAGATGTTCGATCATCGAGTGCGGCCCGCGCTAAAGGCCGAAGACGACGGTAAATTCGTGGCCGTCGACATCGGCACGGGCGACTTTGAACTTGACTTTGACGACTATTCAGCCGTTACGCGCCTTCGAGACCGCCGGCCCTCCGCCGAGGTTTGGCTCGGTCGGGTCGGTCACCCCGCAGCCTATCGAATTAGGCGCGCTCGATGATTCACGGCGCCGTCAATGCTCGGCTTGAGGCTATCTTGCCCCTTCGTATTCGCGGTCCTGGTGGAGCCGAAGCCACTTTAGATGCCGTGATCGATACAGGTTTTACTGCTTCGTTGACGCTTCCCCCAACAGTGGTTGCCGCCCTCGGGCTGAACCGGCAATCGGGCGGCGGGGCGGTGCTGGCGGACGGCTCCGTTCGGCAATTTGACGTTTATGCCGCTGAGGTAATCTGGGGCGGCATTTGGCGTCCCGTGTTGGTTTCGGGAGTGGGCAATGAAGTGCTGGTAGGCATGCGATTGCTACAAGGGCATGATCTGCGAATGGCGGTGGTGCATGGCGGATTAATCGAGATCGCTCCGTTGCCGTAAGGTCGTTACGATGCAACCTACGCGATGAAGTTTGTTTGCATCTTTTCAGAATTTGCCTAAACCGCTACCATCTAAGGGCACCAGCACCCAGAACCGTTTGTCACTGCCCACCGAAGAATCCCCGCCACCCCAGCCAGGCCGCTGATGCAGGTGATGTACGAACGTCTCGGCCGACTGGTGTCACGGCATTGGCTGCTGGTGATCGTCGGCTGGATCGCGCTGGTGGCGGTGGCCCGCTGGGCCGCTCCCAATTGGGATTCGATCACCTACGACGGCGATCTGGCCTACATGCCCGACCGCATGGTCAGCGTGCAGGGCGAAAAGCTGCTGCGCGAGGCCTTTCCCGAGAACCGCGCCAAGAGCCAGCTTGTCATCGCCTGCATTCGCCCCGACGGGCGGCTGACCGGCGACGACCTGGAGGTGCTCGACCGCATTGCCGAAAAGTTCGACGAAGAGCGGCGGCCCGATTTGCCCATCGTCGGCCTGTGGACGCCGCGGACCGAGGTCATTGGCAAGAAGCTCACCAGCCGCGATGGCAAGGCCGCGCTGATCGTGCTGCTGGTGGCCAATGAGTTCATGGCGATCGACAACATTCATTTGTTGGACGCCGTGCAGGAGGCGCTCGAAGAGGCGCGCGAGGGCGCCGACTTTCCCGCGGGCCTGCGGCTGGAGATTTCCGGCTCGGCGGCCATCGGCGGCGACACGTTGCGGGCCACGCAAGAGAGCATCGCCAACACCGAAGTGGCCACGATCGCGCTGGTGGTCATCATTTTGCTGTTGGTCTATCGCGCGCCGGTGCTGATTGCCATTCCGCTGATCACCATCGCGCTGTCGATTGTGGTGTCGCTGGGGCTGGTGGCCGCGGCCACGCAGCTCAACCACCTGCCCGGCTTCGGCTGGGTCGATTTCAAGGTCTTCAAGACGACCAAGATCTTTGTGTTCGTGATCTTGTTCGGTTCGGGCACCGATTTTTGTCTGTTCCTGATTTCGCGGTTTAAAGAAGAGTTGCACCACGGGCGCCAGCAGGCCGAAGCCGTGGCGGCGGCGCTGGGCAACGTGGGCGAAGCGTTGGCCGGCAGCGCCATGACCACCATTCTGGGGCTGGGCACGATGGTCTTCGCCGACTTCGGCAAATATCACAACAGCGGCCCCGCGCTGTCGCTTTGTCTGGCAGTCACGCTGCTGGCCTGCCTGACATTGGCGCCGGCGCTGCTGCGGGCGGTGGGGCCGATTGTGTTCTGGCCCTTTACGGAATCGCACCGGCCCCCCCCTCCTCGCGCGGCGACAACCGCGCCGGCCAGCGAGGCCGCGGCGCCGTGCGACGCAATCGACGACGAGCCGGTCAGCGCCGGCAAGTTTTGGGAGGGGCTAAGCCGCGGCATCATCGCCCGGCCCGGTTTGATTCTGCTTACCAGCTATCTGCTGCTGGCGCCGTTGGCCTATCGCGGCTTGCATATCCATACCAGCCACGACCTGACCGAAGAGTTGCGGCCCGATCGTCCGAGCATGGTTGGCTTGCAGCTTTTGCGGAAGCATTTTCCGGCCGGCGATTTGGGGCCGATCACCATCTTGGCCGAGCGTGACGGCGCGGCCTTCGACAAGCCCGCCGGCGGACGCCAGATCGCCGAACTCACCCGGCTGCTCTATGACCTGCCGGGCGTCGACAGTGTGCGGAGCCTGGCCGAGCCGCTGGGCGACAAGCCGAGCAAATCGCACAACGTGTTCAACTCGGAATATCGCCGCAAGCTGGCCATCACCCGGCATCCGCGCACCAAGGCAATCTATCTGGCCCAGGCGCCGCAACTCGAAGGCGATGTCACGCGGCTGGATGTCATTCCCAAGGACGATCCGTTCTCGTTTGAGGCCATCGGCGTGCTCGACGAAATCGATCGCCGGCTGACGACCCTCGCCAAAGACCCATCGTCAGACTGGTATGGCACGCGATTCGTCTATGCCGGCACCACCGCGGGCGTGCGCGATCTGCAAGCGGTGACCGACAGCGACCAAACGCTCATTCAGCGGCTGACGGTCATCGCCGTGCTGGGTGTGCTGATTGTCATCCTGCGCCGCCCGGTGGTCTGCTTTTATCTGATCGTCACCGTGTTGTTCAGCTACCTGGTGACCATTGGCGCCACCGAGGCGATCTTCTCGACCTTATATCAACCGTTTCACGGGCTGGATTGGAAGGTGCCGATCTTCTTGTTCGTGATTCTGACGGCCATCGGCGAAGACTACAACATTTACCTGGTGACGCGTGTGCTCGAAGAGCAGCGCCGCCGCGGCCTGGTCGAAGGGCTGCGCGTGGCGGTGGTGCGCACCGGCGGCATCATCACCAGTTGCGGCGTGATTATGGCGGGCACGTTCATCTCGATGATGTTCGGCACGCTTCGCGGCATGCTCGAACTGGGTTTTGCGCTGAGCCTGGGCGTGATGCTCGACACGCTGGTGGTGCGGCCGGTGTTGGTGCCGGCGTTCTTGACGCTGCTCTATCGCCGCCGCGAGCGGCGCGAGCGTGCGCCCGCGGCAACCAGCGCCGCGGTGGGGCATCACGCCCGTGGCGAATGGCAGCGCCAGCCCGGCTAGATTGGCGTGTGCGCGATGGTCGCCTTCCGCTGGAGCGAAAGGAAAGTAGGGTGGGCCGAGCGCAGCGAGTCCCACCTTCTGGCGGCAACTCGGCGCGGCAACGATCCTGCGGCAAAAAAGTGGGACTCGCTGCGCTC
>JAICLL010000008.1 GCA_025927475.1 Pirellulales bacterium
AACGTGCAACAGCCACCAAGCGGCGCCTCGAACCCTCAGAACTCCCAAAATAGGCTACCATATCGCTCTTACGCTACGTTCTAGGACACGGATAAAATGGCGTGCCGAACGGGATTGACTCCGTGCCGTTCCGTGAACTGCCAGCCGGATACGAGCAGGGCGACGTCGCGCCGCCTTCAGTGGTATGGCACGGAGTCCGTTCCCTCCTGATCGGGGCATGGCTATGATAAAAGGACGACGCGATCGAAACGTGACGAGGATTTCCCATGTTGACGATCAATGCACCGCCGCCCGGCACTGTGCGTGACCCGCTTTATCCCGACTCCGATGGCCAACCAATGGGTGAAACGGGCTTCCATGTCTCCGCGATCGTCTATCTGATCTCGGCGTTGCGGCAACACTTCCACGGGCACCAAGACGTTTATGTGGGCGGCGACATGTTTCTCTACTATGAAAAGGGCAATCCCGCGGCCTGCAAGGCGCCAGATGTCATGTACATCAAGGGTGTTCGTGGCAATCACGAGCGGCGGTCGTTTCGAACCTGGGAAGAGGGAGTCGCGCCGACAGTGATTTTTGAAATCACTTCGTCCGGCACGCGCCGGAACGATCAAGTCAGCAAGCCGCGTGTCTATGCGAAGCTGGGCGTGCCTGAGTATTTTATTTTCGACCCCGAGCGCGAGTATTTGTCCCCGCCGCTGCAAGGCTTCCGGCTCAAAGGAAAGCGGTATGTTCCCATTGAAGCCGACCACCAGGGGCGCTTCATCAGCGATCATCTGGCAATGGCGGTGGCGGCCGAAGGATATCTTCCTCGGCTGATCGATCTCAAAACTGGAACGCCGCTGCCGACAATGAAAGAGCAGGCGGCCCTGGCGGCGAAAGCAGAGCGGGCGACAAAAAAAGCAGAGCAAGCGACAAAAAAGGCAGAGCGGGCGACGAGACAAGCCCGCGGACAAATCAAAAAGGCCGAACAAGCGGCCGAAGCCGAACGTCGCCGTGTCGCGGAGCTGGAAGCGGAGTTAGCGCAATTACGCGCCTCGCACAAACGCCGCCGCAACGGCAAACCGAACGGCAAGCAGTGATCGATCCGGTTTAGCCGCGGTCCGCCATGTCAGAGCCACCGCCGGTAGCCCCGGCTCTTGTGGCCGGCAGGTCTGAGTAACGCGCTAGCCCGGATTATTCACCAGCCCACGTAGTATGCCTCCCGCGGCGGTCATACACTAACCCGAAGCATAAGCGAGGTAAGTTCATTGACGGGGCTCGCTTACGCTTCGGGTTGGGCGTGGGCTGATGAATAATCCGGGCTAGTACCGCCCGCCACAAGGGCGGGAGCTACCCCGCTTTCCGGCGCGCCTCCGCGCCGCATAGCCAAGCGTGCAAGCGCTCGAACTCTTCCGGGCCGGAAAAGTGAACGATAATGCGGCCGCGGCCTTTGATGTTTTGCCGCACGTCGACCTTTGTGCCTAATGCCGTGCGGAACTCTTGCTCCAGCGATGTCAGGTGAGGCCCGCGTGACCGGCGGGGCTTCGCCGGCTCATCGCCCCCCACCACCGCCAGCGGCGAAGCATCGGCCGCGCGAATCGCTTCTTGCACCAGGCTCTCGACAGCGCGGACACTCAGCCCCTCAACCGCGATGCGCCGGCAATAGGCCACTTGCTCCGGCTCGTCGCCGAGCGGCAGCAAGGCCCGCGCATGGCCTGGACTGATTTCGCCCGAACGAAGGCTCTGCTGCACCGTCTCGGGCAATTCGAGCAGCCGAATCAGATTGGCGATCGTCGAGCGATCGAGCTGCAATCGCCGGGCAAGCTCTTCCTGCGTGCAGCCATACGACTGCAAATACCGCTGAAACGAGGCCGCTTTCTCCAAGGCGTTCAGGTCTTTGCGCTGCAGGTTTTCGACGATGGCGATCTCGGCGGTCTTGCGATCGTCGGCCTCGATCACCTGCACGGGCACGTCGGGCCAGCCGGCTTTGATGGCCGCCCGCAGGCGTCGTTCGCCGGCCACAAGCTGATAACGCTCGTCGATCCGCCGCACCAAAATGGCTTGCAGCAGCCCGTGCTCTTGTAAGCTGTCGGCCAGCGAGTCGATTTCGGTTTCATCGAACTCGCGTCGCGGCTGGTAGGGGTTGGCCTCGATATCGTAGACGCTCACGCGCAAGGGCCCGGCCGCTCCGGCCGGCTCCGCCCCCGCGGCGAGGGCGCCAGCGGCTGGCTGTGGCATGCCGCCCAGCGGGGCGCCCAGCAAGGCTTCGAGTCCACGACCCAATCTCTTCTCTTTACTCATTTTCTAAAACCTCCAGACAAAGTTCCACATAGGCGCGTGCCCCGCGCGTGCGGGGCGAATAGTCGATCACCGATGTTGCGTGGCTCGGCGCTTCGCTGACCGCCACGTCGCGGGGGATGACGGTCCGATAAACAATCTCTCCAAAAAAATCGCGCACCTCTTCGTCGACCTCGTGCGTCAGCTCCAGCGAGTGATCGTACATGGTCAACAGGATCCCGCCGAACCGCAGCCGGCCGGGATGCGCGGTCATCACCTCTCGAATCACTTCGATCATCTGCGTCAGCCCTTCCATCGCGAAGTATTCGCATTGAATCGGCATGAGCACTTCCGTCGAGTTGGCCAGCGCCAATCGCGTGAGCGCGCCGAGCGAGGGCGGACAGTCGATCAACACAAAGTCGTAGCCCGTCAAGCCGGCCGACAGATGCTGCCGCAACGTGGCCGACTGGTCGGGATCGGCATGAGCCAGGGCATCGACATCGCGAAAGTTGCGGCTGCCGGCCAAGACGTCTAGCCCGGCGGTGGCCGTGGTCCGCAACGTTTCGCTGAGCGATTGTTGTGAAACGAGCGGATGTCGTTCGGCGGGCGGTTGGCCCAGCCCGCCGGTGGCGTTGCACTGTGGATCGAGGTCGATCAAGAGCGTGCGGGCGCCGCTCTTGGCCAGACCCACGGCCAGGTTGATGGCGGTGGTCGTTTTGCCGACCCCTCCTTTTTGGTTCGCGATGCACAGAATGCGGCCCACCCAGGTCCCTCCTTGGACGCGGCGGATTCTAACAGCGGCGCGGCGCTCGGCGGAAGAGCAGTAGCGGGGGGCAGGATTCGGGATTCAGGATTCGGGATTCAGGGGGAGCGCGCGGTCCGGGCCCTTGTGGCCAGCAGGTTCCACGTGCAACCGGTAATCTACGCCTGTTCTGCGACCGGCAAATGTGGGATGCCCTTCCAGGCCGTCGCGATCGAGGCCCGGGTGCTAAGGCGGGCTGTTCCACGTGTAACTCGGGTCGGCAAATACCCCGGTGGCTGGGGCAGAGCCTAAGCGATGCCCCGGGTTTGGTGGCTGGCTCGCAGCTCACGGAACGGCACGGAGTCCGTTCCCTACAGAGGCCGCGGCGGGCGAGCTTCTACTCCAGCGGATTGATGACCAACCCGCTGAGCAGCTTGGGATAGAAATAGGTACTCTTGGCGGGCATGCGCTCACGATGCTCGCTGATCGAGCGAATGTGGTCGACCGTGGCGGGCATCACCAAGGCCGCCAGCGAGAACTCTTCGGACTCGAGACTCTCGACAACTTCCTCAACCAGGTGCACATACCGCGGCTTTGGCAAATCGCGGGCAGCCAGCAGCGTGTCGATCACCAGGCGGTGCAACAGCGCGACGCCCAGCCCGCGCCAATCGTCGCTGTGCTCGCCGGCTGCTTCGGCCATGCGCTCCCGCCCGGCATCGGTGATGGTCGCCACCGTCCAGCGTTCGTCCCGCGCGGTGAAGAAGCCGATCGTTCCCTGCTCGCCGCTGGTTTCAATTTCGTCCCACACGGTCTGGGCCAGATCGGCCCCTTCGCCCGCGACACGCGTGCGGAAACAAGCACCGAGTTTGGCAATCAACTCGGCCGACGTCATGGCCGGCAGCCCGCGAAACAGCCGGTGCGTGGGCAAGACAAGCATGCCCGGATCGCTCATGCCGACGCACATCATCAACACGCAGTTGGCCGGATGGCTGGCCGGCAGCGAGCCGCCCGCGGCGAGCTGGTCGCGGTAGTTGCAGGCGGTTTCATAACGATGGTGGCCGTCGGCAATGAAGATCGGCTTGGGGCCAAGCTGCCCGGCGAGTTTCGAGATGGCCTGCATGTCGGTGACCGGCCAGAGCCGATGCACCACGCCCAAGTGGTCGGTGGCTTCGATCGGCGTTTTGCCCACGATTGACTTCTCGAGCAGTTCTTGAGCCTCGCTCCGCGGATCGGGGTAAAGGCCAAACACCTGGCTGAGGTTGGCTTTGCAAGCCTGTGTCAGCGACAGGCGGTCTTGCTTGGGACCGGCCATGGTCTCTTCGTGCGGGTAGATTTTGCCCTCGCCGAATCGCTCCAGCCGCACGCGGGCCATAAAACCCCGCCGCGTGACCGACCTGCCGCCGTAGTCGAACACCGTGTGATAGACATAAACCGCGGGATCTGACTCGGTGACCAGCACGCCGTCCTTGCGCCAATTCTTCAGAAAATTGGCGGCCCGCATGTAGCGGTTCGATTGGTCGCCATCGCCCGGTTCCTGACGATTGAGGATCAGCCGGATGACGTTGGCTGGATGACGTTTGTACAGTTCGTCTTGCAGCTCTGGGCCGATGACGTCGTAGGGCGGCGCCACCACATCACTCAGCGAGCCGACATGGCCGAGGTCGTAACGCAATCCGCGAAAGGCTTCGATGGTTGGCATGGGCGGGGGTAAGGGAAGGGTCGGAGGCCAGGGGAGGGGTCGGAGGCCAGAGGTCGGAGGTCAGGGTACTAAGCTGAAGAAGAATCGCTTGTGCCAGGCACCGCGACTGGGAAAGGCAGTGATCAGCAGGATTCAACGCCGGAGCGGTCGTCAGGTCTGCGCTGGCCGCAGCCCTCCGTCCTCTGGACCCTTCCTTCCCTCCTGAATCCCGAATCCTGAATCCTGAATCCTAATACCTATAGTATTCCGGCTTAAACGGTCCCTCGGCGGGCACGCCAATGTATTCAGCCTGCTTCTTGGTCAGCCGAGTCAACTTCACGCCGAGCTTGTCCAAGTGCAGCCGGGCAACCTCTTCATCGAGCTGCTTGGGCAGCACGTGAACGCCAATCGGAAACTTCTCCGGCTCGGTCCAGAGGGCGATTTGAGCCAGCACTTGGTTCGAGAACGACGTCGACATCACAAACGACGGATGCCCGGTGGCACAGCCCAGGTTGACCAATCGCCCTTCGGCTAGCACCAGAATCGAGTGGCCGTCGGCGAAGGTATAGCGATCAACCTGCGGCTTAATCTCCAGCTTCCGCACGTTCTTTTGGCTGTTGAGCCAGGCCATGTCGATCTCCAGATCGAAGTGGCCGATGTTGCAGACGATGGCGTCATTGGGCATGGCCTGCATGTGTTTGCCGCCGATCACGTCGCAGTTGCCGGTGGCCGTCACAAAGATATTGCCGCGTGGAGCGGCCTCGTCCATCGTGGTCACCTCAAAACCTTCCATCGCGGCTTGCAGGGCGTTGATGGGGTCGATCTCGGTGATGATCACACGGGCGCCCAGCGACCGCATGGCGTGGGCGCAGCCCTTGCCGACGTCGCCGTAGCCGGCAATCACCACCACCTTGCCCGCCACCATCACGTCGGTGGCCCGCTTGATGCCGTCGGCTAGCGATTCGCGGCAGCCATAAAGGTTGTCGAACTTGCTCTTGGTGACTGAGTCGTTGACATTGATGGCCGGCGCCTTCAGCTCATTGCGGGCATGCATCTGATAAAGCCGGTGCACGCCGGTGGTGGTCTCTTCCGAAAGGCCGCGGATGCCCGACAGCAGCTCGGGGTATTTTTGGTGAACCATCGCGGTCAGGTCGCCGCCATCGTCCAGGATCATGTTCAGCGGCTCGCCGTCGGGAAAGAACAGAGTCTGCTCGATGCACCAATCGAACTCCTCGCTGGTCATGCCTTTCCAGGCATAGACCGGAAAGCCCGCCTGGGCGATGGCGGCGGCCGCGTGGTCTTGGGTCGAAAAGATATTGCAACTGCTCCAGGTGACCTCGGCCCCCAACTCTTTGAGCGTCTCAATGAGCACGGCGGTCTGAATGGTCATGTGCAGACAGCCGGCGATGCGGGCGCCCTTGAGCGGCTGCGTGGGACCGTATTTTTCGCGCAGTGCCATGAGGCCGGGCATTTCGTTCTCGGCCAGCATGATTTCTTTGCGGCCCCACTCGGCCAGCTTCATGTCGGCCACTTTGAACGGCAGCTTCGTTTCGACCTGAGACACGGTAACTCCTTATCTGAAAGCGGTTTAAGCGGTTCGGTGGTGCTTGATGCGCGGCCCCTCAGCGATGCTCGCGAGAGGCCAGACCCCGCATAATAGGGCAGCGTGGTTAGACTGGCAAGCGTTTTGTGCCGGCGTGTCGGCTATGGTTTACTCCAGCCGCGGTATCATTTTGAAATACAACAATCGCAATGGCGATAGCGCGTAGGGTGGGCCGAGTGAAACGAGTCCCACCATCCCGGGCAGCACGATGCGGCACGGCCCAATGCGCCAAAAGGTGGGAGTCGCTTCGCTCGGCCCACCCTACCTATTCTTTTCTTCCCCGAAATGATAGCACCGCGGGAGTGGACGAACCGCGGCACGATCTGTGCGGTTTCAGCCAGAATGCGATTCGATGCGCTCTTTTGGCCGCGATCTCCGATCGCCTCTCTTCCGCTGGTCGCAGCGTGCTTGGCTGCTTGGATAGCTGGGCTGTATGGGAGCACACATCTGGCATACCACCTATCGACTTGGACGAACAGTGAAATAGCTTATTGGGCCTTCGAAGTCGTCTGGGTTGTCGCATTTACCTCTGTCGCCAGTTGGGCTTTCAGGCACGAACACCGACTTGCATTCTTGGTCTGCGGATCTCTGGCGGCCGGGGCAATTCCCTTTATCAAGGCAATCCTCATCGTCGCTATCAAGGAGGCGCTGAATGTAAGCTAGCGCCGGCGGGACGCTTGACGCCAAGGGGGGGCACGGAGCCCGTCCCCTATAGATCCCGCCCAAGCAGCGCCGCGCGTGCGGCGGCTACAAAAGCCGTGACTCTTTCGGGATCTTTCCGCCCCAGCGAAGACTCAACGCCGCTGGCGGTATCGACGGCTGCGGGCGAAACCGCCGCGACCGCTTGGGCCACGTTATCCGCGACCAGCCCGCCGGCGAGAATCAGCGGAATGTCGAGCCCCAAAGCATGAAACCGTCTCGCCAGCGGCCAATCGACGGTTTGGCCCGTGCCGCCATAAGCCCCATCGCGGCAGGCGTCGACCAAGATTGCCGCGGGCATGGCGCCAAGCCGGCGACATTCGTCCAGATAAGCAACCAGCGGTTGCCAGCCAGCATCACCGAGCCGGTATGCCCGAATTACCCTGAACCCCGCGAGTTCGTCGACGATTGACGGCGATTCGTCGCCGTGCAGTTGTACATAATCCAGATTCAGACACTCGGCCGTTTTCCGAACCTCCTCCGCGCCAGCGTTTACAAACACGCCGACTCTCGCCACATCCTTGGGCGCCGCTTCGGCGATGGCGCGGGCTTGATCGAGCATCACCGCGCGAACGCTGCCACCGTAGAAGTTGATGCCGATGGCATCTGCCCCTGCGCCGGCGGCGTGGTGGGCGTCCTCCAAGGTCGTGATACCGCAAATCTTGATGCGAAACACAATCAGCCGAAAAGCTTCTTAAAAAACGCCAGATCCTCCGCCGTCTGCTTCGCGCAACCATCGGTGTCGAGATCGCGGAAGCTGTGCCCGCCTTTGTATTCGCTGTGCAGCGAATAGACGCCATCGTAGCCTAGCTTCTTCAGTGCTGCCACAAAATCGGGCAGCGGCGCCACGCCGTCGGCCAGCGGCACGGCCCGGATTTCCCAACGCTGCTGCCCGAAGGCGTCGCGGTGGCCGGGCCACCAGGCAAAGTTTTTGATCGCCACCAGCGAGATCCACGGCGCCAGCAGGTCGAGACCCTGTCGCCAGCCTTCGCCGCCGCCCTCCAACGTCATGTGAAAGGGATCGACGTAGGCGCCGATCTCTTCGGGCGGCATGTCGCGCATCAGCTCATACAGCATCGTGCCGTGCGAGGGGATCATCGCGCCGGAATGAATGTGTACGCACGGCAACACCTGATGGCGGCGGCCCAGCTTGGCCACCTCGGCCAATCGCCGCCGCACTTCGTCCATTTGCTTGGCCAGCGTGCCGAGCGGCTGATAGGGATAGTAGCCGAGTTTGAGCTTCTTGATGCCCAGCCCCGCGGCGGTGGCCATGATTTTTTCAGCCGCCGCATCGGCATCAGTAATGGCCGTCGTCAGGAAGGCGATCTCAAGGTCTTGCTCGCGGGCGGTCTCGACGGCTGCGGGCAGCTCTTTTTCGACCTTTTGCGGCTCGATGTGGCCGCCAGGCCGTACCGTCAGATCCAGCCCGGCCAGGCCCATGCCGCGAAACATCCGGCACACCTCGGCGATCGACTGGTCCTGAAAGCTCTTGGTGAAGGCGACGATTTTCATCTTGCTAGCGCCAAGTGGACTTGGTTGTACCATCTACCGCCGGTTTGGAAAGCCGCAGCCCCGTAAGACTGCGCTTACCAGTTTTTCGAATATCGCGATCGCATTAACAATCTGATTTTAAACTACTTACGAACAGAAATTTGCCCATTCGTTTTGCGGGGGGGGTAATAACCGTGTCGGGTGGGCTCGGTTTTCTGCCGCAGTCGCCAGCCTGGATAATCCACCGCATAAGGACAAGCTGAGGCAATAGGACCTGTGGGGCCATGGTCCGGAGTAAGCTGGAGTCTTGCTACTGGTAGTGTACAGTCTTGCTACTGGTAGTGTACATAAGATCATTAGTTTTGTCAACGGGCCGGCGGGTAGTGACACCTTTTCAATTTTCCGCCTGCCCGGCAACCAGGCAGGATCAGCGTCTTTCCCCGCGTCGCTCTCGTTCTTGTTCCAGCAATTGTTGACTTGCCGCGATGCACTGCTCGCAAATAAAGACGCGGTGTAGCCCTTCCACAAGCGGCCCGACATTTTGATACCTCCGCCTGCAAAAGGAACAGAATGGATTGCGCCGGTTTCGTCCCTTAATGGCCAGCCACTCTGCGATCCTCTCTAGCAAGGTTGGCGGGACAGCATCCGGCGGCGGGGGTGCCTTGTACGGGTTCTCTTCCATCCGCGCATGATACCACGGCGAGACGCTGATGAACGCATAAACGGCCTTCGCTGTTCGTCATCTTTGCACTTGCCGCGGCATGGTCGAGCGAGGAGTTGCTCATCTACTAACCCGAAGCCTTAGCGAGGCGATGGGCGGTCGCCTCGCTTACGCTTCCGGTTGGCGCCTCACCGCCCGCCGCCGACTTATCTTGTTGCTACTGCTCGCCGCGGAACACGATCATCATGGGATGATCGCTCAACGATACGCGAATGGAGCCGATGTTCGTCAGGGTCTCAGTCGGCGAAGTGCCGATGGTGGGATCGTACAGCCGCACCGATTCGCGTGTTCCGCCCAGATCGACGGCGACGCTGCACGAGCCTTTCACTTGCTCGTTCCAGACGATCAAAACAAAGGTGCCGTCGCTCTTCTGCAAGAGCAGATCGTGCACGGTGGCCGGCTGCTCCGAGAGCGAGTAATTCACCTGGCCGCGCGCGGCCAGCGGGCCGCGGTCGGCAAGAATCGTCGTCAGATTGTGCAGATACACGGCGGCCTTGCGCAGCGTGTAATCGGCTTTGAAAAACCCGAAGCTCTGGTTGCCGGCTTCGTCGGTGCGGTCGCGCAGCAGATAGACCGCCGTGTGGCTCCAGCCCCGCTTGAACTGGTCCAAATACATGCTCAGCAGGTTCAGCGCCTGAATCTCTTCGGTGATCGGCCCGCCGACGGTGCAGCCGGTTTCCGTCGTCACCCGCGGCAGCGTGAGCAGCTCGGTCTCTGAATAGCCGCGAAAGTGCTTTCCCCAGGTGACGCCGTAGTTGCCAAACAGCCCGTCAACCTTGCAAGCCGCAGTCGGGTCGGCGGCATTCCACGTCTTGTTATCTTCCAGGCCGGGCGAGTTGGGATGATAAATGTAGTTGTGTACGTTGGCGAAATCGGCGAAGCGCGTTCCATCGGGCAGAAGAGCCGCCGCGCCCGCCGGAACTTCCAGAAACTGCAAGCCGACGTTGTCCGTCTCGGCGCCGCCTTCGCTGATCGACCAGACCGGGTATTTTTTGAAGACGGGATCGCGTTTGACCGCTTCGTAAAGGTCGCGCTGCAACCGGGCGACGGCCAGCCACGAGGGCGCCCGCCCGCCGCCCGATTCGCGCAGATACGTGACGCCCCAGTTATTCGGCTCGTTGTTTCCCTCGAAGGCCAACAGGGCATCGGCTGCCGCCAATTGCCGAGCGGTGTTGAGCAGTTTTTCCAGATCGCTGCCGCCGCTGACCAATCCCCAACTAAATCGCACGCCGGTCTCTCGATGCAGGTCGAGATAGGTGTCGATGGTCGTGGGACCGTCAGCCGTAAGCCCCTCGATGCCGCCGCGCACCCAGCGGAAGCCCGCGTATTTGACCATTTCGATCGTCTTTGGCAGCGGTTGGCCACGATCGGGAAACGTGGTGACCACGCCGATGCTATTCAGAAAGTCGCTGGCCGGAATTGCGGTAGTCGCTTCCGCGGCCGGCAGCTCCAGGACGATTTTGTTAAAAACCTGCTCGTCGAAGTTTTCCGTGCCAAGCAGCACGAGCTGGCTGAACGAAGTCGTCGTGCTGTCGGAAAATCGCACGGTGGCGCCGGCGCCCGAATTCCAATCGCTGCCGTGAATGCTCCAGTCGCCGGCCGAATCGCGCGTGATCGCAAGATGGCACAGCCCGCCTCCCTCGCGGACCGAGGCATGCGTGGCATCGATCTCTTCCGCGGCCCAGTGCTTATCTTTGGGAGGCATGCCCTGGGTGACTCTCGCCCATTGCACCGCCCAGGTCGCCTTGCAGCGGTGGACTTCAAAGACGTAGCCATTGCCCTGGGCATCGAGCAGCATGCAAGCGACGGCGTCGGCCGGCTGATTGGCATCGCCCCATCCCCAGCCATAATCGAATTCGAGCGTCAGCTTTTTGGGGTGCTTGATCTCGTCAAAGCTTTTCGTCAGTGAGCCGCTGGGCTTATTGGTGGTAAAGCGAGCCACGGGGCCGGGGTTGTTGGCGGCTTCCTTCGGGTATTGGAACACGTCCCAATCGCCCTTCGCCTGCCAGCCCAGTTCGACGAAGCTGCCCCGCGCAAAGTCGGAGTCGATGACCGTCTGGCCCAGGCAAATCGGTGGGGTGAATGCTCCCGCCGCGAGAATCGCCGCGATGATCGAGATTGATGTTGTTCGCAAGATTACGTCTCTTTTGTTTCGCGTTTCCGCAGGATCCCGCGCGTCGTGCAGCTACGGGTGCGTGGAATTCGTGATGTTGAACTCGTTGGTGATCCCGTTTCGTCCGCCCCGACGCGGGCTTGCCAGTCAGCGCTCCACCGGGGCGAGCCCGGATGATGGCGAAACTGAGTAAATCTGGCACAAAACGCTGGCCTATTCGCGGCCCCACCGCGACCCCTTTTTGCGCAGCTCAGTATAGGCTAGCTTATGTGGACCAGTCCAATGCTCAGGCAGCACCATGCGCTCCGTCTGCATATCGAAAGTCAAAGCGGCTTTGCCCGACTTACTCAGGCTTGCCGAGCACGGCGAAGAGATTCAAATCACGCGTCACGGTCGGCCAATCGCTCGCTTGGTGCCTGAACCAGTGACTGACCGAACGGAACTCGAGACGCTGATCGCCGAGATGCGCAGTTTCCGGAAGGGACGCCGGTTAGGCGGCGACCTTACGATCCGCGACTTGATCGGACATTCTGTTAGCTTGTAGGAGGTTTCAATGGACAAAAAACACGATATCTGGGCGGTCGCTGCTGCATATTTCCTATTGGACGATAAAAATGCTGGGCCGTTCCATTATACGACTATCGCCGATTGGATAGAGGAATCGGAGCTCACCACGCTTGGCTTGAAAGGGGACACGCCCCGACAAACAGTGCGTGCAATTCTTGGTAAATACTCCGATGTGTTCGCTCGGTATGATGGGGGCGACTACCGTCTTATCAACCCGCTCGAAATCGCACGGGATTTACGAGTAATGGCCGCTCTTGAAAGTGCCAACCAACTCTGCACGGCTAGGCAAGCCGCTGCGCGGTATTCGGAACAAGGGTGACCTTAACGCGCGAGTAGCCGGAGTTGAACGTCGGTGCCGGCAGAGCCGAATACAATAAAAAGCCGCGCCGTTCGGGCGGGGATGCACGAGATCGGCCAACTGCCCCCCATGCCCAAAACACGATTTAGCGAGTCGCACTGGATCGAAGCCGTCGCGGGCCACTCGGCCGGCGACTGGCGCTCGATCGCCGTCTCGTTCGGCGCGGCGCTGGTGACGCTCGTCGTCGCTACGCTGGCCGTGAACCTCGGGGCGCCCGCCGAACCAGCCGCGCCGGTGGCGGTCGTTCGGCAGACTGCGGGCGGCGGTGATTGGGAAATCGCCGCGGCGCAGTTGCTGACCGTTGAGCAACTCAGCAGAGCCTTGCGCGAATCGCAGTTTCCCGCCGCACAAGGCATTGCCGACATGGCGCTGGCCGAGGTTGCTGAGCGAGTGCGGTCCAATTTGCGAGTCGATCTCGCTCCGGGCGGTCGCGGCGCCCCGCCAACTGCCACGATTCGCTGGATTGGCGACCGCGGCACGCCCGGCGCCGCCGCGCTGATGAATTGGCTCGCGCACCACTTCGTCGACATCCGGCAAACCGACCGGATTGCAGCCGCTGAGCAAACGCACCGAGCGGCCGCCGCCAAGCTGCGGGAAGCTACCGAGGACGTTCGCGCAGCCGACCAGAGTTTTCAGCGGGCGCTCGCCGATGCGGGGCGATCGGAAGGCCGCGATCTGCCTGCCACGCCGCCGACGATTGAAGAGCCATCGTTGGAATCGGCGGCCGCCACGCCCGCGGGCGCAAGACCGGCGCGGCGTGCCCAGCTTCAGTCGCAACTGGCAGAGCTCGAAGCGCAGCGCAGCGCGCTGGCCGAACGTTTGATGCCGGCGCATCCGGAAATGAAAGCGCTCGACACGCAAATTGCCTCGCTGCGCGCCAAGCTCGCAGACACCGCGGCGCTAGAAACTCCGGGCGACGTTGCTCTGCCCCCGCCGCCGGCAGGCGAGGCGAGCAAGGATGCGGCTCCCCACTGGGCGGGCCTGCATCGGCAATGGCAAGCAGTTGCAACTGCCCGGCGGCAGCACGAGACCGCCCTGGCCGCAGAACGGGCGGCGTGGGAATGGCTTACGCGAAGCAAGAGCGGCGAACCGGTCGAAATCGTCCCGGCCTCGCCGGCGCCGTCAGCCGCGCCCGAGGCGGGCTGGTGGAAGTCCGCGGCGACGGGCCTGGCCGCGTGGCTAGCGGGATGGCTGGTGCTGGTTTGCTGGCCGTCGCCAACCGCCCCGCTTACTACGGCAGAGCAAGTGCGCCGCGCCACCCGGCTGCCGGTTATCGCCGTGCCGTCGCTGAACTAAAGGGTGGCTGGCGCAGAGGCTTGCCGATGCCCCGGAAGCGGATCAGCGCGTAGGGTGGGCCGAATCCCTCGAGGCAACGTGGCTGGAACATTAGCCATAATATCTCTCTGTAGGCCAAGCCGCGCGGGTGCCGATTGTAGCCAATATGCCGAGTTGTCTCAGGGAGCAGAGAAAGACGGAGCATGTACGAGAATTTCTTCAAGTTTGAGCAACGCCCCTTCGCCGCGGCGCCGCGCGTCGACCGCTACTTTCCCGCCAAAGCGATCGAAGCCGCCCGGCAGGCCCTCTGCCGCGCCATCGAACGGGCCGAAGGCGCGGGGCTGCTGATTGGCCCGGCGGGCACCGGAAAAACGCTGCTGTGTCATTTGCTGGCCGATCGGTTTCGCGGTCAGTTTGCCGTGGCACTGCTGTCCAACGGCCATTTGAACACGCGCCGCGAGCTGCTGCAGGCCATTTTGTTTGAGCTGGGGCTGCCTTATCGCCGCTTGGAAGAAGGCGATCTGCGGCTGTCGCTGATCGATTACTTGTCAAGCGAGCAAAACGCCGGCCAGGGCATGCTGCTGTTGCTCGACGAAGCCCATACCTTTTCGCAGCGGCTGTTGGAAGAGGTGCGGCTGATATCCAACCTGGTGCGCAACGGACAGCCTCGCGTGCGGCTGGTCATGGCCGGCGGGCCGGCTTTGGAAGAGCGCTTCGCCAGCCCGCGGCTGGAAGCATTCAGCCAGCGAATCGCCACCCGCTCGTATCTGGAGTCGCTCGACTACGCACAGACGCAGCAGTATGTCGTCGCGCAACTGGCCGCGGTTGGGGCCGAACCGCAACGTGTTTTCACCGCCGAGGCGTTGGAAGGCGTTTTTCGCGCCACCGATGGTGTGCCGCGGCTGATCAACCAGGTGTGCGACCACGCGCTGATGCTCGCCTTCGCCGGCGGAAAGCGGCAGATCGACGCGGCGGGCGTCGAGGAAGCGTGGTCCGACCTGCAACAGCTTCCCACGCCTTGGAACGAGGGGGCCGAAGCTTCGGAAGCGACAACCTCGGTTCGCGACGATAGTTTTATCGAGTTCGGCGGTCTCGACGATGCGCCTGCGCGAACCCACATGGCCCAGCGGCCCGCGCTGGTCGCCGAAACCTCCGACGCCACGGTGCTGTTGCACCAGATCGATGAGCACATTCGAGAGATCGATCAAGATTTCGTGCCGGTTGCGGCCCACGCCGCCGAACCGATGGAAGCCTACCGGATGCTCGACCCGTTTGGCGACCATTTTGAAGAAGAAGAGGTTTTGATCGACCGCTATGCCTCGCTCGACCTGGCCGCGCTCGACCGACATGCTTACGTAGCCAGTCACGAGGGGCGGCAATTGTCGGCGATGCTCGAACCCTATTTGCAGGCGGGCGGATCGCCGCGGTTGTCGATTGTTGACGGGCCCGACGCCGAAACTCAGGAAGTCACCGAGCACCAAGGGATCGCGGCTTCGGTGGCCAACGGGCTGGTATTTGTGGAAACGCCGCCTCCGCTGGTCTTCGAGAGTTTTTGCGCCGACACGCTGCAGGCCGTCGGTGTTGGTTATTTGGCGGCCGATGATGCATTTACGCCGGCGGCCAGCGCGGCGCCGGTCGCTGCCGCCGTGGCTGAAGCGGCAACCGCCGAGCCTGCCGAGGTCGAAGCGGCCGAAATCGAAGACGATTTGATGATTGTCGAAGACGATCCGCGCGCCGAGGTTCATCCCTTCCGGCGTCCTGAAGGTGCGCAGGTGCGCCGCCAAGAATACCGGCAATTGTTCTCACGCCTGCGGCGCGGTTAATCTACCTCGATGGCCCAAACCAGCATCGAACAACCTGTCGCATGGCAGCCGCCGGCCGGACACCGGCCGATAAGCCTGCTGCTGCAAGCCTTGCGGCAGATTGATTCAAAGCTGCCGGCCTATGCGACACCGCTCGAGCCGCTTTCGCAGCCGCGGAACTTTTGCAACGGCGGGCTGGCCGCCGCCGAACCGGTTTCGCTCGAGCCGGCTTTTTTCCCGCCGACCGTCGGCACGCCCGCCGGAGCCGACTCGATTCTGGTGGCGCCCTTCGCGGCATTGGCAGAAGAACGCGAGATTTCGCAACTCGGGCGTGCGCAGCCGGTGTACACCACGTCCGCCGAACGCTTGCTCGCCGATCAGGTGGCCGCGGTCCTGCAACCTGCTGACCGCGTGCTGGCCGTGGCGGCGGTGGATTCGGCAGTCGAGCCGGGCGGAATTGCTGCGATGCTGGCGCTGGGCTTGTCGGCTTGCGAAGAGCGCGGCGTGCTGCTAATCGAGCAGAGGCCGGAAAGCCGGAGTCGCTTGCCCGGCGGCGTGGCGGCGAGCGATTTTGTCGATTTGATCGAAGGCCGGGCGAACTGGTCCGACGTGGCCGAAGGTACGACCGATAGCCGCTTGCGGGTGTTGCCGGTGAGCCCGCCCGGCCCAGGCGCCGGCGTTACTTCCGGCGATTTGCGGCGCGGCTGGCGCACGGCGCTCGATCGCGTCCAGTTTATCGTGCTCGACACCAGCGGCATCAACGAACCGCAGCTCACGGCCCTGCTGTGCAGTTGCGACGCCGTGTTGGCGCTGGTCCGGCGCGGTCAAACGGGCCGCCGCCGCGCTCAGCGGCGAATCGAGCAATGGCGCCAAGCCGGCGCGGAGTTGCGAGGCTGTCTATTCGTGGATTTCTAAATGTCGCCTTACGCTTCGGGTTTGTGTGGGCTGGTGCGCAATGCGGACTAGCGTTCCTTACCGCTACACCCGGCGGAGCGCTTTTCGTTCCAGCCAGGCATAAAGCGCCGCCACCAGCGCCAGGAGCCCAGCCACGCTGATGAACATCGCCGGATAGCGATGGAGACCGGCGCGACCGAAGCCGTGGAGCATCTCACCGACGGCGGGCATTCCCACCAGGTTGCCCAGGTCGAACATCGCCAACATCAGCGTGGTGCCCAGGCCGCGATAACGGATCGGGAAAACACCGCTGCCGCCCGCCACCACCGCCGGAAACGAAAACGCATGCGCCACGCCAATAAAAACCGCCGGAAACACAAACTGCCACTCGCGGTGCACCACGAGAAACAACAACATGCCTAAGGCGAGACTGCTCAGGCCCAGCACGATCATAGGTCGAATGCCATACCGCGCCGGCATGCGGCGGATGGCCATTCGTGTGAGAAACGCCGTGGGCGCATAGACCCAAAAGAATACGGCCAGCTTGGGGATTTCGAGTTCCGCGGCATAACGCGTCAGAAAAACGCCCGGCAGCCCGAGTCCAAAACCCATCGCCACGCCGGCCCACAGCACCGCGCCTGGGTGGTATCGCTTCAAGAGCCAGATCACTGGCATCCGCCGCCGTTTGACGGGCAGAGGATGGCCGCGCGTGGCCAGCCATGAAAAGGCGTAGGCGGCAATCGCCAACAGCGTGGCCGCCTCGAACATGTGGTCGACATGGTTGCGATCGAGCCGGGCGTAGTTAAGCAATTGATCGCCCAGCGACGTGCCAAGCATCATGCCCACGAAACCCGAGGTGCCCAGCGTGCCGATGACTTCGGCCATGCGCGAAATGGGCGCTCGGCCCGAGATATAGGTGATCGAGGCGCCGAAAAAGCCAGCCGCGCTGGTCTGAAACAGGATGCGCAGCAGATAGATCGGCACGCCATGCACTTCGGTAATCCAGACATGTCCGCCACAACTAACGATGAATAGCGCGCTCGACCAGAGCCAAATGCGTCGCGGGCCGTAAGTATCGATGCCGACGCCCTGAGCCAGCCGCATCAGCAGGCTGCCCACCATGCCTGCCGCCACCAGCCAGCCCAGGTCCACCTCGGTGCCGCCGAGAAACGAGACAAAATCGCCATAGCGATAGAGCAGGCTGATGGCGACCATCATCAGCGAGTTGGCCAGGTAGGTACACCAGAAGGGCAGGCCAAAGGCGGCGACGTCGGCGTGCGGTCTGGCCCTCGGCTGGGCGCGCGGCCCCGGTGGCACTTCGTGCTGAACCGGGGCGGCTGTCGGCGGGGGCATTTGTCCGGGCGGGCGGGAACGCTGAGGTAACAGCGCATTATAGCAGCCCGGCAAGACTGCGTTGAAAATTACCGCAGACCGGCGTTTTCAGGCGGTGCGCACTCGGCAAGACGGTCTTTCGCCGCCGCGAGCGCTTCAAGGAGTGCGTCCAAATCGTACCGCGGAGCCTTTGCGTTGCCTGGGACGACCCATTCGACTTGAAATCCGCCATTTTCATGGCTGACAATCGCCACGAAATCGTCTCCGCGATAGACCTCCGCGGTCATGCTCTGATAGTCAACGTGGCTAAACAGTACAACTTTGAAGTTTGATTTCAAGTTCATGTTGGCACCAATTCAGACTTCTACGGTTCCAAGAAACCCATGAATTCTCCGTTGCGATCGAAGCGTGCGCCGCGGCCGTCTGTCGCAATGTAATCAGCGCCTCCGAAACGATTTCCTCTCTCAACCGTTCCGACACCGTGCAGAATATCGCTGAGAACCGCAGCACCCTGAGAATTCTTCGCAGCGACGTCTCCGGTCGCTTTTGGGAACACACTAGCTGGTCTGCTCCCATGTTTTTCCAAGGCGCGCCCGGCCTTCGTCATCGTTCCCGACGCGTCCGACGGGTCGGTTGCGTTGCCCGCCGCGATCAGTTCTTCAATCGACTTCGCCATAATTCTGCAACCCTGGACTCCCCCTAACTATAGCAGAAGCGGGCGGTTCGTTGATAACAGCCGCAGGTCCGGATCGACCGGCTGATCGGTTCGATGAAAACCTGTTTAGTTCGATTCCCGGCACCGCTTTTGGCGTCTTGGGCGGGCTATGGGACACCCTGGCTGGTTGCCCCGCGCTGATGGGCAGAGCACGTGGCCTGGCGATGGGAATGGGCTGGTCACTGGTGCTCGTTGGCGTATGCCTGTTGGCGGCGGCCGCGGCCGCAGTTCTGGCCCGCCAACCGTTTGGTTCTGTTTGCTGCTGCCGGGTATCCTTGGTGCGTTGTTCATTCCATCGCTGTTGCTTGTGATCCGTACGCGATATCGCGAGGCTGAGCTACGCAAAGTGTCCGCCATGGATATCGGCTAATCCTGATTGGCGCGGCGGAGAGCTATTCCGTCTCGAGCACATCGCGCCAACGCCGCGGCATGACGTTGTAGGCCGCGGTGTACGTGGACTCGAGCGGCACCTCAATGCAGCCGTCCGGCTCCAAGAACAGTGGCATATCGGGCAGGCGATCGCCGACGGCGATTGCTTCGACGAAAGCCCGCGTGACCGAATTGCACTCGTAGCAGGCCAGCGTCAGCCGTTGATTTGCAAGAATGCCGCCCCCTTTCCGGAATCGGCGGGCGCAGTCCGCGCCTGCAAGGTCAAAGCGTCCGGTCCGAGACCGCCGGCGATCTGCTCAGGCAGGGCGTAATAGTCGGCGGGCAGCCGCTCAGAGTTCAACTCGTCGCTGATCGCGGAGATCCAGCGGTGATGAAAGGCTTGGTAAATACCCTGCGGCACCTTGGTCCAGTCATGCATCGCCACGGGTGTTTCACCTCCTGGATCAATCTCGATCCATGGTAGCGGTCAAACGTTCGCCGAGGAATGGACCTGCCGATCCTTTACGTCGGCAGACATTGTCGCTAGATTTCCTACAAATCTCGTGACCACGTCCGTTGAACGAACCACCCACTGCCGATGCCCAACGCCGACAAGACGCTCGTCACGGTGGCGACGTACAACGAGATTGAAAACCTGCCGGGCTTGGTCGATGAAATCTTCCAGCATGCGCCGCAGGTCGATCTGCTGGTGATCGACGACAACTCGCCCGATGGCACCGGCCGCTGGTGCGACGAACGGGCCGCCAGCGACGCCCGAGTGCACTGCCTGCACCGGCAGGGGAAGCTCGGCTTGGGCACCGCGATCATCGCCGGCATGAAATACGCCATCGAGCGCGGCTACCGCTACTTGCTGAACATCGACGCCGACTTCAGCCATCACCCGCGCTACCTGCCCGACCTGATCGGGGGCATGGATCCGCCGCAAGGCCCGTCGGTCGATGTGATGATCGGCTCGCGCTACATTCCCGGCGGAGGTATCGAGGGCTGGCCGTTGAAGCGATATCTGATGAGCCGCTCGGTCAACCTTTACGCGCGCTGGCTGCTGGGATTGCGGCCAAAGGATTGCAGCGGCGGGTATCGTTGCTACCGCGTGGCCAAGCTAGCCGAAATCGACTTCGATTCGCTCGTGTCGCACGGCTATTCGTTTCAAGAAGAGATTCTCTGGCGATTGAAACGGGCAGGTTGCCGCTTTGGCGAGACGCCCATCACGTTTGTCGATCGCGTCCGCGGCAATTCAAAAATCAACTCGCGCGAGGCCTGGAATGCCGTCTGGGTCATCCTCGCTCTTGGCCGCCGCAACTGGTTCGGGCGCTGAGCCAAGTGGCCTCGGCGTTGATGGCTCCGCCAAAAGCAGTTGTCAGGTAGCTGGCACACGATCCGCGAACGCGTTGATGACAGAAACCTGAACGACAGAAAAATAAAGAAAAGAGCATTTTTCTGTCATACCCGTCAACCCGCCAAACGCCGCGGCAATTGAGCGTCAACTAAGAATTTCATGGGTCAACGGGATCCAGACGCTTCGTGCGACTGAGCCTGGCGGCGAATGCGAGAACCGCAAGCAAATCTTCTCGCTCGAGGTCTTCATAGTCATCCAGGACTTCGTCAATGGTCATCCCCGAGCTGAGCAAGTCGAGCAGCACCTCGACAGGGTAACGCAAGCCCCGGACGCATGGCTTGCCGTGGCAGATTGCCGGATCGATGGTGATTCGCGCCAGCAAACGGCCGCCGTTGTCATTCATGTTCGCCTCAGTTTCCATGATGCGCAGTTCGCAGCACGTGTTTTTCCAGGTTAGATTATACGTCCGAAGCGCATTACCGCCATTCGCAAATATCACCAAGCTGGCGGAGATGGTTTCCGCCAGCTTGGCGATGGTTTAGCCAAAGCCCGAGTCGCCCGTCAGAAGGTATTGAGGCATGACTGTTCGGCTTACGCGTAGCTTCCTGACCGCCCTGGTGGAAAGCGGTCGGGTGGAAGTCGCCGCGGCGGGCAACGCATTGAAGCAGGCGCCGGGCGACGTCGATGATGCGCTGCGCGAGTGCGACCGCTTGGCGCGCCAGCAGCTTGCCTTCACGCCGCCGGCGTATCAGGCGGAGGCTGCACGCTGGGCCGCCGAACTGCTCTATCGCGGTTGTCAGGCGCTGGTGTATCGGCAGCACGGCGCCGAGACGGTCAGGCAATGGCTTGCCACGGCCTGCCCGGCGACGGTCGATGCGTCGGTCGTCTACTCCGCCGATTTGACGCTGCGCTATCTGCCCGACCTGGCGGCGCTGGCGCGGGGCGTCGCCGAGCGCGATGTTCTCGTGGAAGCGCTGGAGGGAATCGGCGCGGCCTGGCCGCTGGCGTCGGTGGGCATGCCGTCGCTGAAGCCCGCGCAACTCGACCAGGGCGCCCTCGATGTCCTTTTGGCCGATGCCTGTCTGCGGCAGCTTTATGTCGATCGCGTGATCGCCCGCCGCGACGCCGCTCGGCTGGCGCATCCGGCCGTGGCCGAGGGCGTGCGGCAGTCGCTGGGCATGTATACTGATTTGTGTCCCGACCTGGCGCGATCATTAGAAGCTTTAACACCAATCCGAAGCGCCAGCGAGGCAAGCGGTTAGAAATACCGAGGCATGTAGGGTGGGCCGAGCGGAGCGAGTCCCACCTTCGGGCAGCGTGCCGCGACGGGAGCTATGCCGTCAATGGTGGGACTCGCTGCGCTCGGCCCACCCTACGCCGGCTATGGCCCGCGGCTATCACAAGTGTTTCCTCGCCAAACGTAAGTCCAAACATCTTTCTCTCCGCACCCACATGATCACCGAACCGCGCCTGGCCCTGGCTCAGCAATTGGTCGACGACGTGCTGCGGCCGATGAAAGCCGCCTTTGTCGGCAAGGATGAAATCATCGACTTGCTGGGCGTTTGCCTGGTGGCGGGCGAGAACCTGTTTTTGCTCGGCCCGCCCGGCACCGCCAAGAGCGCGCTGATTCACGAGCTGGGCCGCCGCATCGACGGCCAGGTTTTTGACTATCTCTTGACGCGGTTCACCGAGCCGAACGAGCTGTTCGGCCCGTTCGATATTCGCCGGCTGCGCGAGGGCGAGCTGCTCACCAACACCGAAGGCATGCTGCCCGAGGCCGCCCTGGTGTTTCTCGACGAGTTGCTCAACGCCAACAGCGCCATTCTCAATAGCCTGCTGACGGTGCTCAACGAGCGCGTGTTTCGCCGCGGCAAAGAAACCCGACCGCTGCCGACGCTGATGGTGATCGGCGCCAGCAACCGCTTGCCGGAAGATGACGCGCTGGTGGCGCTGTTCGATCGCTTTCTGATGCGGGTGCGTTGCGACAACGTGCCCGCCGAGCGGCTGCCCGAAGTGCTCGAAGCGGGCTGGCGGCTCGAAATGCAGCGCCCCGAGCCGCCGTGCCGCATGACCGCCGACGATTTGCGGCGGCTGCAAGCGCTGCTCGCGCAGGTGAACCTGGCGGCGCTTAGGCCCGTCTTCAGCGAGGCGGTCGGTCGCTTGCGTTACGCCGGCATCGCTGTGTCCGACCGCCGCGCGGTCAAGCTGCAGCGACTGGCGGCGGCCAGCGCGCTGGTTTGCGGACGGCTCGAAGCGCTCGCCGCCGATCTCTGGGTGCTGCGATACATCTGGGACGTCGAGGAGCAACAAGAAGTGATCGCGAGCATCGTCGACGATCTGTTGAGCCACGCGCCGACCTCGGCCGCCGTGCATCCGCGGGCGCAAGGCGGCGAAGGACCGCACGCCGAGAGCCTGGCCCGCGACCTGGAGACGATCGAGCGGAAGTTGGCCGAGGGCCAGCCGCCGCCGGCCGATTTGACCTACCTGCGCGATCGGCTGGGCCTGCTGGCCGCCCGTTGCCAGTGGGTGGCCGACGCGCAGCAGCGAGAGTTTCTGCTGGCCCGTGCCGAAGCGCTTTGGCCAAGGTTAAAGTAGCCGTGCATGGTGAGTGCGGAGTTAAGCGATGAACGAAGTTTGGGCGGTGTGCCTCGAACGTGGCGATGAACGGCGCCTGGCGGCGCTGCGCGGATTTGCCGGGCTGGAAGTCGCCGAATGCGGCCCGGCCCTTTGGCTGCTGGCGAGGAGGGCGGCTTCGAGCATGGAAGCCCGACGCCTTAGCGAGGGAAAACCGGTCTCGACCCTCGCGGACGCGTCGGGTTTCCATGCGTTCATGAATCAACAGGGCGATGGCGACGAGGCGCTCGACCTCGCTCTGCGCATGCTGCCCGGCAAGCGCTACCGGGTGCTGGCCGATGGCCAGCTTGTGGCCGAAGGCCAGCGAGTTCCGCGCGGATGGTTGCCCGAGGCGCCGTGGACGCCGCTAGCGCATTGGCTGCACGTGAAGCTGCCGGCGGCGGCGCTGCCAGGGCGCATCGGGCGGCGAGTCGCGCTGCAACTGGTGCGAACCACCGACGAGCAGCGGCCCACCGCCATGATGACAACTCTGGACGCCTGGACCGAATACTGCACCAGCGCGGCCGAAGTACGATTGCGGCCCTTGGCCTTCGCGGTGTCGGATGATCGCCGCGTAGTGATCACCGGCGCGCCGTTGCCGCCCCTGCCGGGCGACCGCTTTGTGGTTTGCGACGGCGTTGCGATTCCATGCGGGTTTGAGCTTCAACCGCGCATGAGCGGCCCGCTGCTGCGCGGGCTATTGGAATTAGACCACGGCGACGTCGCCCTGTTCGCCGCCGACGGAACGTTTGAGCGCATGGCTCACGACCAATGGGTGGCCGCCAACCGCGCCGCCGCCCGAGCCACGGCGGCGGCCTTCGGGGAGCGGCGCCATGATTGACACGCACGAGCGGCTTGGACCCGAGGCACTGGCCGCCGCGCGGGAATATTTTCGCCAGCCCCAGCCGGGCTTCTGGGAATGGGACGACGACGCCATCACCTGGTGCGGCCAAAGCACGATTGTGTTTCGGCAGGAACTGCGGCAGATCGTCGAGCGGTTGGCGCCCGGCGGGCTGCCGCGGTTCGCCCATCTGCTGCTGTTGCTGGCCGCCTGCCGAGAAGGCTGGAGCCGCAACCGCCTGGAACAAGCGCTGACGCGCGAGCTGGCTTCGCTCACCGGCAATTCCGCCCCCGATCTATTTGCCTTCGACCAGCCCATGTCCGGGTTAGAGCGCATTCACCGGCTGCCCGACGATCTGCGCACCAGCATCGAAGCCAAAGCGATGTTGGCCGAAATGGTGTTCGAGGGCTGGCGCGTGGTTGGGCCGAAAGATGCGCTGGCGGTGGCGGCGGTGTTGAGCTTGCCGCCCACGCTAGAAATCTTTCCCAGCGAAACGCGGCGGAGCCGCCAATCGCACATCGCCGCGGCCCTGAACGCCATGCGTGAAGGGCTGGCCCGACTGGAGGAAGCGCAGTTGCGCCTGCGGCTGCGCACGGGGCTCGACCGGCTGATCGAGCCCGCCGACGTCGAACCGCCGCCGCCAGCGGGGCTGCGCGAGTTCATCGCGCACTTGCGCAGCGACGACGAGTTGTCGGGCTTGGGCCGGTTGGCCAGCAATCTGATGGCTTCCACTCAACTGCCGCGCGCGCTGTCGCAGCCCGATGAATTGCCGGTCGGCGGCGTGTCTGACCTGACCAACCGAGGTTCGCTCGACCGGTTGTTGGTCAGCGAACTGGCGCACGACGATCTGACGCTGGCCGTGCGGGTGGCGGTGGGCGAGGCTTTGTATTTGCGCCGCGAGGCGCCGCACGGTCCGCCCGCGCGGCAGTGGCTGGTGCTGGTCGATTGCGGCATCCGCCTGTGGGGTGTGCCGCGCGTGTTCGCCACGGCGGTGGCGCTGGCCTTTGCCGCCACCGCCGAGCACGAGGCGGCGAGTTGCTTCCGCGCGGCGGCCGGCGGCATCGAGCCGATCGAGCTGGGCACGCGGGCTGGGCTGATCGCTCACCTGGAACGGCTTGAAACCGCGCCGCACCCCGCCGCCGCGCTCCCCAGTTTTTTTGAAGCCGCCCATGCCGTCGGCCATCACGCCGACCGCGTGCTCATCACCCATGAAGACGTTTGGACGGACGACGACTTCCGCGCCGAATTGCGGGCGTTGCTCGACCCGGCTTCGGGGTCTGACGCGATTGCGGGACACGCTCCGCTTTACGTCGCCACGGTCGAACGCGGCGGGCAGTTTCGTTTGCGGTCGGTCTCGCCGCGCGGTTCGAAGCGGTTGCGCGAGGCGCGGCTCGATCTCGACCGCTTGGCGCCGCCTCCCAAGCCGTCGGCGCCGCCACTGCTCCGCCACGACGAAGGTTCGGAGTTGCCCGCGATTCTTTCGGTCGAACCGTTTCCGCTGCTGTTGACGCATGATCCAGGTCGCGGCCCCGCCGCTTTCCATCGCCAATACGGCGCGGTGACCGTTGCCCACGACGGGCGGTTGATGCACTGGCAAAAGCCAGGGTGGGCAGCGCGGCAAGTAACCGATCAAACGCCGCCGGGCCGCATCGTACACATCTCGCTCGACGACGAAGGTGTGGCGCGACTTGTCGTGGACAGCCCCTCACAGCCGCTGCGCTTGCTGGCGGCCAACCTGCGAAGCCGCGAGTGCAACCTCACGTCGCTGGAGTGCCCAACCACCGGCTCGCTCCATATCGAAGTGCATCGCGGAGTGCTGCTCATCGTTCGCACGATGATGCGGGCGGAAAAGACACAGCAACCGCGGAGCCAACATGCAGACTCAGCAGGTGCGTGCTCTCTGCTGGTGCAGGCGGTCAACGATCACGGGCAGATGGTCGGCTCGGTGGGAACCTTGGCGGATGTCACAAGCGGCCGCTTTTTTAGGAGAGGGGCGCGATGGCATTGTGCCGCGTTTGACGGCCAGGAAGTGAGGCTTGCGGAATTTGCCGTCCATCCTTCGCTGTGGAACGCCCAAGTTCGGGCGATCTTTGACCGCGCCGGCCACGAGGGCCCTTGGGCGATCACGGAAACCGGGCGGGTCGTGTCGACGATCGATGGGCAAATGGCGTTTGGCGGCATGCGCGGGCTCGTCGATATCGTGGCCATTTCGGCGCGCGGCGACCGCGTTATTCTGCGAGAACGCGCCTCACTGAAAGAAACGATCATCCACTTGACCGGCGCCGCGGCATCGATGGCTAAGGACAAAAGCGGCTTTGCCGGCTCGAGCGATCGCGATTTGCTCGATCCCGCGGTGAATGCTTACATCCGCCCGATCAGCATCCGGCATCGGTTTCGCACCATTGGCGTCGACACCGAAGGTTGTCTGACGCTGGTTGGCCGGCGGGGTCAAATTCGCCTGTGGCGAACGGAGTCAATCGCTTCCCCTACTAGGAATCGAGCGGAGTGGGTTGCGGGTCTCGAGCAACCGCTCCGATCTGCTGCTTGGTTCACGCACGTCAAGGGAGTGCCCGGCGCACGCTTCAAACTGCGCGTGGCTCGCTGGCAAGATGGCAGCCGCGCCTACCTCGACTCGCGCGGCCTGCTGCATTTGAAGAGCGGCGACCGCAAACTCCCGGAGATATCTGTCATACTCTCCTTTGGCGGTAAAGCGTCCGCTTGGGCCTCGGATGGAAGAATGTGGGGCACAGCATTCTATACCGGCCTCGAACCAGACGCGCTGAGTCCGCCCGAGCAATTGGGCCAACTGCTGGGCGACTTTGTCGCGCGACTGAGATGATCGAAATCGAAGCACGTCTGCGCTATGCACCCAGCCAGCAAGATCACGATGCGCGCTTGGTGGACGATGCCCAACGTCGCCTTTCGCTCCGCGAAAGTAGCGCTACTTTCGCGGAGCGAAAGGCGACAATCGCGGAAAAGGCGACAAGGGCGGAACGAAAGGCGGCGATGGGGTGGTTCATCGCCGGCGATGATCCGCAGACGTGGCTCGACGAGTTGGCAACCTGGGGCGTGGCGCTGGCCGAGGTAAGGTTGTATGTGGTTCCTCGCTCGCGCGGCGATCTGCGCCCCTGCGGCGCGCTGGTAGTCGCTTCATCGGCATCGCCGACTTTCACTCGCTCACACGTCGGGCTTCCAGCCGCGGCTTCGTCACGCAGTTTTCCTTATCAAAGAATCGGCGGGCGGCTGTTGGTGCCGGCCGATGCCCGGCTTTGGCCGGCACTCGACCCGGCCGAGATCGCGTCGCAACTGGCCGGCGACGTTTCCGTTTGGCATCCGGCGGCGGGACTGGCCAGCTTCGATGCCGCCGAAGCGCTCACCGTCGCCGATCTTCTGCAAAAGCCGGTTGAGCGGCAGGCCGACTGGGGGCACGCTCGGGCGGGTGTCGCCGCGGCGCCGCGGTTGTTGTCGGTTCGGCCCGCGATCGTGGCAACGCTGGAAGAATCGCTCGACGAGTGGCGCGACGACGTCGGCACGCAGCCGCCCGACCGGCTGCCGCCGACGCCCGAAGAATGGGCCGCCAAATGCAGCAGAAAGGCCACCTACCAGACGATTCCGAAGGCGTTGCTGGCGGCCGCGATCGTGGCGGCGTTGTTCCTGGCGGTGAGCTATGCCGCCTCGTGGCTGCCCTCGCCGGCCGAGGTGGCTTCTTGGCTGCCAGATCCGGCGGCTGCGGTGGCGCCAGCGCAGCCTGTGCAACCGCATTCGCCACCTGCGCCGCCCCTGAGCTCAACTCCGCTCATGTCGGCGCCGGTCGGGTTCGAGGGGTGGCCGGCGTTGGCCGGCTTGGCTGTCGCCGCGGCGCTGATTTGGCTTCTTGCCGCCGGGCTACGAAGAGCCGCCGCCCAACGTCGCCTTTCGCTCCGCGAAAGTAGCGCTGCTTTCGCGGAGCGAAAGACGGCAATCGAGGAGCGAGAGGCGACATTGGCAGAGCGAAAGACGACCAGGGCGTGGTCGATGGTTGGAGCGGCGCTGAAGCAAGCGGCGGGTTCGATCGCGGCGCCGCTGGGCCGCATGACCGAGTCGCTGGCCGCCGCGCGGCGGCGAGAGATCGCCCGATTGCTGCATCTGTTCGATGTCGATCCCGACCGGGGCTTGCGATTCGCCTTGCCCTTGACGGGCGGCGGCCATCGCGGGCTTGCCTCGCCGGGCGCGCGCCTGCCGGAGCGCAAAATTGGTTTCCTGCTGTCGCGGTTGGGCGGCGGCGGTCCCGCCGACCTCTGGAACACAGGCTACGACCAGCAGTTCCAGTTGCAGCGGCGCTATCGCGAGCTGGCCCAGCGCGAGATGGAGCTGGGGCGGCATCGCCGCGCCGCCTATGTCTTCGCCGAATTGCTGGGCGACCTGCCGGCGGCGGCCTTGGCCTTGGAGCAAGGTGACTTTTTTCACGAGGCCGCGGTGATCTACCGCGACAAGCTCGACCAGTCGCTGGCCGCCGCCCGCTGTTTCGAACGCGGCGGCAATTTTGACGAGGCCGTCAAGATCTATGCCAAGCGCGGCGAACTCGAGACCGCGGCCGACCTGCTGATCCGTGTCGCACGAGCAGAAGAAGCCGCCGCCCTGTATCGTCAGGCCGTGGCAAAAGCGCGGATCGCGGGCGACTTCGAGCGGGCGGCTCGCCTGCTGGAAGAAAAGCTGCACGCGGTCGATGAAGCCGTGCAGACGCTCGCCGCCACCTGGCCCGACGCTCCCCAGGTCCAGCCGTGCTTGCGGTCGCTGTTCCGGCTCTTGGGACGCACCGGCCGGCACGCCGAAGCGTCGCAATGGGTCGCGCGGTTGAAAACCGAACCGGTCGCCGGACGCCCGCTCGACGCCCTGCTGGCCACGTTGCCCAACCTGGCCACCGGTTATCCCGACCGCGCCGTGCGCGCGGAGGCCGCCGACGCCACCCGCGTGCTGGCCGGCAACCGGCTGGCGCAATGCGAAGACGGCGAGGCCGAGCGCTGGATGCGCGCCGTGCGGTCGCTCGCGCCCGAAGACGAGTTGCTCGGCCTCGACACCCAGCGCTATCTCGATCGCGGTCGTCTGCCGGCTGCGCGGCCCGCCCGCGGTCGATGGCAGGTGGTTCCGCTGAACAGCTTCCGTTTGTCGGGGGCCGAGTGGTGGAAGACCGCCGCGGCCACCGAGGGCGGGTTCTTCGCGGCTGGGTATGGGCCGGCGGGTGTTGTCGTGGCGCGCGCGGGCTGGAAGGGAGAAGCCCAGTTTCTGCATTGGCCAATGCCCCTGGCCGAGGTCGGCCGGGTGGCCATCGCATCGCCGCCCGACCCGCGCCAGGCGACGCTCTTGGCGGTGCTCGGGCAGAGCCACCCTTTGCAGTGGCAGACACTACCTGCCATCGCGGGTGGCGAGCTGCCCGGCCGCATCGGTACGCCCGACTGGCTCGACAGCAATGTGTTGGCAATCGGATGCAGCGACACGGGCATCTATTGGTCGATCGACGATCGGCTGGTGCTCAACGCCGTGCAAGGCGGCAGTGTCGCGCTGAGCACTCGTCAGTTGTCGCTGGTCGAACTGGGTTTTCGCACGCCCTGGGCCGAGGGCGACGACCCGGGCGACTCGTTTCCCTTGATCGCGGCCCGCGGCGACCGCGTGATCATCGCCTGGGGCAGAACGCTGACGATCGTTCAAGGACAGCGGCTGACGCCGCTGGAGCTTGGCGGCCGCGCGCGCCGCCTAGCCCTGACGCGCTCGCCGCTGCCGCTGCGTGTGGCCATTGGTTTTGAGGATCATGGCGTGGAGGTGGTGTGGCTCGATTCCACCGCGCCGTCGCGGATGGCGCCCTTCGACGGTCTGCCCGAGCCTGAGCTGACCTGGACGCGTGACAGTTTGGTCGTGGCGGCGTACGGTGGCGACCTTCGCGTCTATTCGACCGGCGGTGACGAACTGGTGGAGCGTTGCCGGTTCCATTGCGGGCTGAATCTGCCGGTGGCCGTGCTCGCCGGCGACGCCGCGGGCGAGTTTGGCGTGCTAACCGCCAGCGGTGAAGTCAAGCGGTTTCGGATTGAGTCTTGAGAGAATCGGATCAAACCGCGCCGTCGCCCGCATGCCACCCTCACCCCCGCCAACGGGTGGAGTTGCAGCGAAAACGCCCCGGTTTTGCCACCCGGCGAAAACGCGTGTTCGGCCACGCCCGCCACGGGCGAAAAAATCTTTCGCCCGGAGGGGCTTTTTTATTGGCGTAATCACTATCGAGCGAATAGACTATCGTATGCTGGCCGGCAGTCTATCGCGACACATTGGAACAGTTTGGCCCCAGCGCCAAGGCCCGTCGTTCGAGGAGTCCTTCGACATGTCGATTCGCTTCGCCTCTCGCCCCGTTTGGTATGGTCTCATTCTTTTGTTCGCAAGCACGGCTGCTTTAGCCGTCGAGCCTGCGGCTGAGATGGAGACATTTGTCAAACCCGATGGCGAGGGCTACTTTGCTTTGAAGCTGTCGCCGCGCATCGCGCAGCCGCCGCGTGCCGCGCACGACCTGGTGGTGCTGTTTGATACCTCGGCGAGCCAAGTGGGCGAATATCGCACGAAAGCTTTGGGCGCGTTGCGCTCGATGCTCGGCGCACTCGACGCCAAAGACCGCGTGGCGTTGGTGGCCGTCGATCTGGACGCCATTCGGCTCACGTCGTCGTTTGTGCCGGTGGCCAGCGAGCCGATGCAAAAAGCGCTGGCCGATCTTGAGCGGCGCGTGCCGCTGGGTTCGACCGATATGCCCCGAGCGTTGGAAGCCGCCGCCGATGCCTATGACGGCGATGGCGGCGATCGCGCGCGGTCGGTGGTTTACATTGGCGACGGCATGAGCATCGCCGATATGATGGCCGCCCCCGAATTGCGCAAGGTGCTCGATCGGCTGGTGGGTGACCGCATCTCCGTGAGCAGTTACGCGGTCGGCCCGCGCATCGACCAGGTCTTGCTGGGCGCGCTGGCCAATCACACCGGCGGCATGGTGCTGTGGGACGACCAGAGCCTGAACGAACGTAAGGTGGGCGGCTCGCTGGCCGAAGTCGCGCGGGGCGTTGTCGTTTGGCCCACCGATGCGAAATTGCCCGAAGCGCTGCGCGACGTCTATCCGCGTCGCGTGCCGCCGTTGCGGTTCGATCGTGACAGCGTGCTGATTGGCTCCTACGACGACGCGGCGGTGAAAGCCGGCGACGCGCTCGACGTGACGATCGACGCCGAGATGTCGGGCAGGCCGGTCGCGCTGCATTGGCAGGTGACCGCCGATCCGCCGGCCAACAACAATGCATATCTGGCCAAGGTAGTCGAAGCGGCGGCTGAGAGCGACGGCGTGGCCTTGCCCGCCGTCGGCAGCCAGGGGCTGGCCGCGTTGCGGCGCGTCGTGAATTCGCAATCGCAACAATTGGCCCGCCTGGGCGAACAAGCCCTGGCCGACGGGCAAGTGGACGATGCCGTACAACTGGCGCGGCAAGCCGCCCAGTTCGATCCGGCCAATCCGAACGCCAAGCTGCTGCGCACGGCCGCCCTGCGAGCGCAGCGTTCTGGAGGACAGAAAGCTGGCGCACGACAAGCGAACGCGCAGGGCGGCGGCCAAGCTGCCGCGGCTCGCCGCGCTGCCGCGCCGCCACCCGCCGCTGGCGAAGGCGGCCTGAGGCTCCGCGGCAGCGACCGCCCGGCTGGCGACGATCTGCCTGTGCCGCCGGGCGCCGCGCGCGATGTCGACGAAGCCGCCGACGGCGACCTGCTCGACGAGGTCGAACGCGATCAGCGCGTGCGCACCGACTTCATTCGCCGGGACGTACAAGTTGAGTTGCGGCGCGCCCGTGACAACATGGCGGTCGATCCGGTGGGAACCACCGAAAATCTCAAGATGCTGCTCGAAAAACTGCAGCACGATGTGGCCCTGCCGCCGGAGGTGCGCGATCAGCTTGCCAGTCAGGTGGAAGACGTGCTGCGATCGGCCAGTCGCCAGGCTGTGGTCATGGAAGAAAAGATGATGAGCCAGCAGCAGCGACTCGCTGAGGGCGAAGACCGCGAGCGGCTGCTGCGCGAGCTGTATCTGCAAGAACAGAAGGTCGATCAGTTGATGGCCCGCTTCAATGCCTTGCTGGACGAAGAGCGCTATCGCGACGCCGAGGCGGTGGCCAACATCGCCGAAGAGATGCTGCCGGGCAGGCCGGGGCTGCGCGGAGCCGAACTGTCGGCCCGTATGACCGGTTACACGGCCGATATGAACGCGGTGCGCGACCTGCGGCACAAGGGTGTGATCGATAGTTTCTATCAGGTCGAGCTGTCGCACATTCCAACGCCCGACGAGCCGCCGATTCTTTACCCCGATCCCGAAGTCTGGCAGCTCTTGACCGAGCGGCGCAAGAAATACAAAGCGGTCGATCTGACGCAAAACAGCCCGACCGAAGAAAAAATCTTGGCGGCCCTCGACGAGCCGACCGTGATGGACTTCGAGGAAACGCCGCTGAAAGACGCGGTGGATTTCCTGAAGGAGAAACACCAAATCGAGATCCAGCTCGACATGCGCGCGTTGGAAGATGCCGGCATGGGCAGCGATACGCCGGTCACGCGCCAACTGAAGGGCATTACGCTCCGTTCGGCGCTGCGGCTCTTGCTGGGCGAATACGAGTTGACCTACGTCATTCGCAACGAGGTATTGCTGATCACCAGCAAGACCGAGGCGGAGAACATGCTCAGCACCCGCGTATATCCGGTGGGCGACCTGGTCATTCCGGTCGGCCCGCCGATGATGGGTCGCGGCATGGGCGGCGGTGGCGGCCGCGGCATGGGCATGATGAATGTGCCCGGCGGCATGGGCGGCGGTATGGGTATGATGGGCGGTGGCATGGGTGGCATGGGCATGATGGGCGGCGGCATGGGCATGATGGGTGGCGGTATGGGGATGATGGGCGGCGGCATGGGCATGATGGGCGGGGGTATGGGAATGATGGGCGGCGGTATGGGCGGCATGGGCATGATGTGCGTGCCGGACAATACCGATGACGTTGCCCCGATCCGCTTGTCGCCCCTCGCGGCCCGTTGCAACCAGGTTGCCCCGGCCCTTGTGGCCGGCCTTCCGACGAACGACGCGGTAGCTCCGGCCCCTGTGGCCGGCCTCAATGGTCAAACTCCCGTCGCTCGGCCCGCGCACGTTTCGAGCGACGCTCAATTTGGTCTGGTGGCCTTTGCCGGCGGCGACGGGCTGTCGCTTTCGAAGCGCAAACCGGCCACCGCCAAACCGACGTCTGCCAAACCCGAAGCCAAGGCCAACCGTGCCAGGCCGGTCGCAAAAAAAAAGCGAGCCGAGGTGAACCAGCCCGCCGCGGAAGCTGAAGCAGACCAGGTAGCCGATGCCCAGCAGCCGGGCGAACTTGCCGGCCCGGTTGCCGCGCCTCCGCAGGCCGGCCTCGATGCGGACGTGCCCATTCAGATCAACTTTGCCGAGGGCGACGATCCGAACGTCGCCTGGAACGACTATTTTGCCTCGCACGACGGCGACCAGGCGCCCTCGGAAACCATGGTGCGCGAAACCGTGCGCCGCCTGATGAAGGCGCACACCTATAAGCATGCCATCGGCCTGATCTATGCGGCCTTGCGGCACCAGCAGGGCCAGCCGTGGATGTACGAAGTGCTGGGCATCGCGCTGCAGGCAGACGGCCGCGCGCCCGACGAAATCGAGCGCGTGCTGATGTCGGCCGCCGACTTCGCCTCCACCCCGGTCGAGCTGATGTATCTGGGGCAATACCTGGCCCGCAGCGGATTGAAACGCCGGGCGCTGATGCTCTTCCGCCAGGCCAGCGAGCTCGATCCCGAAGCCGCCGAGCCGTATATGCACGGACTGCGGCTGGCTCAGGAGCAAGACGATCTGGCCGGCATTCAATGGGCCACCGTCGGCATTCTCAGCCGCGTGTGGTCGGCGCGGCAGACGCCGATTTGGGAAGCGGGCTGGACGGCCGCCGAGGCCACGCTCGAACGCTTGTCGAGCGAAAACCGCACGGAGGAAGTCGCCGCCTATCGCAAACAGCTCGACGAGGCGCTGGTGCGCGATTGCATCATCGTGGTCACTTGGAATGGCGAGGCCGACGTCGATCTGATGGTCGAAGAGCCTGCCGGCACGATTTGCTCGTTTCGCAATCCGCGCACCACGTCGGGCGGCGTGATGTTGGGCGACGCGGTGTCGAAATCGAAGAAAGCCAGCCGCACCGGCGAGGGCGCGCAGGAAGTTTACGCCTGCAACAAGGGCTTTGACGGCACCTACCGCGCGCTGGTCCGGCGTGTGTGGGGCAAGCTCACCGCGAAAAAGGTGACCGTCGAAATTATCTGGCATTACTGGTCGAAGGACGAAAAGACCGAGCGGAAACAAATCGATCTGAGCGACGACGAAGCGGTGGTCGTGTTCGACCTGAAAGACGGCCGCCGCACGGAGCCGCTCGAGGAACAGCAGGCGGCCAACGCCGCCGCGGAGCAAATGAAGCGGGGCCAGCAGTTGGAAGTCGCCCGCCAGCTCAACGCCTTGCACGACCCGCGTGTGGTTGGCAGCCTGGCCAGCGCCCGCAAACGCGTCGTGGGGGACCTTCCGCGCGGCATCGCGCCGTTCAACCCGTGGGTGCAACGCGGCGCTGTCGGCTATCAGCCGGTGATCATTTCGCTGCCCAAAGGCGCGACGCTGACGGTCGCGCCGGCGGTCGTTTCGGCCGACCGGCGCTATGTGCGCGTCACGTCGATTCCGCTGTTTTCGGGCGTCACGGAAGTGAACACGTTTAACTACGCCACCGGCGCCAGCGGCACCAGCGGCGGGGCCGGCGGCGGTGGCTTCGGCGCCGGCGGCGGTCGCGGCGGTTTGGGCGGCTTCTAATAACTTCAGGACGCCGGGCATGACAGAAAGATTGCCTTCGTCTTTGTTTTTCTGTCAGCAAGACGGATGAATCATCCCAGCGAATCGCCTCGTTTCGCAAATTCGGCCCGGTAGACCGGCTCGCCCGACAGCCGCGTTCGGCGCTCAAAATTGGTGCGGTAATCCAGATCGTGCTCGGGCTGCCGCTCGGGCACGTCAAACGGTCCACTCAGCCGCGTGACTTCGCGCACCAGGTCGAGCGTCGATTCAAAGTATTCCTGGACGTCGGTCCAAAAATGCAGCCGACCGCCTTCGGCCAGCGCACGTTCGATCTCGCTCAGAAAGGCGGCGGTCATCAGGCGGCGCTTTTTGTGGCGGGCTTTCCACCAGGGATCGGGAAAATACACATGGACCGCGGCCAGCGAGCGGTCGGGCAGACGCTCGCGAAAGACACGCGGTCCGTCGCCTTCGACGACGCAAGCGTTGGTCAGGCCGCGTTTGGCCAAACGCGCCGCCGCGAAGCGGGCGTATTTGCCCGCCAGCTCGAGGCCCAAAAAGTCGCGCTCGGGCGCCGCCGCGGCCGCCGACGCCAGGAACAAACCTTTACCGCTGCCGACTTCAACCTCCAGCGGCGCCGCGCGGCCAAACATCGCCTCGGGTTGCCAGGGAACCGGAAGATCGTCGAACTTACGCAGGCGCCCGGCCAGGTCGATCGCGGCGTCGATCTTTCGCAGGGCGCGGCGTGGCATAGGGAGAGGAGGGAGGCAGAAGCCAAGGGCCGGAGTTTGTCCGGCCACAAGGGCCGGGGCTACCTGGCCACAAGGGCCGAGGCTACCCGGCGGCGGGGGTCGTGGTGTTCAAAATATCGCTTGGCAGCGGAACGCCTTTGATCTGCCCCTCGCAAACCAACGTATCGCGCACGAAACCCTGGAAGCGGCTGACGACGATCGCGCCCCGCCGCACCTTGATGAGCTGGGCCGCCATCACCAGGCGGTCACCGGGCCGCACCGGGTCGCGGAAACGAACCTCGTCCATGCCCCCGAAACCCAGCACTTTGGCGCCCAGCAAATCGTACTTCTGCGACATATAGCTGCATAACTGAGCGGCGCACTCGCACATCATCACGCCCGGCATGATCGGCTGGCCGGGCATGTGGCCGCGGGCCCAGAACTCGTCGTGCCGCACATCTTTATAACCGACGCAAAGCTTGCGCACGCCGTCTTCATGCACGATGGCCGTCAACTGTTCCATTTCGAAACGTTGCGGGTTCCAGCGGCGGATATCGTCGATGCCGGCGATGACCTGGCTCAGGTCGTATTCCGACGGTTCGATAATCAGGTCTTTTCCAGGCACGCGCAGATTCTCCCAGGCCACAATCCGCCAGGCGGCAGTCCTCCCAGCCGCTTCATGTCTTGATCATCTTTCGTTTCAGGCGACGGGCTTTGCTATTCGCGGGCCGCGAGCCGTGATTGGCCTTTTTCAATACTCGATGTGGTTTTGCCATGGCGCGAAAAAATCCTGGTGAAAACGCGATATACCTGGCAGCGCAGCGGCCACGCCCCGATGAGGCGTTTCGGCCACCGTCCGCTGGAATATACGCTAACAAGAAACAGCGCGTGCGACTAGTGCTAGTGGCCGACTTGCGCGACAGCGGGCGCGACGACGCTTGGCGGGCGTCTGATTTGGCATTCGAAATCCGGAGGTCAACCCCCGACGTCGGTAGGGAACGGACTTCGTGCCGTTCCGTGAGCTGCCGATTGGCTTCGTCCTGCCGTTTGCCGAACTTGCTCGTCAACAGCGTTGATGGCTGCGGCGCCAAGCGCAAAGGGCCAGCACCCCGGTCGCCGCGCCCAGGCAGTCGGCCAGCCAGTCCCACCAGTCGAAATCGCGCTGGGTAAACGGCTGCGTGGCTTCGTCGATCAGTCCAAAAGCCGCGGCCAGCAGCAACACGCCCAGCAAGCGCCACGCGGTGCTCGGCGAGCCGGCCTTGGTGAATGTGGCGGCTGCCAGCCCGGCCAAAACGCAGTACAGCGTGAAATGCACCAGCTTATCGAGGTGCTGCGGTTCGCCGCGCATCGGGAACGGATTGGGCCAATGCGTCAGCAGCACCAAGCACAGCCAGTAGGCGGCCAGATACCATTTGCCACCGCGGCGCGCCGGCGGCCGCGGGCGCAGGTTCTTTTCCGCCGGAGCGAGCATAGGGCAAAGTTTAACCAGTGTTTTGCAGATCGTGTACCGCCTGGCCGGGCTTCAATGGTCGCCGCCATGCGGCGTGGTTGTCAAGCAACTGCAAAGGTCTTGCTAGCCATCGGCCCAGCGAACGGCCCACCCGTTCCGCTTCGTGGCCACCCACAAGCCGGTATCGCACCGCGACAACCGCGGCGACCGCCAGCGCGCCCCAAGTGACGATTTCGGGCGTGCCCGCCGCCACGGCCACCGCCGCGGCGCCGCTGGCGCCCGATAGAGCAGCCAGCACGCCGACGACCTTGCCCACGCGCCAGCCACGGTCGAGCAACTGGTGGTGAAGATGGCCTCGATCCGGCAGCCAAAACGCGCGACCGGCCAGCATCCGCCGGAGCACCGCCAGGCCAAGATCGACCCACGGCACCGCCAGCAGCGCGGCCGGCAGCATCAGGCGCGATTCGCCGGGCACCCGCTGCGAGACCGCCAGCGAAAGCCCTGTCAGCCAAAGCCCGATGGTCATGCTGCCCGCGTCGCCCAGATAAATGGTGGCGGGATGCCGGTTGAATCTCCAGAAGCCCGCCAAGGCCCCGGCCAGGACGGCGGCCAAAGGCATTGCTTCGCCATCGCCAACGCAACAAGCAACAGCACAGATCATGGCCGTGATCGTCAGTCCGACGGTTGTGGCCAAGCCATCGAGTCCGTCCAAAAAATTCAGCGCGTTGGCGCCGGCGACCAGGCAAGCGATGGTGAGCGGAATGCCGCCCCAGCCTAGCTCGACGCCGTAGCCACAGCATTCGAGCCGGTTGAACGCTTGTCCGCAGACGACCAGCGGCAGCGTGGCCGCGATTTGTCCCAGCAACTTCCAGCGCACGCGCAGGGCGTGCCGATCGTCGTACCAGCCGACCAGGCACATGAGCGCCCCCGAGGGCAACAAGCCGAGCGCCAGCGGATGTTGCGAAATGGCGTGGCACGCGAAGGTTGCCCCGGCGGCCAACCCGGCGAAGACGGCCAGACCGCCCAGATGCGGAACGGGCGCGGGTTGCAGCTTGCGCCGGCCATCGGCATGGTCGAGCGCGCCGCAGCGCCACGCCAAGCGGCGCAGAATCGGGGTCAGCAAAAAGCTGACCGCGGCGCTGAGAGTAAAGCCGGCGAGTAGCGTAAGTAAATGGTGCATCGCAGCGCGCGGAGTGCCGTGGACGTTCAAAACCGGTTGCCGCGTGTGCTCTGCGACGCATCGCCATCGGTGGCCGCGGCAGAGGTTTGCCGGTGCCCCGGCTGGCAACTACCGGGGCATCGCTTAGGCTCTACCCCGGCCACCGGGCATTGCGAGGCTTGCGTATCCCGTGCGAGGACCACAGCATCACGCCAATCAAACCCTGGTGGCAGGCGCCGCCGGTCGATGGGCCGCAACCCTCGGCTGCGGGCAAGTTCTGCGAACCTTTTGGTTTCGTGGGGCGTGGTTTGGTGCGGCAGCGCAACGGCCAGATCGGCGCTGTCCAGCGCCGTGGCTTCGGCGTTCAAGGCGTGGGTGGTTGCCTGCGCATAAAAACCAAGCAATCCCAAAGGTGTGGGCGTGCTGATCTGCCGGCCGGGGCCAAACTCGGCCAGAATCCAGCGGCCCAAGGCGGCTTCGCGCCCGCGACCTGGGTGTTGCCCGACGAGCACTTCGGTGGCGTTGGCCGTCAGGGTGAGCGAGATGGCGCCGAACACGGCCATTGCGCGCGCCCAGCCGTAAGGTCGGTGTTCGCTCTGCGAAAGCAGCGACTGCCGCCGAGCGTCAGGGGAGGCGGCGAGCGAGCCATTCGCCGCCCGCTCCAGCCAACGGCAGACCCAGCAGCACCCTGTGGCCGCGCACGGCAACGCCAACATCACGATGCTGAGAAAGTAACGGCTGCTCGTGGCTTGCGCGTACCACAAATGAACCCAGGCGCCGGCCGCCACACAGCCCGACACCAGAAACAAAATCAGGTGATCACGCCGCAGCCAGACACGCGGGCAACACAGAAATCCCAGCATCCAACTGATGCCCAGCAGCGCGCCGAAGCCACGCCGCAGCGCGTTGACATACAGCCATAAGGTGCGAGCGACGCTCATGCGGAGCGGCGGCTCGCTCACCACCGGCTCCGGCGAGGGCGATACGTTCATCGCAGGCGAGGCCACGAGCTGCGAACTCGCGGTGGGTGCCGGCTCGACGCGGTTCTGCTCGGCGCGGTTTTCATCCTCGCCTTGAAGGGCATTCCAGGTGGCCCGCGACCACAGGGCCACATATTCAAGTCGCCGGAAGTTTCCCCATTCCCAATGTGGCTGCCCGGCCAGCCAGGTGACGTTGATCGCCAGCAACAGCAGCGGGCAGACCGCCACGGCCGCCGCACAGCCCCCCGCCGCCCGGTAGCCCCGGCCCTCGTGGCCGGCCCCCGCACGTCGGGCGATAGGTCGACACACCGTCCAACCCATCAGCGGCAGATACAGCGTCCATCCCTCGAAGCGCGTATGAATCGCCAGCGCGATGCAAAGCCCCGCCGGCAAATACCAACGCAGCCGCTGCTGGGCGGCCGCGCGCCAGCTTGCGTACAGACTCAGCGCCCAAAGCAGCCAGAACGTCGGATCGCGCAGCAATTCGGGACTCGACTCCACGAGCTTGGGGTGGACGGCATAGAGCAGGCATCCCACCGTGGCCAGCCGGTCGTTGAACTGCCGCCGCAGCCAGCCAAACAGCGGCAACACGGTCAGCGACGACAGCGCGACGCCCCACATCTCGCCCGCCGCTTGCCAATCAAGCCCCAGCGCATGCAACGAAGCCAAGACGGGCGGATAGGTATTGAGCCGCAATTGCCCCAAGCCCGCGTCGAGATCGCCGCGCTGGAGCGCCTCGGCCAGATGGATATAAAACACACCGTCGTTGCAGAGCGTATCGAGCCGCCAGGCCATCCAGATTCGCGGCACGAGGCAAGCGCACACCAGCCCAACGAGCAGCCAACCGCGTAGCGGCCAAGCCGCGTCTTCCGCGCGGCCGTCGATCACGGCATTCCCAAAATTGAGGTCAAGCGCGGCGGGTTTCATGGCGTATCGAACCAAGGGCCGCGTATTGAACCGCGACGGCCGCCCGCCGTCAATTCCGAAATCTTTTGGCCAATTCGACTTGGTGCCTTTGCCCGGCTTGTGGTAAGCTCTCGGCCCGAACGTCACCGAGCAGTCGGCGAGCTGCATGATTCCCATTCTTTATCTGGCGCCTGTCGAATGGTCGTCGATCTGGCAGCGACCGCAACAGTTGGCGGTTCGATTGGGTCGCCACTTTCGCGTGCACTACGTCGATCCGGTGGGATTGCGTTCGGTGCGGCTGCGCGACATCACACGCATCCGGCACGCCTGGCGTTCGCCTCCCCAACCGGCCAAACACCCGGTGATTAAGCCCCGCTATCTGCCTTGGCCGGGCAATCGGCTCGTCGAGCCGCTCAACCGCCGCTGGTTGATGCGGCAAATGGCCGCCCAATTCGACTTCGAGCGGCAGCCCTGGATCCTGTGGCTCGGCAGCCCCAGCTTGCTCGCCGACGAATTGCTGACGCGCGCCAAGCCGAGCCTGGTGGTCTATGACTCGATGGACCGCGTCGGCGCGTTTCATCGCGGACGAACACGTCAGCGCATCGAACGAACCGAGGCCAGCCTGGTAGCCCGCGCCGACCTGGTGCTGGCCAGCTCGCACGGGCTGGCCGAACGCTGGGGGGCGATCAAAGAAGTCACGCTGGTGCCCAATGGCGTCGATGTGGCGGCCTTCGCCCAGCGGCCCGCCGACTGCCCGCCCGAGTGGCATCGCGACACTTCGCGCCGCGTGATTGGTTTTCACGGCACCTTGGGCGAGTGGCTCGATTACGATCTGCTGGCCCGCCTGGCACAGCGGCACGCCGATTGGCTGTGGGTATTCATCGGCCCGATCCATAGCCAGCAGGCAAAGTCATTGCTGCGTTTGCCCAACGTGTGCCTGCCGGGGCCGGTGCCCTACCCCGCGCTCGCCGAACAAGCAGCCTGGTTCGATGTGGGATTGATTCCTTTCCGGCTGAACGAGCTGACGCGCTACGTGCATCCGATTAAGGCCTTGGAATATCTGGCGTTGGGTTTGCCGGTGGTTTCGTCGCGCTTGCCCGACCTGAGTGAACATGCCGATGTGATTTCATTCGCCTCGACGTTCGATGAATGGAGCGCGCGGCTGGAAGACGCGGTGGCGCCGGCGGCCCGGCTGCCGAAACGTGTCGAGGCGCGGCGGCGCGTCGCCGGCGCGCACGATTGGGACCGGCGGGTGGAGGCCATCGTGTCACGCATCGCCGTACGTCTGCCGTGCGGACGGTTGGAGAACGGCCTTCCTAGGCCGTCCACCCGGTTCGTGGACGGCCTAGGAAGGCCATCCTCCCGGCGCGCAGCTAACACATCATCGCATAAATTCCAGAGCGTTAGCTCCCAGCCCCTAGTCCCCAGCCCCTAGTCCCCAGCTCCCACGCATGCTGATCACCGAGCTGAACGCCGCGAGCGCCGGGCCAACCCCCGCCAATCTGGACATCGGCCTGGTCTATACGCACGAGCGGCAGTTTATGCCGCGGCTGCTGGAGAGCATGGCGCCCGCGTCGGGCCGGTTAAATGTGCGGCTGGTGCTTGTCGACAACGCATCGGAAGACGGTCACTCGCGGTGGCTGCCGAACTTGCCGCGCACCACGGTCGTTCACAACACTCGGCGGCTGTCGTACGCGGCAAATTTGAATCGCATTCTGCGCCTGGCGACTGCTCCTTATGTGCTGTTGATGAACACCGACATGCACTTCGACAGCGCCGAGCCATGCCTGGAAAAAATGGTCGGCTTCATGGAGCGGCGGCCGCGATGCGGTTTGAGCGTGTGCCGGTTGTATCACCCCGGCGGCGGATATGCGTGGCCCGCCCGGCGGTTTCAAACGCCGCGGATCGTCGTCGCCCGCCGGCTGAAAATGGCCCGCCGCATGCACCGCGTTCTGGCCGACTATTTCTATCAGGACCGCAATCATTTCGAATCGTTCGCGTGCGACTGGGTGTCGGGCTGCTTCATGTTTCTACGCCGCGCCGCGGCGATCCAGGTCGGCATGTTCGACGAAGGTTTTGGCAAATACTTCGAAGACGTCGATTACGCCGCGCGCATGCACCGCGCCGGCTGGCAGGTGATGTTCAACGGCGAGACGTATTGCTATCACCACGAGCAGCGCGCCAGCCGCCGGCTGCTCTCGCGCGACGCCTGCCGGCATTTCGGCTCGTACGCCCGGTGGCTTTTGAAGCGCGCCGCCTAGCCAAAGTAGCGCTCCGCGAGTCGCCTTTCGCTCCGCGAAAGTAGCGTCGCTTCTGATCCAGCGCAAGCGGACCTTGCAAAAATTCTCGCGGGGCGAAAGCTGGCCGTTTGGCCCCTTTGTCGGCATAGGCTTTGCACCCCTATGGCTCTTCGACCTTCTGAGCCCGAATTATTCATCCAGCCTCCGGGGTGTTCGAACCACGGTGGTCTCGCACCAACCCGAAGCGCACGCGAGGCAAACTCGTTGCGCGGCCTCGCTTGCGCTTCGGGTTAGTGTGGGCTGATGAGTAATCGGGCTAGTGAGCATCTCTTTCCCCTAGGAGCAGAACCATGAACGAGCATACGATTCGACCGGAAGATACCGAGTTCAACCAAGGTCAGGCGAAATCAGACAACGCCGATCCGATTACGGGCGAACCGGGCGCACACCCGGTGGGCGTCGGCCTGGGCGCCGCCGGTGGCGGCGTGGCGGGCGCGGCCATCGGAGCGGCGGCCGGACCGATTGGCGCCGCCGTGGGCGCCATGGCCGGAGCGGTCATCGGCGGCATGGCCGGCAAAGACATTGCCGAGTCGATCGATCCCACCGCCGAAGACGCCTACTGGCGCGAACATTATCGCGAGCGGCCCTATGTTTCGTCGGAAGATCCCTATGAACGCTTCCAACCCGCCTACCGCTATGGTTGGGAAGCCCGCATGCAGCACGAAGGACGCGATTTCGAGGAAATCGAGCCGCAACTTCAAGAGCGCTGGATGACCGCCAAGCCCGACCTGGGCTGGGAGCACGCCGGCAAGGCGGCCCGCGACGCTTGGAATCGCTTCGAGAGCCGCCACGCGCCGCACGAGCAACCGCCGGGAACGGGGCAAACGTCGATGCCGGGCGGGACGCCTGAGTATCGCGGCCAATCGCACCCCGCCGCGCCCAACACCGCGCCGGCCGACCGCGACCGCTGCGAAACCGAGTCGCCGCGCGTCAATCCCGCGGCCAAGCCGCTGGAAACCCGCGATCTCTAAGAGGAGCGACGCACGCACGGTCGCTGTCGGACGATCGGTGTCGGACATCGTCGCCTTTCGCTCCGCGAAAGTAGCGCTGCTTTCGTGCCGCGAAAGCGCGGGATGGGCTTCCAGGCCGTCTCGGGCCGCGATGCACGGCCGGTATCCGCGCCGCGCGCCGCCCACGGGTCAAAACGGTTCATCGACCGGCTCGCCACCGGCTTTGGTGGCCAACGCCTGCAGCGTCTCCGCCGAGAGTGTGTCGCTGAGCAGGGTTACACCTCCGTCGCAAAACGAAACCTGAGCGGCGCCGTCATGCTGGCTGCAGACTCCCAAGCCTTGCTTTGCGTTAACGCCTTTGGCGAGCGTCTCAAAGGGCAGGTCGCGCGGCTCCATCCAATGGATGCCCGACCCGGCGGACTCGGCGATGCTGATCGTGTTTGATGTGCCATCCTTGAAATCTCCGAAGCCGGCGCAGCGGCTGCCGGGCCAAGCAGTGCCGGGGCCGGTGATTGCCAGGTAGCTTACCTCGTGCGGTCCACGCAGATTGTCGCTGGGGCAACAATAGGCGGGCGGAATCCTATCGGCCAACAACCGATTGTGTGGGCCGTTCCAAGGTTCGTCGAAATGATATTGCTCGTACAGAGCCTTCTGCTCCAAGAACGGCAGAAGCAACACTCGCCAACTGTGCATGCGGTTGCCGCGCGCATCGGTGGTGTAGGCCGGCGGAAAGCATTGATAGACGTCGGCGTAGTTCTGCAACGCCAGCCCGAGCTGCTTAAGATTGCAATTACAAGACGAGCGTCGAGCGGCTTCTTTCGCCTGCCGCACGGCGGGCACCAGGAATGCGACGAGAAGGATCGCCGCTACCGCCGAGGTCGCGAACACCGCGGGCCTCCGCAAGGGCCGGACGGCGATAATGACCAGCAGCACAGCTGCAAACACCGCCGCCACGACGCCGACCTCGCTGAACCCCCCGCCACCGCCCGAATGGCCAGCGGCATCGGCGGCGCTTGAACACGCCAGGAGTGAATAGAGGCAGTTATTCATGACAGCCGGCTAGTCTGTGCAGACGAATGCGCTCCGCATTACCGATTGTAGCGACACAGGAATCGTCTGTGGACCTTGCCATCAAGCGGCGGCGAGAATCTGTAACGCCGTCGCGATCTGCTCGCGCGTGACACACAGCGATGGGCAAAAGCGAATTCCGGCCTGGCCGCAGCCCAACAGCAACAAGCCACGGTGAAACGCCGCGTCGATCAACGCATTGCGCCGCGGTGCGTCGGGCAAACCTTCGGCATCGACCACGTCGATGGCCTGCATCAACCCCAAACCTCTGGGATTCGCCAAGCGGCCGGCGGAACGCGATGATTTCCCTTCCGCGGCAGAACCGTCTGCCAGCCGCCGCAGCCCGGCCTGCAACTCTTCGCCCCGTGCGACGGCGTTGGCCAAATACTCGCGTTCGATCAGCGCGAACGTGGCCAGCGCCGCGCGGCAGCTCACCGGGTTGCCGCCAAACGTCGAGGCGTGGCTGCCCGGCGGCCAGTCCATAATGCTGGCCCGAGTGATCAATGCCCCCAACGGCAGGCCGCTGGCAATGCCTTTGGCCAGGCAAACCATGTCGGGCACGATGCCAAAGTGCTCGACGGCAAACATTCTGCCGGTCCGTCCCATGCCCGACTGCACCTCGTCGGCCACCAGCAAGATGCCATGCTGATCGCACACCTGCCGCAGCATCGGCAGGAACTGGGGCGAAGGAACGCGGTAGCCGCCTTCGCCCTGCACCGGCTCTACAAAAACGGCCGCCACCTCGTCGGGCGGGCAAACGGTCGAAAACAATTCGTCCAGCTCAGCCCGGCTGCAATCGAAATGAATGCGGTGTACGCCCGACAGCAGCGGCCCAAATCCATGTTGATGCAGCGCCTTCGAGCCGCCCAGCGACATCGCCCCGTAGGTGCGCCCGTGAAACGCTCCATAGCACGAAATCACGCGCTGGCGGCCGGTATGATGCCGCGCTAGCTTCAACGCCGCTTCGATCGTCTCGGCGCCGCTGTTGGCAAAGAAGACGCGTTTCGGCTCAGGCCCCGGCGCCAGCCTGGCCAGCAACTCGGCCAGCTCGATTTCGGGAGCGTAGTAAAAATCGGTGCCCGACATGTGAATCAGTTTCGACGCCTGATCGGCGATCGCCGCGACCACTTCCGGGTGGGCATGGCCGGTGGCGTTCACGGCAATGCCGGCGGTGAAATCGAGAAACCGGTTGCCATCGACATCTTCCAACACGCAGCCCCACCCCCGCGCCGCCACCAGCGGATAGCCGCGGGTGTACGAGGGCGACATCACCTGCGCATCGCGGGCGATCCAGGCCGCGGCCTGGGGGCCGGGCAGGGAAGTCACCAGGTGCGGGGCGTCTCCGAGTGCGGAGTGCGGAATGGTGAGTGCGGAATTGGTTCGAGTCATGGCAGCCATCGTGCGATTCAACTGGTAATCGTTACCAGTTGCCACCCCTTGCATCATTCAACTGTTAACCGTTAACAGTTGACACAATGGGCAATTTCAGTTCTTGCTATTACTGCGTTTCCGGCACCAGGGCGCTCATGCCTTGCGCCATGGTGATGCCGCGTTGGTGGTTGACGGTGAAGGCCACGCGGTGGGTGACCGCATCGACCAGAGCCGCGGCCGACGGCTGCCCGTTGCCGCTCCGCTTCACGCCGCCGAAAGGCAAATGCACCTCGGCCCCGATACAGGGCAAGTTGACATAGCCCATGCCATAGTCGCACTCATCACGGTAAAGCCGCCAGCGGCGATAGTCTTCCGTAATCACCGCCATCGACAGCCCATATGGCGTGTCGTTGTAAATGGCAATAGCTTCGTCGTCGTTGTCGAAGGGCACGATCGCCAGATGCGGGCCAAAAACTTCTTCGCGCACCGTCCGCTTGCCGGGAGCGTGCCGTTGCCGGTAGACGAAGGGCGACATGAAATAGCCGGCGGCCGATGGGCCGTCGTTCATGCGCCCGCCGTCGAGCAGCACTTCGGCGCCCTCTTGCCTGGCAAGGTCGTTGTAGTAGGCGACCTTTTCGACTGCCCGTTGATTGATGAGCGGTCCGGCGAACGCGCCGCTGGCGAAGGGATCGGCGAAGCGCAGTTGCCGGGCGCGCGCCACTAGTTGCTCGGAGAATGGATCGAGCAGCCGCCGGTGCACCAGCACCCTTCCTGCCGAGACACAACGCTGGCCCGTGGTTTTGAACGCGCTGAGCAAGGCGGCGTTGACGGCCAGATCCAGCGAGGCGTCTTCGCAGACGATCACCGCGCTCTTCGAGCCCATTTCCAAGGCGCAGGTCTTGTGCTGGTGCTCCGCGGCCACCTGGCGGATGTGCGAACCAACCTCGTAACTGCCGGTGAAGCAAACGACGTCGACATCGGCTTGCCGGGCCAACGCCTCGCCCGCCTCTTCGCCGATGCCGTGTACCAGATTGATCGTGCCCGGCGGAAAGCCGGCTTCATCGAACAGCCGCACGAGCCGCTGGCCGATTTCGGGCGTTTCTTCCGATGGCTTGAAGACGGTGGTATTGCCTTCGACCAAGCTGGGCGCCAGCATCCAGAGCGGCACGGCGAAGGGAAAATTCCAAGGCGTAATCACGGCCACGACGCCGCGCGGTTTGCGGCGCACGTAGAGATCTTTGGCCTCGATCTCGGAGTCGATCACCTGGCCGCTCGGCTGGCGCGAGGTGCCGAAGACATATTGCACCATGTGCAGCCCTTCGACGACTTCGGCCCGGGCTTCGTCGATAATCTTGCCGCTTTCGAGGGCGAGCACGCGGGCCAGTTCGTCCACGTCGCGTTCGATCAGCCCGGCGAGCTTGAGCAGCAGTTCGCCGCGTTTGACACGGCTGGTGCGCCGCCAGGCAGTGAATGCGCCGCGTGCCGCGGAGACCGCCGCGTCGACTTCGGCCTGGCCGCCGCGCGGATAGACGCCGGTCACTTGGTCGAACCGCGCCGGGTTGAGGCTCTCGAATTGCTCGCCGCCGGGCTGGCGCCACTGGCCCGCAATATAATGTTGGCCCGTCCAAACCTTTTCGGCCACCGCTTGCGCCATAAGGCACCTCCTGTCGGTCAAGCTTTCCCGCCTGACGAGATTTACCGGAACGCGTTGCCCCGCACGCGCCTCCCTATCAAGGATATGCCACGGGCGCATTCGGGCAAGCGTAGAACGAACGAGGCGAAAGCCCTATAATGCCGGCCAAGGGGTCCAACATGTTCGACCGCGTGCGCGGCCAGGCTTCTGCCCCGGCCACCAAAATGCGGCGCCAACAACCTGGGAGTCAGAGTCTTGCCAGAAAATGTCGTCATCATCGGCAGCGGGCCGGCCGCCTGGGCCGCGGCCATTTATACCGCTCGGGCAGCGCTGCGGCCGCTGGTCTTCGAGGGCGCCATCACCGAAGACAACCGCATTGCCGGCACGCTTCCGCTGGGACAGCTCGCCTTGACCACCGAGGTGGAGAATTACCCCGGCTTCCCACATGGCAACCTGGAATCTTACCTGGACGACGCCATCGACCCATCGCAGCGCCAGATGATGGCGCCCCGCACACAACACGGCGTGAGCGGCCCGGAACTGATGGAGCTGATGCGGCAGCAGGCGAAAAACTTTGAAACGCGAATCATCACCGACGACATCGTCGAGGTTGATTTTTCGCGCCGCCCGTTCAAGCTGCGGTCGTCGGAAGGCCAGACCACCGAGGCCCGCGCGGTGATTGTGGCCACCGGCGCGCGGGCCAATTATCTGGGGTTGCCTTCGGAAGATCACTACAAGAATCGCGGGGTCAGCGCTTGCGCCGTGTGCGACGGCGCGCTGCCGCGGTTCCGCAATCAGCCGCTGGTGGTGGTCGGCGGTGGCGACTCGGCTTGCGAAGAGGCCAGCTATCTCTCGAAGTTCGCCAGCAAGGTACACATGATCCACCGCCGCGACCAGTTGCGAGCCTCGAAAATCATGGCTCAACGCGTGCTCGAAGACCCCAAGATTGAAATGGCCTGGAACAGCGTCGTCGATGAAGTGCTCGGCGACGATCGGCAGGGCGTCACCGGCGTGCGGCTGAAAAGCAGCGTCGACGACAGCCGACACGAACTGCCCGCCTCGGGCATGTTTCTGGCCATCGGCCACACGCCCAACACGCATTTTGTCGAAGGCAAGCTGGAGCTGACGCCCAAGAAGTACATCAAGTGGACGGTGCCGTTCCGCACCAACACCAGCGTCGAGGGGGTGTTTGCGGCCGGCGACGTGGCCGACGATTATTACCGGCAGGCAATCACCGCCGCCGGCAGCGGCTGCATGGCCGCGCTCGATGCCGAACGCTGGCTGGCTCACCAGGGAAGCCACTAACCGGCCGCCGCCTGCGAGGCAGAGAAATGGGCAGAAATCGAAGGGCAGAAAACGTCCGCCGATTCCGGGCATGAGATGTGCTAAGAGGAATCGGATGATGAAACGCCTAGGCGACACCACCGATTCGACTTCTCAGCCGCTCTGCGGGCGGCTGTGCCAGCTTGGCGCGCTGGCGGCCGCGGCGGCCATCGCCATCGCCTGGTGGCTGGCGCCGGTGAACGCCGATCTCAACGATGTCGAGTTGCTTTCGATGATTGCCCTGCTGGGCTTCTGCATCGTCCTGGCAGGAATGGCCGCCGACCGCCTGGCGACCAACTTTCCTCGCGCCAGGACGCACAGCGATTACGCATCTTCACCGCGACTCCTACCGGCGGTTGCTTCGCGGTCTCGTCGGCGGTTGCGGCACCAGCCGTGACGTAGTGTCCTAAATAGTGTTGTGGTGCTGGCCCGCACTAACCCGAAGCGTCAGCGAGGAAATGCGGCGATTCTGCCTCGCTGACGCTTCGGGCTAGTGTCACTTTGCACGGTAGCACACTCTTGGGACACCACCCTCGCACCGATCAACTTGCATTTATGCGACGATCGTGCGAAAATCGGGACATGCGCGCTCGGGCGGGGTTAGATACTCTCGGGCGGAGTGAGCGGGGCTTCGTGGAAGCTGACGAGGAGACGTCAAAATGCGATCGATTCGGCGAATGTGGTGGGCGCTCGGGGTTGCGTGCGGGTTGATGGCGCCGGCCGGGCAACTGCCGGCCTGTCGCGCCGATGCGGCGAAAGCCGTTACCAAAGCCCCGGGCCTGGGCGATCCCGGTCAGTTGAAAAACCTCGAAATCGTGCTCATCGGCGACGCCGTATTACGTGGCCCCGACGCACGCAAGCAGGTTCTGGTCGATGGACATTATTCCAGCGGGCAAGTGCGCGATTGGACCAGCCAGGTCGCCTATGAATGTTCGCCGCCGGGCGTCGTGAGCATCGACGCCGCCGGCATGGTCACGCCGCTGGCCGACGGCAAGGCCCAGATCACCGCCAAGTCGCCCCAGGGACTCACCGCCGCGGCCGAATTGCGAGTTGAAAGCTTCGCCACGCCGCGACCCATCAACTTTCCCAATCAGATTGTGCCGATCTTCACCAAGAACGGCTGCAACGCCGGCGGCTGCCACGGCAAATCGACCGGGCAAAATGGTTTTAAGCTGTCGCTGCTGGGCTTCTACCCCACCGACGACTATGACTACCTGGTGAAAGAGGCCCGTGGGCGGCGGCTCTTTCCCGCTGCTCCCGAGCGCAGCCTGCTGCTGCTCAAAGCCACCAACAGCGTGGCTCACGGCGGCGGCCATCGGCTGGAAAAAGACGGCTATGAATATCAGCTCATTACTCGCTGGCTCGAGCAGGGCATGCCGTATGGCCAGCCCGACGATCCGACCGTCGAACGCATTGAGGTCTTCCCGGCCACTCGGGCCATGGAGCGCGACGGGCGGCAGCAGCTTGCCGTGCTGGCGTATTACACCGACGGCAGCGCCGAAGACGTGACGCACATCGCTCAGTTCGAATCGAACGACGGCGAGATGGCCGAAGCGGGCCGGGCCGGGTTGGTCCACACGCTGAACCTGACGGGCGATGTGGCCGTGATGGCCCGCTACCAAGGCCAGGTGGGAGTGTTTCGAGCCACCATTCCGCTGGGTGTGCAGATCGCCGAGCAAGACCTGCCGCCGGTGCGCAATCCGATTGACGAAGCGGTGTTCGCCAAGCTGCGAGCCTTGGGCATTCCGCCTTCGCAGGTGTGCGATGACAATACGTTTTTGCGGCGGGTTTCGCTCGATATCGCAGGCCGCTTGCCGACCGCCGACGAAGCCCGAGCCTTCGCCGCCGACACCGATCAGGCCAAGCGCGACAAGCTGATCGACCGGCTGCTCGACAGTTCGGCCTATGCCGATTACTTCGCCAACAAGTGGAGCGTGATTCTGCGCAATCAGCGGGTGAACCAGAACTACACCCGTGGCACCTACGCCTTCCACGATTGGATCCGCCGGAGCTTCATCACCAACAAGCCCTACGACCAATTCGTGCGCGACATCGTGGGCGCCTCGGGCGAGATCGGCCAAAACCCGCCGGTGGCCTGGTATCGCGCCGTCGCCACCACCGAGACGCAGTTGGAGGACACCGCGCAACTCTTCCTGGGCATGCGCATTCAATGCGCCCGCTGTCATCATCATCCGTTTGAGCGCTGGAGTCAGCAAGATTATTACTCGTTCGCGGCGTTCTTCTCGCGGGTGGGACGCAAGAACGGCATCAACGGCTTGCAGCCGCGCGACGAGCAACGCATTTTCCATAATCGCGGCGCGGCCCGTGCCCGGAACCCGCGCACCGGCGAGCAATTGCAGCCGGCTGGCCTGGGCGCCGAGCCGATCGATCCCTCGCCCGACGATGACCCTCGGCAGGCGCTGGTCGATTGGATGGTCTCGCCCGACAATCCGTTTTTTGCCAAGGCGCTGGTCAATCGCTACTGGAAGCACTTTTTGGGGCGGGGCATCATCGAGCCGGAAGACGACATGCGGGTGACCAACCCGGCGTCGAATCCTGAATTGTTGGAGGCGCTGGCCCGGAGCTTTGTCGAGAACCGGTATGACTTGAAGGAACTGATCCGCACGATCTGCCGTTCGAGCACGTATCAGTTGGCCTCGGAGCCGAACGAATACAACGCCGACGACAAGCAGAACTTTTCGTACTATCACCCCAAGCGGCTGAACGCCGAGGTGCTCTACGACGCGCTGAACCAGCTTACCGGCACGGTGACCAATTTTAATGGTTTGCCGGCGGGAACGCGGGCGGTGCAATTGCCCGACAGCGGCGTGAACAGTTATTTCTTGACCGTATTTGGCCGTCCGCAGGCCACCAGTCCCTGCGAATGCGAACGTTCGGTCGAAGCCAACCTGGCCCAGAGCCTGCACTTGCTCAATTCGAACGAAGTGCAAGGCAAGCTGTCGGCCGGCGATGGCCGGGCGGCGCAGTTGGCCAAGGACAAAGAGCACACCGACGCCGAGAAGGTACGCGAGCTTTATGCCTGGGCCTATGCGCGTGAGCCCGACGCCGAAGAAATTTCGTTGACCACCAGTTATCTGGCCGACCACGAGAATCAGAAACAGGCCCTGGAAGATATTCTTTGGGCGCTGGTGAACACCAAAGAATTTTTGTTTAACCACTAAAGTAGCAGGCACACTCCGTGTGCCGTGGCCGTAAAAGTAGCAGGCACACTCCGTGTGCCGTAGCATTTTGCTGAACGGCGTACACCGCACCGCTTCAGCCGTCGGCAAAGCGACAAGAAACGATTGCAACATCGAGAGTGGTAAGCGACGGCACACGGAGTGTGCCTGCTACTTTCTGCCTCGCACGACGTACGACGCCCAGAATATGCCGCATATGCACCGCCTCGGCGCGATTTGGTTTGCGATTTCTGCGCCGCTCATCACGGCTTGCGGACGCGCTGACCAATTGGCGCAGGCGCACGCCGCACCAGCGATTTCGGCAGCCCGGCAGACCGTCGAGGAACCCGTCCAGGCGGCTGCTACGGTCGATCAAGATTTTGCCGGTCGCTTGCAGCATGTCGCCAACGACTATTTATCCTACGCGCTCATCGACCGCTTAGGCCATTGGGCGCCTGAATTATGCCTCTGGTCGCCAACCCCGCAATTCAGCGAGGCAGCCCCTGAAGCGCCACACGCACAGAAAATTTATTTCCTGTACGTCAAAGATCCGGACAGCTACGAGGCGCCGGAAGCGACTCAGCCGGTCGGGCAAGCCATCGTTAAGCAATCTTGGGCGCCCGAGGAAGTCTCGGCGCGCGCCACTGCCGACGCCGATGGCGGCGATGACGAAACGAGTCGGCTAGTCATCCCCTACGCATCGCGCGATGGAAAACGGTATCGCGGCAATCATCAAACCGGGCTCTTTGTCATGTTGAAGCTCGATCCTGAGACACGGGAAACTGACGAGGGCTGGATTTACGGCACGGTCACCCCGGACGGGAAAAACGTGCTGTCCGCGGGCCGCGTGGAGAGCTGCATGGAATGCCATCAACAAGCCAAAGGCGATCGAGTGTTTGGCATCAAGCGAGACGATTCACGGGAGAGCTCTCCAGATAATTGATCGTCGTTGCTGCGACACACGGGAGATTTTGATGAATACAAAGACAAACTGTGATCGGGCCAACGGTGGGACTCGCTGCGCTCGGCCCACCCTACGTCGCGCTCGGCCAATCCGACGCGCTCGGTTTGCCCCGCTCCTCGCGCTCGTGCCCATTTTCTTCGCCGCGCATACCGCGCTGGCCCAGCTTCCCACCGCCCGGTTGAATGCGGTCTTTCCGGCTGGTGGGCGTCAAGATACCAGCGTCGAAGTCACGCTATCGGGCAGCGATCTCGACGGCGTCAACCGGTTGCATTTCAACCACGCCGGCATCACCGCCGCGCAGGTCATGGCGCCGGCGGATGACTATCACGCCCAGCCGCGCCCCGCCGACGGCCGCTTTACGGTGACGGTCGCCGCCGACGTGCCGCCGGGCATGTACGAAGTGCGCGCCGTCGGCAAATATGGCGTGACCAACCCGCGGTTCTTCGCCGTCGATAACCAAGCCGAAATCAACGAAACCGAGCCGAACAATCAGCCCGGCAAGGCCAACGAAGTGCCGCTGGGGGCCATCGTCAACGGGCAATCGAATGGCGCCGATCAGGATTTTTATCGCTTCACCGCCAAGAAAGGCCAACGGCTCTTGATCGACTGCCAGGCGCGGCGGATCGATTCGCGGTTCGATCCGGCGATCGTGCTCTATGATGCCTCGGGCAACGAGCTGCTCAATGTGCACGATGGCAGCCACCGCGACACGCTGCTCGATTACACGGTGCCCGCCGACGGCGAATACCTCGTCGAAGTTCACGATTTTATCTACGCGGGCGGCAGCGATTATTTTTATCGGTTGGAAGTGGGCGCGGGACCGCATGTGGACTTTGTGCTACCGCCCGCCGGCTTGCCCGGCAGCAACCAAGCGTATGAAATCTATGGCCGAAATCTGCCGGACGGCAAGCCCGTGCCGGGCATGGACATCGACGGGCGACCGCTGGAAGTGGTGACAGCCAATATCGCGCTGCCCAGCACCGAAGAGGCCCAGGGGGTGACGGCCGGAGCGCTGATCGAACCGTCCGAGGCCGAGATCGACGCGATCGTTTACCGGCATCCCACGCCGCAAGGGCCCGCCAACCCCGTGCTGATCGGACTGGCCGCCGCGCCCGTCGTTCGTGAGCAAGAGCCGAACAGCGACCCAGATAAAGCCCAAAAGCTCTCGCCGCCGTGTGAATGCGTCGGGCAGTTTTACCCGCTCGGCGATCACGATTGGTACACCTTCGACGCCAATAAGGGCGACGCCTGGTGGATCGAAGTGATCTCTCAGCGCCAGGGACAATCGGCCGATCCTTATTTATTGGTTCAGCAGGTTTCGGTCGACAAAAAGGGCCAAGAACAAGTCAAAGAACTGCAGCAGACCGACGACGTGCGCGGCGGAAACCGCCGCCGCGGGGTCGATTTCGACACCGCTCACGACGATCCGATCTATCGCTTCACGGCGCCAGCCGACGGCGCGTATCGCGTGCTGGTGCGCGATCTTTATTCCAGCTCGCGCGGCGACCCCCGGTTTGTCTATCGTCTCTGCATCCGCCCTGAGCAGCCCGACTTCCGCCTGGCGGCACTGCCCCGGTTCCCCGGCACGCAGCCCAACCAGCAGCAATCGCTGGTGTGGACACCGCATTTGCGCAAAGGCGGCAGCGACGAGATCGAGGTGGTGGCTTTCCGCCGCGACGGCTTTGACGATGAAATTGTGGTGACAGCCGAGGGCCTGCCCGACGGTGTCACTGCGCAGCCGGTCACGATTGCTGCAAATCGTGACTCGACAATCCTGGTGTTGACCGCGGCGGAAAACGCGGCGGCCGCGGTCACGCCGTTTCGCATCGTCGGCAAAGCGAAGCTGCCGACCGGCGAAGTGACGCGGATGGCCCGCTGCGCCTCGATCGTCTGGGAGGGCAGGCAGAATCAATTCAACGCCCGCTCGCGGCTGGCAAGCGAACTCGTGCTGTCGGTGAGCGAGGCCGAGCCTGCGCCGTTCACCTTGGAGATGGGCGCAAAGGTTTTGGAAACGTCGCGCGCCGGCAAGCTGGAGGTTCCCATACGCATGACGCAGCGAGGCGACTTCAAGAACAATGTGATACTGTCGCCGGTGGGGCTGCCGCGGGGCATTCAGGCGGCAAATCAACAAATGAGTGTGGGTCCGGGCGAATCAAAATTCGTTCTGAACCTGCCGACCAATGCGCCGCTGGGCACGTTCAGCTTTCACGTGCTCGGCACGGCGCAATACAGCTACCGGCGCAATCCCGAAGCAGTCGAAGCCGCCGAGAAGCACCGGGCCGAGGTCGAAAAAATCGTCGCCGAGCGCCAGGCCGCGCTGAAGACGGCCAACGACAAGAAAAGCCAGGCGACGAAAACGGCCCAGCAGGCCGAGGCCGAGAAGCAACAAACCACTCAGGCGATGAAAAATGCGGCGTCGGCGGCAGACAAGGCCGCCGCGCAGCTCGCCGCGGCCAGGCAAAAGCTTGCGCAAGCGCAGGCGGCGGTTGACCAAGACAGCCAGAACCAGAGCCTGGCGAACTCCCTTAAGGCGGCCAAGCAGGCAGTTGCCGCCGAAGAAGACGCGGCCAAGAAAGCGACCGAGGCCAAGGTCGCCGCCGAGAAGGCACAGGTTAACGCGGCGGCCAAAGCCAAATCGGCGGCGGAAGCCAAAACCGCCGCCGAGAAGCAAGCGACCGAGGCCGATGCCAGGCTCAAGGCGGCTGGCAAAGCCAAAACCGTCGCCGACAAAGCATTCAGCGACGCCAAAAACGCCGCCCAGCCGCGCAACAGGAACATCGGCTTTCCCTCGTCGGTGGTGACCGTCAAGGTCGCTGCCGCGCCGATTACCTTGGCCTTCACCGAGCCGCCGGTTTTGAAGCAAGGCGAGAAGATCGAGGTTCCCGTGACGATCCAGCGACTCTTTGGCTTCACCAGCCAAGTGCAGATCAACGTCTCTGCGCCCGGCGGTGTGAGCGGCTTGAGCATTCCGCAGCTTGTGATTCCTGAGAATCAGACGCAAGGCAAACTGATGATCTCCGCCAATGAGAAGGCCACGCCCGGCAATCATGAATTGAAAGTGCAGACCAACTTGCAGTTCAACAATCAAGGCTTGCAAGTGCAGGACAAACTGCCGCTGGCGGTGGAGAAGGTCGAGAAGAAAAAGTAGGTATAATCAGAAGACCTAGTCAAAAGGTTGCAACGAGTAGGAGGAAGACGGCAATCAAGATCCAACTCGGGCCACCCGACTTTGCTCTCTCAGGCGAGGCTTCGTTGACCGACACCAGTAGCTGACTTAGAATCGTTGTAGGCGGCCCTTTGTACACGGGTGCACATTAAGGCTCGGGGATGAACAATCATTGCGATGACCGTTGTTATGTTGAGCATCGCGACGGCGGGTACTGGCTCTCCGGCAGCCGCGTATCGCTCGACTCGATCGTATATGCCTTTCAGCAAGGACAGCCCGCTGAAAGCATCGCCCATTCGTTCCCCGCGGTCCCCTTGGAGGCGGTCTACGGTGCGATTGCTTATTACTTGAGTAATCGCCAGAGGATCGATGAGTATCTCGCGGAGGGGCGGGCACTGTATGAAGCTCAGCGGCAGGCGGCTCGAGCCGCTGATCCTGCCTTCTATCAGAAGTTGGCGGAAGCGCGCCGGCAAATGCAGGCGAATTGATCGTGCAGGTTTGCTTTCAGGCTGACGCCGACCTGAATGTGGCAATTGTTCTGGCACTGCGTCGACGCGAACCGGCCATCGATTTTCAGACAGCGGCCGAAGCCGGCCTCGCGGGTAGTCTCGATTTAGACGTGTTGGCAATGGCCGCCCAGCAAAGGCATGTTCTTGTGACGCATGATCAGAGGACCATGCCGCAGCATTTCGGGCAATTCATCAGTCAACAAGTGAGCGCGGGTGTACTGGTCGTTCCACAGCATCTGCAGATCTCTGTCGTTGTCGATGAGCTGCTCATGATTTGGGGCGCCAGCGAGGCGGAAGAGTGGACGAACCGCATTACCCACCTGCCGCTGTAGACCACGAATCGGATCCGCCTTATGCCGATGATGACGGTCGAGATTCCGGGTAAGGCGCTCACCGCATTGCGGCAATCGCCGGAAGAGCTCGCATTTACGGTTGAAATAGACCAGCTCCGAGATGAGTTCAATCGTGCGTGATCCGGTTAATCAAAGAATCAGAGGATTCTATGTTGCAAAGTGCACCGATGCGGTTGACGATGCTCCTGGCGGTGGCGCTCACGATGCTCGCTACACCTGTCGTCGCTTTTGCTCAGCAGCCGCCGGCCGGCAAGCCGGGCGTGCTCGCGGGGCACAAAGCGGCTCTCAGCGGAGCGAATTTCTCGGCGGGCGGCAAGCTGCTGGTTACCGGCAGCTTTGACCACTCGCTCAAACTTTGGGACGTGACGACGACCCGCGAGCTGCGGACGCTCACCGGGCATCAGCACCAGGTGCTCGCGCTCGATGTCAGCCGCGACGGCACGCTGCTGGCCTCCGGCTCGCGCGATAACACGATCAAGCTGTGGGACATGATCGTGCCCGACCCGGTGGCCGTACTCGCCGGGCACGCGGCCGACGTGCAATCGCTGGCCATCAACCCCGATGGCAGCCTGCTCGCTTCGGCCAGTCTCGATCATACCGCCAAAATCTGGCAGCGGGCCGACGGCAAACTGCTGCGCACGCTCGAAGGACACGCCGTCGAACTCAGCCGCGTGGCCATTCGCAAAGACAATCAGCAAGTCGCCACCGCCGATCGAGCGGGCATCGTGCGGCTGTGGAACCTGGCCGACGGCGCGCCGCAGGGTGAGCTGAATGTGCCCGGCGGCGCGGTGACGGGATTGGCCTATCATCCGAACAATCAACAGCTCTTCACCACCAGCGCCGACGGCACGCTGCGGCAGTGGCAGTCGCCGCCGGGCCCGCGCGCGTTTGCCGAACAGCCCGGCGAGTTGACCGCCACGGCCATCTCGAACGACGGCAAGCTGATGGTCACCGGCTCCGTCGACGCTGCGGTGCGCGTCTACGACGGCGCCGCGAAGCCGGTGCGAACGCTCGAAGGATCTCCCGGCCCCGTGACGGCTATCGCGCTTTCGGCAGATAACAACACCACCGCGGCCGGCGCTGCGAATGGCGTCATCAAGCTTTGGAACACGCCCGACGGCGCGGATAAGCTGACGGTGGCTGGCTCGTCGGCGGCCGTGCATGCCGTCGCTTTTCAGCCGCAGAATCAGCAGCTTGCCTCGGCCGACGCCGAGGGCGTGGTGCGCGTCTGGCAGTTGCCGCTCGTCGCGCCGCGCCTTTTACAGGGACATACCCAGCCGTTGCGGGCGGTGGCGGTCAGCCCCAACGGGCAGCTTGTCGCCACCGCGGCCGCCGATAACACCGTGCGCGTCTGGAACGTTGGCAACGGCCAGCCGACCGTCACGTTGCAAGGCCATGCTGGGCCGGTCAATGCGGTCGCCTGGTCGGCAGACGGCGGCCGGCTGGTGACCGGCGGCGCCGACAAGACCGTGCGACTGTGGAATGCCGCCGACGGCAAGCAGCTTGCCCAGCTCGACGGGCATGCCGCCGAAGTGCGCGGCGTGGCGTTTCGGGCCGATGGCACGCAGGTGGCTTCTTCCGCCGCCGACGGAGCCGTCAAACAATGGAACACCGCCGACAATAAAGAGCTGCGCACGCTGGCCGGTCCCGCGGCCGCCGCGACGGGCCTGGGCTACACCGCGCAGGGCGCGCAGCTCGTCGCTGGCTCGGCCGATGGCAAGCTCTATGTCTGGAATGCGGCAGACGGCGCCGCCGTGCGGACCATCGAGCACGGCGCGCCGGTTGCCGCGCTGGCGGCCAGCCTTGATGGTACTCTGCTCGCCTCGGCCGGCGCTGACAAAAGCGTCAAGCTCTGGAAGGCGGCCGATGGCACGCCCGCTGGCGCACTGCCCGTCCAGCCAGCCGCCGTCAACGGCCTGGCTTTCAGCGCCAACGGCCAAAAGCTGGCGACCGCTTCGGCCGACGGCGTGGTGCGAGTCTGGGACCTGTCGGGCAAGCTTTGGCAATCGTTCGCCACGCCGAACATCGCCATCACATCAGTTAGCTTTGCCCCCGACAACAAGACGCTGGTGGCCGGCGGCGCGGACCACCAGGCGCGGATCTTTCAGATGGCCGCCGTGCAACTCATCGCGGCGCACCCTCCCGGCCTCAGTACACTGGCCTGGCACTCCAACGGCGGGCAACTGCTCACCGGCGGGGCCGACAAAGCCATGCGGCTGTGGAACGTGGCCGACGGAAAAGCTGCCCGTGAACTGATTGGCTCTGCCGAGGCCATCACCGCCGTGGCGATCACCCGCGACGGCAATCGCGCGGTCGCCGCGGGGGCCGACGGGGCGATCCGCGTTTGGAACCTTGCCGCGCAGCCGGGCAGCAAGGAAGCCGAGCCGCTAGTGCTGCCGCATCCCAAGCCGGTGCGCAGCCTCTCGACGAGCGGCGATAACCTGAAACTCGCCACCGCCTGCGACGATCAGTTGGTCCGCGTGTGGGACCTGGCCGGCGGGCCGCCGCTGGAGCAATTCGCCGGGCATAAAGCCGCCGTGGCCGGTGTGGCCTTCGCCGGCGACAACAAAACCCTTGCCTCGGTAAGCGCCGATAAAACGCTACGTGTCTGGAGCGTCTCGGCGGTCCGGTCGATTCACGCGCACACGGCCGCCGCTCGCGACGTGGCCGTGTCGCCCGACGGCTCGGTGGCCACCGCCGGCGACGACAAACTGGTGCGAATCTGGGGCGGCGATCTCAAACCATCGCGCGAGTTTGCCGGAGGCCAAAGCCCGCTGTCGGCCTTGACGATTCGCCCCGACAATCAGCAGCTTGCCGCCGGTGGGACCGATGGCAAGCTTTACGTCTGGAACTACGGCGACGCCAAGCTGCTGCGGACCACCGACACGCCCGCCGCCGTGCAGACGCTTGTGTTCAGCCCCGACAATCAGCAGCTTGCCTGCGGCGGGGCCGACAACCACCTGCGCATCTTCAACACGATGGACGGCAAGCAGGTCGAGGAATTCATCGGCGTGGCGCCCGTGACCTCGGTGGCGTACACGCCCGACAGCAAGCTGCTGGCCAGCGGCGGCGGCAACAACTCGATCAAGCTTTGGAAACACGCCGCCATCGCGCCGGTGAAAAGCTTTGGCGGGCATGGCTCGCAAATCTACTCGGTCAAGTTCAGCCCCGATGGCCAGACCATCGCCTCGGCCAGCGCCGACCAGACCATCCGCCTTTGGAGCGTGGCCGGCGGAAACCAGCTCAAGCAACTCACCGGGCATCAAGGCTCGGTCTACACCATCGACTTCAACCCAACCGGCAACCTGCTGGTTTCGGGCGGGGCCGATATGACCGTGCGGCTGTGGGACGTTGTGGGCGGCCGCGAGGTGAACCGGCTCAGCGGCAAGGACGCGCCGGTCTACAGCGTGGCGTTCAGCCCCAACGGCACGAGCGTGGCCGCCGCCGGCTTAGATAAAATCGTGCATCTGTGGGACGCCGGCTCCGCGGCCGTGAAGCTTACGCTCACCGGCCACCCGGATCACATTTATTATGTCGCGTTTAATCCCACCGGCACGCGGCTGCTCTCGACCGGCTACGGGGGCCACCTGATGGTCTGGGATCTGGCCAATGGCAAGCCCCTTTGGACGCACAAGCTGCCGATGGTGGCCTATTTCGCCGTCTACTCGCCCGACGGCGCGCGGATCGTGGTCGGCGGCGCGGATGGAAGCGGCTATCTGCTAGAATTGCCGGAGACGGCTAAGTGAATGATATGTCGCTTGCCATCAAACTTTGTCTGGCAATTTCTCTTATCGTCTGGCTGGGAGCTGCGCCGCCGCTGTTCTTGCTGAGCAGCCGGCTGTGGAAGCTTCCGCCGATCAACTTACGGCGATCGCTGTTGTTTGCCACTTTGCTGCAGGTTGTCGGCGCCATTATTTTCATCGCCGTGGTCTGGCTGGTCGCATGGGGCTCTCGTCTTACGCCGGCCCGAGCAACCGCCGTTGCGAGCTTGGCTTTCTTCATTGCCGCGGTAGTTGAGACGGGACTTTTTGCGGCTTTGCCGGGCGCCGCTCGGATCCGCGGAGCAGCGGCCTGGCTTGCGGCAATGCTCACCGCCGGGGCGGCTGCGTTGGGGATGGCGGCGTTCGTGCGATTCTTGTTTCTCGAGGGCTTCATCATTCCCACGGGGTCGATGGCAACGACCGTCATCGGAGCTCATGCCGATCGGCAGTGTGAGAATTGCGGATGGCCTTTCACAGTGAATCTCTCGGCTCGAATCTACGACCGTGGGGAGATGCGGGACGCTCCCGCCTTAAAAGCGTTTTGTCCCAACTGTCGGCATGGTTGCGTCATTCCCAGTGAAGAACCGATTCGCAAAGGCGACCGAATTCTGGCCGATAAAGCGAACAATCCGACTCGTTGGGACCTGATCGTTTTCCGCAACCCAAGAGATCGGAGCCAAAAACATTTGAGCCGATTGGTTGGACTGCCGAATGAGCGGATCGAAATCCTCGGTGGTGAGGTCTTCATCGATGGCAAGCTGCTGCGCAAGCCACCCGGTACGGCAAATGACCTTTGGATGCACGTACACGATACCGATTTTGCTCCCTGCGACATCAGTAAGGTGACGCCGCAGTGGCGTGCCGGCAAGCGATCGCGCTGGAAGTATGCGGACGGCCGGTGGAAATGCACAGCGCGGCCTGAGCCCGCGCGGTTAAAATTCAACGGCCCGATTACAGATGCAGTCGCCTACAATGCGATAGCGCCGTTCGAAGTGGACTCGTCAACGGAACTGCCGGTCGGCGACGTTGCGGTCGAGTGTGTGCTGGATCGTCTGGCCGGCAAGGGTAGCTTTGGTCTCGATTGGCGATCTGGCGAGGGCGAAGCGCAACTGCGCCTCAACGCCGATGGCGCAATCTCGATTCGAGCTCGCCATGAGTCGGCGCACGAAGGCGTCAGGGACAAAGTCACAGCCGCCTCGATCCCGCCACCTCGATCTGGAGCTCATGTTGTGTTCAACATTCGCGACGGGCAAGCGTATGTGGAATACGCGGGCGAGTTGGCCGCACTGCTGCCGTTTGGTCCCGAACCCGTCGCGCAGCAGCGGGCGAGGATCGAAGAACGCTCGACCTCGGAACCTTGTGAGTTGGTTTTGGTCGCCGAAAACTGCTCGGTGGCGCTCTCGCGGATCATCGTTCGCCGTGACGTGTATTATCTTGGAGATGAGCTGCGCGCTGAGCGCGGAATTGGCGCGGCGCTGCAGCTTGGCAGCGATGAGTATTTTGTTTTGGGCGACAACAGCGCGCGGAGCTTCGATTCTCGTTTCTACGAGGGGCTGCGGGCGACCGATGTTATTGGCGTCGCTCGTTGCATCTATTGGCCGCCGTCACGGTGGGATGTGTTCAAGTGAATCGCTCAGTCGTTCGGCAGCGCGCGCCGTAATCAGATTTGACTATTTCTGGTCCGGCAAGGAGCTGACCGCAGTCGGGCCGAAATCGTCGAGCGAGAGCGTGACCTTCATCTCGCGGCCGCCCGGCTCGCGCATGTTGACCTCATACCGCACGATGCCAAAGGGCGCTCGTTCGTGCAGTCGCGCCTCGAACGTTCCCGAGACCTCGAGCGGTCCATTGGGGTGCGGCAGCTTCGAGCGAAACGTGCCCGTGCGGCGCTCGCAGGTGATTTCGCCCAACTTTTTGTGGTCAATCTTGAGTGGATCGAGCTTCTTTTCATCGACAGCCGGACCGACCAGGTAGACCCAGGCTTGCCCCGCGAACGGCCTGCCGTCGAGCTTTTCCGATGCGCGCACGTTTCCTTGCTCCGGTTGATCGAACCGCGTCCAGCCGCGCACGATGTGCTCGCCCGGAGTCTCGCCAACGACCAAATGCCTTTCAGGAATCAACAGCTTGTCGATCGAACGTCGCTCGGGTCGTCCGCCCTTGGCATAAGTGTTGTCAAATTCGATCCAGCGGCAGGGCTGTCCGTCCTCCGTCGCGCTGCCCACCGACGACATCCGCAGCCAGCCGGCAAACGGCTCTTTTCGCTGATCGCTCTTTTCTTTGTACCCCTCGACTTGGAACGTCGCCCAGGTGGCGTCTTCGGGCAACTTGCGGATCAGCCCGTCGGCGTGAGCGGACTTGGCGGCGAAGGTAGTCGCGATGGCGGCGATCAGCGTGAGCATCATTCGGTTGGGTTGCATGGGGCGGCTCCTTTTTGTGAGAGAGTGGCGGCGAACTGGCCTCGCTGTTCATGATGAACTAACCGAAACAGCGAAGAGGGTTACACATCCGAGCGCGTGCGAATTAGCCGTTCGGCAAAGTAGGCCAGGGCAAACGCATGATTTCATCGTGCAAGTCCGGGGCGAAGCCGGACAACGCGATGACGGCCGCCAACACCGTCCAAAAAGCAAGATGACTTACCGGAAACCACCAGCCGCGCCGAATGCCGGTTTCCGTTTTCTTGATTCGCCAAAAGCCGTAATAGGCCAGCAAACCAAAGATCGGCGCGATCCATGCGTCCGGTTCGATTTTGATCTGAACCTCCGCTTCCCTACCCCAAGCTTCATCGATGCGGAACCACGGGCGCGCCGTGCGGCTATTGCCGACCGTATGCAGGTAGTAACGGCGGCCCGCGTGATCGAACGATCGCCCGCGCGTGCCGTCCACCTTGAGAAAATCGCACATGCACAACAGGTACAGCACGAAGAGCGCCAGCTTCACGACCGTCAGCACTCTTTGTCCGGAGATCGCCCGGACGTCGCGCCACCACTCGCGGGCGACCTGCCCCAACGTGGCGCCACGGTTCTCGGGTTTCCTCGGCGCCGGTGTCGCCATGTCATCCAGGTCGGTTTTCACGTCGCTGGCGTGCTGATAGCGACGGTTGGGATCTTTTTCCAACGTCTTAAAGACAACTTCATCGAGCCGCGCATCGACGCCCGACGTGCGCGAGGGCGGAGCGAATCGCCCCAGCGGCAGTTCTCCCGTGAGCATCTCATAGAACACGACGCCCAAGGCGTAAATGTCGGCGCGATGATCGACCGCCCGCGGGTTTTCGAGTTGCTCGGGCGCCATGTAATGCGGCGTGCCCATCACCTGCCGGCTGCCGGTGAGCGACAGTTCCGCCGGATCGCGGCTGGCAAGTTTGGCCAGCCCGAAATCGGCGATCTTCACCCGTCCTTGGCGGTCGAGCAAAATGTTTTCGGGCTTGATGTCTCGATGTACCACGCCGGCTTCGTGCGCGTAAGCCAGCGCCTCGCATATCTGCGGCACGATGGCCAACGCCTGTTCGGGCGTAATCGTGCGGCCCGCGATGGCCTGCCGCAGCGTAACGCCATCGACGTATTCCATCACCAGATAGTGGATGTCCGAAGTTTGGCCGAAGTCGAGCAGCCACACCACGTGCGGATGGCAAAGCCGGGCCATGGCCCGAGCTTCGCGTGCAAAACGCTCCGCGAAGTCGAGCTGAGCCGCGGCGACGGGCGGCAAGATTTTCAAGGCCACCAGCCGGTCGAGCCGTCGCTGCCGAGCTTTGTACACCGCCCCCATGCCGCCGGCGCCCATGACTTCCAGGATTTCGAGTTGCGGAAAATGCGGCGCGAGTTCGCTTGGCGACGGCGGAGCGAATCGTCGGCCCTCGCCGGTAGGCTTGTCGGCGGGGGCCGCGCCAGTGGCTGCGCCGCCGGTGGCTTGCGAATCGATGCCTTGCTGGAGCAGGCAAGCCGCGCATAGCCCTTGCGGCGCATCGGCCGCCAGAGCCGCGCCGCAACGGGGGCAAGCAGGTGCTGATGCCATCGGTTTGTTTCCCGCGGTGATTGCGCCCATCGTCACTTCTCACTAAACGGAAAACTCCGAAAGGTTACGCCCGCCCCCGCCCAGTGTCTCCTTGCGCTCCGCGAAAGTAGCGCTACTTTCGCGGAGCGAAAGGCGACAGTACGCTCTTTCGCCAAGCGACAGGAGACCTTACAGGGCGACCGCCCGCAGCAACGCTCGCAATTCGTCCTCAATCTCGGACGGGTCATCGACGGTCTGGGCCACCTCAGCCCGCAGGCGATCGCGAAACCGCCGCCGCAGCCGATGGGCGGCCACCTTGACGGCGCCCGGTTTCATTTGCAAGCGAACGGCGCTGTCATCATACGTCGGCGCTTCGCTGGCATCGAGATGCCGTTTGAGTTCGTCAAAGAGCGCCGCCGTGCCGGCGGCGTGGTATTCAGCACGCAGCCCGTCGAGCACGCGTTCCAGCAGGGTCAAAGCCCAGCGGCGATCGTAGAGGCGCTCGGCCGTCAGCTCGTGCATGGGTTCGATCTGGATGCGGCGTTCACCCGCGGCAAAATCGAGCGAGAGAGGGGCGGCGCCCCCGCCGCGTTTGAGCGCGCGTCGCCGCCGGCGATGGTTCGCCAGGAAATGGTTGAGCGAACCGAGTAAAAAAGAGCGAAAACGGCCCCGTTGCGGATCGGCCCGTTGGACCGCGTCTTTTTCCAACAGCGCTGCGAAAAAGTCCTGGGTGAGGTCCTGCGCCTCGTCGGCGGTGAATCCGCGCCGCCGCACATAGGCATAGAGCGGCTGCCAATAGCCCTCGCACAGCGTCGCCAGCGCCTGCCGCGATCGGGCCGTGGCCTGTCCGCCCGCCGCCAGCACCAGGCTCCAGCGTGTGGTCGCAAAGCCGCGTGGCCCTGGCGGGACGTGACTTGAAAGATTCGCCGACATGCCGCTATTGTAGTCGCGGCCGTAGCAACTTGCGAGTCAGCTTGCCCTCAGTCAATGTGATCGAAAGCCAGGGTCCAGCAACCTGCCTATGTCCACCGATGACGCGGATCGCTACGAGCGCTATTGGAGCGAGGGGTACACGCCGGGCGGTCGTCGTCAGAGAGACCAGGCAAGTCCCGGCACCGGGAGCATCAAAGATCAAAAACTCAGCGGGGAAACCGGCATAGTCTACACGCGCGAAACGATCTATGATGAATTTGGGCGCCGAATTGGCAATAATGATTACACTGATCACGGACGGCAAGCGACGCACTCGATTCCGCACCATCACACAAGAGATCCCGTAACAGGAGAGCGGGACGGGCCATTTCCGGGTTTGCACCCTCATACTCCATGATCAATCCTCTTGCAACTTACTGGATGGCCGCGGCAGGTTCAGGTTATGCAAAGCCCGGCGACTGGCAATCGTGGGCCGACGCGATCATCGAGCGCTGCGACGCCCCCGACGACTGGCTCATTGAATTGAGTCTCGCCCATGATTTACCGGCGTTGATGCGATCGCTGGCGAGCCGATTGCAAGAAGAGCGGTCGTGCGCGGAGCTTGACGAAGCGAGGGACGATGCGATTTTAGGTTACCTTTGGCTCCGATATGAGCGTGGCGAGCTAACCCTTGCCGACTGCCTCAAACACTCGGCGAGTTTTGCGGACAGTGGATCGGCAAGTATTGAATGCGAACTCGTTTTCGGACTATTAAATGGTCTTGAGCAAGCAATCGATCAACGCGAGACGAATGCCATTGCAGCGCGAGCGGAATCTCTTTTTGCGCCCATGCGCACTGTCGCATCGTCGCAATGGAAGGCGCTGATGGAGGCCGAACAAGATGTGTCGGAAGAAGCGGTACGGTAATCGTGCCCGTTGGCGCCACTCGTTGCATCTATTGGCCGCCGTCACGGTGGCACATTCAACTGAATTACCACGGGCCGCGGACGTAATAGACGCCAAACTGGTCGGTGCTGCTGGGCCAGGCGGGCGTGGGCAATAAGCGACTCTGGCCGTAATAGGGGCCGGGATAGGCGCGCGAAAACTGCGGCCAAATGGGCGTCACCGCCGTCTGAGCCACGCCCCAGTTCCAGTGCGTTTGATACTCGGCCGTCGGCGGCACTACCAGCGCCACCGGCTGGCCCCACATCACATGATAATAGGCGCCGTTCCATCCCTGGCAGGCGCGGCGGGCGGCGCGGTGGTTGCCGCCCGCCAAAGCGTCGCTCGTGCCAGCGAGGCTGGCCACCAGCAAGGCCGCGGCGAACATCATCGTGCAAACGCGCGTTTTCATGGAGCGGGTTCCTGCGGTTTTTGGCTGACGGTCTAGGGCGCCTTCATGAGTTGGATTTCGGGATGCCGGTGCGGCCACCAGATGTGCCCACCAAGCAAGCCCGAACGCCACGAGACCGTCGTTACGTTCATCGGGAGCAAATGCCGCCCGTCGCAGCGATAGTAGGTGCGGCGGTGCGGATAGAGCATTTCGTGCGGATAAAACGGCTGATAGGTCACATAGGTATGGCCGACCAAGGGCGGCGTGGGCCGCGGGCTCAGATAGAGCTGGGCCGGCGGGGCCCCGTTGCCGGGCACGTAGTAGTTGTAAAACAGGTCGGCGGCCGGGGCGGTCGCGGCGGCGGCCAACAGCAGCAGGCCGGCCATCACGGCCGGCGCCAGTTTTCGGTAGGTAAATTGTCGAGCCATCGGATCCTCCTTGGCTTTTTAAGGCGGCGAACGGGTCGAAACGCGCCTCGCGGACATCTGCCGCGCCGCGATGCGTTCAAAACACAATCTCGGCCGCCGCGGAACGGGCGGCCCACCTTTTGTGCAGCGCCCGGCGCAACCGGAATTTCGGCCACGCAAAACCGCCTGGGAGGGCGGCGGCAGAGCCGTTATAATTGATTGCCACGGCAAATCTTCGCCCATGAAAACCAGCCAGTCATCAGCATGCACGGAGGCACAGTTTGGTTAGCGCCAAGACGGCCAAGGCGGCGGAACAAGTGAAACACGACCAGACCTCGGCGACCGAAGACGTCGCCGCCAACGGCTCAGGCAACGGCCACGCCGCCAACGGTTCGGCCAAAGCCGACGGCGACGAAGCGGCGGTTTCGCGCAACGGGCATGCCGCCTCGGGGCGACGCCGCCGCGCGACCGCCGAGTCGATGGCCGCCAGCCAACGCGATATCTCGGTCAGCGAGTTTTTCGCCAAAAACCGCCATCTGCTGGGTTTCGACAACCCGCGCAAGGCCCTGCTGACCACCATCAAAGAGGCCGTCGACAACTCGCTCGACGCTGCCGAAGAGGCGGGCATCTTGCCCGAAGTGTGGGTGCATATCGAGACCACCGCCCCGAACCGTTTCAAGGTGGGCGTGCAAGACAACGGGCCGGGCATTCTGAAAGACCAGATTCCCAATATCTTCGGCAAGCTGCTCTATGGTTCGAAATTTCACCGGCTGCGGATGAGCCGCGGTCAGCAAGGCATCGGCATTAGCGCCGCCGGCATGTATGGCGTGCTCACCACCGGCAAGCCGGTGAAAATCATCTCGAAGGTTTCGCCGCGCAAGCCGGCCCACTACTACGAAATTCAAATCGACACCAAGAAGAACAAGCCCGAGATTCTCAATGGCCGCGGCGAAGGCGTCGATATTCCGCCGGGCGAGGCGGGCCGCCGCGTGATCGAAAAACACGGCATCGAGTGGATCGAGCAAGACCACGGCACGCGGGTGACCATCGAGCTGGAGGCCCGCTACACGCGCGGTCGCGGCAGCGTCGATGAATACCTCGAGCAAACGGCCATCGCCAACCCCCACGTCACGCTGCACTACATCGACCCCGATGGCAACGAAACGCTTTACGAGCGTTCGGCCACGACGCTGCCGCCCGAGCCGAAGGAGATCAAGCCGCATCCCTACGGCGTCGAGTTGGGCCGCTTGATGACGATGCTCAAAGACACCAAGACGACGACGCTGTCGCAGTTTTTGACATCGAGCTTTTCGCGGGTCAGCCCGGCGGTGGCCCGCAAAATTTGCGAGACGGCCAAACTCAGCGTGCGCGCGTCGACCACCAAGATCGGCCGGCACGAGGCCGACTCGCTCTATCAGGCCATCCAGCAGACCAAGATTGGCGCGCCGGCCACCGACTGCCTGGCGCCGATCGGCGAAGAGTTGTTGCTGAAGGGGCTGCACAAGGTGGTGCCCGGCGAGTTTTACGTGGCGGCCACGCGCCCGCCTTCGGTTTATCGCGGCAACCCGTTTGTGGTCGAAGCGGCCTTGGCCTACGGCGGCACGAGCACGGCCCAAAAAGTCTCGCTCGAAGCGCTCACCGAGCTTCTGGCCGAGAGCGACGCCCGCTCGCTGCGGCAGTTTCTGATCAGCACGTTCAACGGCGTCGGGCCTGACGCCGCGGACAAAATTCTGAAAGAGGCCGCCCTCGGGCCACGCGTCACGCCCGCCAGGCTCAAGACGGCCGAAATCGCCAAACTGCACACGGCCATGCGGTCGGTGAGCTTGGACGAAGGCCAGACGATGAACGTTCTGCGGTTTGCCAACCGTGTGCCCTTGCAGTTTCAGCCGGGCGCGTGCGCGATCACGCAGACGGTGGTGGGCACCAACTGGCGGGCCTACGGCCTGAGCCAGTCGCGCGGCTCGTTGCCCAGCGGGCCGGTGACCATCATGGTCCACGTGGCCAGCGTTTGGGTGCCGTTCACCAGCGAATCGAAAGAGGCGGTGGCCTCGTATCCCGAAATTCAGAAAGAGCTGCGGCTGGCCTTGCAGGCCGTGGGCCGCAAATTGAATATGTACTTACGCCGCCGGCTGCGCGTGAAGCAAGAGGGGGAGCGGCGGAGCCTCTTCCTTCGCTACCTGAACGAGGTGGCCACGGCGGTGAGCGAGCTGAACAGCGCCGACCGCACCGAAGTTTTTGACAAACTAATGGAAGTCGCCAAACGCAAAACAGCCGAAGCCGATGTAAAGCTCGATGACCGGGGGCGCAAAATTACCCTTGATGACGAAGAGGATTTCGGAAGCAATGTGTTGATTATTGAGCAGCCCGAAAGGCCACTTCCTATTGAGACAACCGCTTGAAAGGATTCGAAAGTATTCCATGGCGAAAAAGCGAAGTACCACTTCCGGCAAGACAGCGGCGAAATCAGCCGCAGTCCAGATCACCAAGCGAGACAAGAAGACCCTCGGCGACTTGAAAGGACTTGCCGATGGGGTCGTGGCGGCGGCCGATCGCAAACGTGAGCCCTATCTCGAGATTCCCGCTCGCGCATTATCGAACGTGCGCTACAACAAAACCAAGCGGTTCATCGAAATGGGCGGCAATAAGAACCGACGGCAGTTGTTCAATGTCTCGCAGGCAAAGGCTTATATGCAAACCATGTTGGTCGCCAGCGGCTGCAAGACGCTAATCAACCAAGGAAAGACGAACAGCATCCGAGGACTCTTCTACCAACTCAAGCACACGATCGAGGGAACCAAAGAAGAGACGTTCGCCACCCAGGACGAATGCGATCCGATCATCGAAGACGTTGAGGTGATGCTCAACAGCCTGCGCGAAGAGCTCCACGTTTTTGCCTCGAACCGCGGCAATCTGGTCGGCCCTCTCACGCTCATCGACAGCGGGGACGAAATCGACTGCTCGCGGATGGGATCGGCGGGCTATAGCATTCCGTCGATCGTCGAGCCCGAAGTCATTCAATTCACGCGCTGCGACGCTAAGTTCATCCTGCATGTCGAAAAAGACACGGTGTGGCGGCGGTTCAACGAAGACAAGTTCTGGAAAGAGTATCAGTGTCTCCTCACGCACGGCAACGGCCAGCCGCCGCGCGGCGTCCGCCGCATGCTCTCGCGGCTGCACCGCGAGTTTAATCTGCCGGTCTATTGTCTACTGGACAACGATCCTTGGGGCTATTACATCTACAGCGTCATCAAGCAAGGATCAATCAATCTGGCGTTCGAGTCGACGCGAATGGCCATTCCCGACGCCAAGTACATTGGGTTGCGGGCAGCCGACTTCGAGCAATGCAAACTCTCGAACAGCGTGAAAATCGCCATGAATGAAACCGATATCAAGCGTGCCAAGCAGATCGCCAGTTACCCTTGGTTCGCAGGTCACAAAGGCTGGCAGAAAGAGATTCAGAGACTATTGTCCAACGGCTTTAAGCTGGAAGTCGAGTCGTTGGTGAGCAAAGACATCAGCTACGTGACCGAAGAATATGTGCCCGCTCGATTGAAAGACAAAGACTGGCTCGATTGAGAGGCCCGCCGTGGAAGACAACCCGTACCGTGCTCCATTGGCCGACGAGCCCGCCATGGGCGTGCTTAGCGGCCGGCGCGAGGATGTGCGCAGCGTCGCCCTTTATCAAAAGGGCATTCTCGTTTGCATTTTGCTCTACATTTGCGTCATCGTGGGACAATACTTCGTTCCGCCGCAATTGCTCCTTTTCCTACGCCTGGGAGTCTTGCCGATCGCCCTCACCGGCACCGTGTTCGTCTTTCTGTTGGCGACTAAAGTGTATGGCGTGGGCCTGGGCATTTTACTCGGCCTGCTGGCGCTGGTTCCCTGCTTGGGGTTGATCATTCTGCTGGTCGTCAACGGCAGGGCCACCCACGTGTTGCGGCAAAACGGCTACCGCGTCGGCCTGCTGGGGGCGAAGTTGTAGCAGCTCTGAGGCCACGCGGCCGGCGCTGGCAAACGAGCGACGATCATGCCTCTGCCGCAATCGGCTCGGGCAAGGCGCCCGCGGCGGACGGGCAAAAAATCTCGGTGGCCAGCACCGCGTCGAGCTGTTCCGCCGGCGGCAATTCGGCCCACACACGGTCGTCCTCCACTTTCACGCGGAAAAGCTGCAGCCGATAAGGCTCGCCGCTCAAACATTCGCCGCTTTCGAGGCTGAAGGTCTTCTTGTGCAAAGGGCAAGCGATCTTCGGCAGCCCGTTGGCGTCGCCAAGAATGCCGCTAGAGAGCACAAAGGCCCGCTTGTGCGGACACATGTTTTGTGTGGCAAACCACTGGCCGCGGCTGGCAAAGTGGAACACCGCAATCTGGCTGCGACCATATTTGACCGCGGCGCCGCCGTCGCGCGGAAAATCATCGACCCATCCTAGCTCGACCCAATGCCGTCCCTCCATGCTCGGCGCCTCGCCCAGACGCCGCCCGTCGGGCAATCGAATCTCGTCCACGCCCACGGTGTCTTTGGGCCAGTCGGCGGGGCGGCGATGTCCGCGCTCGGTCACAAATTCGATCGTCGGCTCGTCCTCGTCGGTGTTCACAAATTGCTTGAACCATCGCCGTCGCTCGGGGTTTTCAACCACTTCTTTCCATTCACAACGATACGTGTCGACCAGATATTGCATCTGCCGCTCGAGTTCCTCGGCGATGCCCAGCCGGTCGTTGACAATCACGTCGCGCAGCGACTCAACGCCGCCGGGCATGTTTTCCAACCACACCGACGTGCGCGTCAGGCGGTCGGCGGTCGAAATATAGTACATCAAAAATCGGTCGATGTACCGCACCGCCGTATCTTCATCGAGATCGGCGGCCAATAGATCGGCGTGGCGCGGCTTCGCCCCGCCGTTGCCGCAAACATACAAATGGTAGCCCGTCTCCGTGGCGATCAAACCGAAATCCTTGCTCTGTGCCTCCGCGCATTCGCGCACGCAGCCCGACACGGCGGCCTTCAGCTTGTGGGGCGAACGGACGCCTCGATAGCGGTTCTCGATGCGAATGGCGAAGCTCACCGAATCTTGCACGCCATAGCGGCACCAGGTGGCGCCGACGCAGCTTTTCACGGTCCGCATCGCTTTGCCATAGGCGTGGCCGCTTTCAAAACCCGCGGCGATCAGTTCTTCCCAGATGTCGGGCAGGTCTTGCACCCGCGCGCCGAACAGGTCGATCCGCTGCCCGCCGGTGATTTTGGTGTAGAGGCCGTAGCGTTTGGCGACGCGCCCCAGGCTGATCAGTTTCTCCGGCGTGATTTCGCCGCCGGGCACGCGTGGTACCACCGAGTACAGCCCGCCCCGCTGCAGATTGGCCAGAAAACGGTCGTTGGTGTCTTGCAGCGGCGCGTGATCCAAAATGTTCTCGTTCCAGAGGCTGGCCAGGATCGAGGCCACCGCCGGCTTGCAGATTTCGCAGCCATGGCCGCGGCCGTGGCTGGCGAGCAATTCGTCAAACGTTTGGATGCGGCGAATCTTAATGATCTCAAACAGGTCTTGCCGCGAATAGCCAAAATGCTCGCACAGGTCATCGCTCACCGTCTGGCCTGCCGCGGCGAGCTCGCGCTTGAGCAAATCGGAGACAAGCGGGAGGCAGCCGCCGCAGCCTGTGCCCGCCTTCGTGTACGATTTCAATTCCTCAAGATTCGAAAGGCCTTGCGCGCGGATCGCCCGCACAATTTGCCCCTGCGAGACGTTGTTGCACGAACAAACCTGGGCATCGTCGCCAGCCGGGCAAGCGCGAGTCGCTGAGCCGCGTCCGATCAGGCCGCCCGGTGGCGTGGCAAGCGGCTTGCCGCCATTGGCCAAGGCCAGCAACGAGCCGTAATCGCTGGCGTCGCCTACCAGAATGCCTCCCAGCAGTCGCGTGCCGTCGTGGCTGAAGAGCAATTTTTTATACACGCCGGCGAACGGATCCTCGTAGGTCAGCGCACGGGCTTGCTCGGCGCTTGCGTCGTGCCGGCCGAAACTCGCCACGTCGACGCCCAGCAGTTTGAGCTTGGTCGACAGATCGCTGCCGCGAAAAACACGCTGCTCGCCACAGAGGTTAGCCGCCACAATGTCGGCCATCTCATAGCCCGGCTTGACCAGGCCATAGACGGTCTCGCCGTGCAGGGCCACTTCGCCGATCGCGAAAATCTCGGGATCGCTGGTGCGGAGCTGATCGTCGACCACCACGCCGCCGCGCTCGCCGACCGTCAGGCGGCAGGCCCGGGCCAGTTCATCGCGCGGCCGGATGCCCGCCGAGACGACCACCATCTCGACATCGATTTTCTGCCCATCGCCAAACACCAGCCCTTCGACGCTGCCGCGGCCCAGAATCTCTTTCGTCGTCTGGTTGAGATGCACTCGGACACCAAGCTGCTCGATTCGCCGCACCAACAGGGCCGAGCCGGCGTCGTCAATCTGCCGGGGCATAAGTCGCGGCGCAAACTCGACAATATGCGTTTCCAGCCCCAGATCGCTGGTGGCCTTGGCGGCCTCGAGGCCCAGCAACCCGCCGCCAATCACCGCCGCCTGTTTCACCTGTTGGGCGTAGGCGATGATTCGTTCCAGGTCGTCGATGGTGCGATACACGAAGATGCCGCGCTGCTTGATGCCCGGCACGTCGGGCACAAAAGGATACGAGCCGGTTGCCAACACGACAAACTCCTCGTCGCTCACCGGGCCGGTGCTGACCGACGCGGCAGCAAGCTACGCCGCA
>JAICLL010000113.1 GCA_025927475.1 Pirellulales bacterium
AACCCACACCCGAACAGAGAAGAGGAACCCGTAGCCTCCCTTCCCGATCCTTGTACAATGCAACCAACCTGATTCCTGTGCCCTACTGTCACTCGCTAACTCGATCGGACGATTCTTCCAGATCACGCTGAACCAAGACACTGGGCGCGAACGTCGCGATGCTATTTTATCAGACGAACGAACGGACGAAAGAGACACGTAGGGTGGGACGAGTGGAACGAGTCCCACCCTACAAACTTCCGCGACCAGGAAACAGCGTTTCAACTCCACTTCTTTCACGCCGTCCGCGGGTTCCGTACAATCATGGTTGGGCCGGCATGACCGGGTTGGAGAGCGACGCGGTGCTGCGCGATCGGCAGGGCGCCGGGCCCGTGCGCTGAAAAAAGAAAAAGGAGCTCATCATGGCTGATGTACGCGAAGGACTCGTAAAGCTTCTCGATTCGCTCGGCGAGTCAGCTCAGTACGCCGCCTGCGGCAGTCTGCCGCCGGTGCTGCCCGGCTTGGAGGTGGAGGGGGTTGGCACGGTCGGCATGCCGCTTTCTGCCGCCGACGCCAAGCGGCTGATTGCCGCCGCCGAGCAGGCGCCCTACGGCCGCGGCGAGGAAACCATCGTTGACAAAAAGGTCCGCCGGGTGTGGCAGATCGAGCCGTCGACATTTCAACTTCGCAACGCGGCCTGGGCCGACCATCTCGCGGCGATCGTGGCGGAAGTGAAGCGAGAGTTTGGCATCGCGCAGCCGGTCAACGCGGAGCTTTACAAGCTGCTGATCTATGAAAAGGGAAGCTTTTTCGCCCCCCATCGCGACACCGAAAAAACGCCCGGCATGTTCGCCACGTTGGTCGTCGGCCTGCCTTCGCGTCACCAGGGCGGCAGGTTGATCGTGCGGCACGACGGTCAGGCGAAAATTATCGACTTCGCGAGCGAAGACGCGGAGTTCATCACGCAATACGCCGCTTTTTATGCCGATTGCCAGCACGAAATCGAACCGGTGACCAGCGGCTACCGCGTTTGCCTGGTCTACAACTTGGCGCTGACGGGAAAGAAAACGCAACCTTCGTCCCCGCAAACCGCGCGGGCCGCCGAAAATGCGTCACAACTTCTCGCCGACCTGTTCGCCGGTTCGTCCGACGAACTCGATAAAATCGCCATTCCTTGCACCCACCAATACACAGAGGCGGGCATCGATCCCCGGCAGCTCAAAGGCGCCGATCGCGCGCGGGCCGACGTGCTGGCGCGGGCTGCCGGCGCGCTGGGCTATCGCTGCCACATCGCCTTGCTCACTCACTGGCAATCGGGTGAAGTCGACTATGACACCTGGGATTTTGACGATGGTTATGGTTGGGGACGGCGCCGCTCCTGCCCGCGCGAGCGAGACGTATCGAAAGTCAGGATGGAGGAAGTTTACGATGAGAAAATGTCGCTCGATCACTGGTTTGCTCTGGACGGACAAAAGCTGCCGCTGGGCGAAATCGGTTTGAGCAAAAGCGAAGTCTTGGGCGGCAGTGAGGGTTGGTCTTACGAACAAGAGGTCCACGAGGCGACGGGCAACGAGGGCGCCACGCTCGAACGTTGGTATCGGCGCGCCGTGGTCGTCGTTTGGCCACCCGATCGGACGTTCAGAATTCTCGCGCGCGAGGGGCAGGCCGCGGCGTTGCCCGAACTGGAGCGAATGGCCGACGAGAGCAAGAAACCGGACGACTTGGAAAGTTGCCGCGAGTTCGCCAGGCGAATGATCGCGTGCTGGAAACCTCGGCATTCTTTCGCCCGCGGCCAAGAGCGTTTCACGGGGCGGATGCTGACGGTGTTGGAGCGAATCGGCACGGCGGAACTTGCGCGGCAGTTTTTGGACGACGTGTTGCCGAACGATTTTGACGGTTCGGAGGGACCGTCGTTGGTTCGGTTGTGCGAGCGACTCGGCTGGGACACGCTGACCGCCGATTTGCTCGCGCTGGTGGCCCGACAAAAGCCGAGAGAAGACTACAGTGCGCCCCCCACCGAACTTGTCCAGATCGTTTCGCTGTGCCGTCCGCTCTTCTGCGGCCCGCCGCCGCTGACCGCCGCCCGGCGAAAAGCGTGCGAGGCCCTGGCCGACGAGCTGGTGCGGGCAATCGAGCGCTGGGACGGAGCGCGAAAAGCCCGGCATCAAGGCGAGCGCGGACGAAAGGGCGTCGTGGAGGGGGTGATCTCGATGTTCGCGGCCATCCGGGCGCAGGACCGGCTCGAATGGTTTGCGGCTTACGTGCTTGAAGATGCGAAACATTACGACCTCCGCGGCGTTTTGGCGCCGGATGTCAAGGCGATTTACTCATGGCTGGCAGACGTGCCCGATGCGCAGCCGGCCGCCGAGCGGCTGATGCGGCATTGTGTCGCCCAATTGCAAGAGGCGACGGAGCTAGCGCCCAAACCACCCGCCGACTGGAAGCGCGAAGCGAAATTGAACTGCAAATGTGAAGATTGTCGCGCGCTGGCTCGGTTCTTACGCGACCCGGCCGTGCGCGTCGGGCGGTTTCCGCTGCGCCAAGAGCGACGCCAGCACCTGCGCCAGCAGATCGATCACCACCACCTTGACTGCACGCACGAGACCGAGCGCAAGGGTTCTCCGCAGACGCTCCTCTGCACGAAGACACAAGCGTCGTTCGAGCGAAAGCTGAAGCGGTACCATGCCGACCGCGAGCTGCTCTCCGAGCTGCAAGCGCTTGCCGATGTCAAACCGCCGTCCACCGCGAAAGGCAAGCGCGCTCGTCGAACGGCGAAGAAATGAAGTTCGGTGAGCTGGCGCAGGCGTCCCGCCCGCCTGGGCGTGAGAGGAGCGAGCTAGCGATTCATTCGCAGCCCCGCCTGTAATTGTTCGACCAACCGTTGCCGCAGTTCGAGCGGCTCGATCACTTCCGCAAATCCGGTCCACGGCAACAGCCACCACAGGATTTCGTCGAAGCTCAACTACGACTGGGGAATTTGCTGTCACCATGAATCACGTCACTTCAGCGAGACCGTTTTCGAGCACTTCACGTGTTCGACGCACGTCGACGAAGGGTGGGGGCCGCATAGTTTCAATGAAAGTCCGGCTTTCCACTAACGTACTTTCCGCAGTCGCCGTTGATCCAAAGGCGAGCGATGAGGCTAATCGCTACAAGCCGCCTGAATGCCGGCGGCGGCGGCCGCGGCGATCTGATCGAGTTCTTCGAGCGACACGGCCAGCGGCGGCATCAGCACGACCACGTCGCCCAAGGGACGCAGCAATACTCCGTGCTCGCGCGCGTGCAGACACGCACGCCAACCGCGGCGCTCGCCGGGTTCATAGGGCGTGGCGGTCGCGCGGTCGCGCATCAACTCGACGCCGGCAATCAGTCCCCGCTGCCGTACGTCGCCCACGTGCTCAAGTTGGGCAATCGTGGCAAGGTGCTGCCTAAGCCGCTCAATTTTTTCGGGCAACCGCTCCAACACGCGTTCTTGTTCAAAGACATCAAGCGAGGCCAGCGCGGCGGCCGCCCCCAGCGGGTTGCCGCCATAGGTATGACCGTGAAAAAAATGGCGTGAATCTTCGTGCCGTCCCAGAAAGGCTCGCCAAATGTCGTCGCTGGCCAGCGTGGCCGCCAGCGGCAAATAACCTCCGGTCATTCCCTTGGCCAGGCAGAGCAGGTCCGGAGAGATCCCCTCGTGCTCGCACGCAAACATCTTGCCCGTGCGGCCGAAACCGACGGCCACTTCGTCGGCAATCAGCAACACGCCATATCGGCGCGTCAGCTCGCGAGCGCCGCGCAGATAGCCTTCGGGATGGGCAATCATGCCGGCCGCGCATTGCATCAACGGCTCGATCACCATCGCCGCGATTCGTTCGTGATGCTCCTGCAGCGCCGCCTCAAGTTGGCCAAGGTGATGATCCAATGCGCCGGCTGCCGCGGCGCCGGGCGGCGCTCGGTCTGACCGCGGCGCCGGCAGCCGCGCCACCTCGAACAGCAGCGGCTCGAACAGCGCGTGAAACCGCGCTACGCCGCCCACGCTGACGCTGCCGAGCGTATCGCCGTGATAGGCGTCGCCCAGCGCAAGAAAGAGGTTTTTCTGCGGCCGCGGCTTCGGACACTGCCGCCAATATTGAAACGCCAGCTTAATTGCCACTTCAACCGCTGTAGCGCCGTCGTCGGAAAAAAAGACGTGTTCCAAGCCTGCCGGCGCCAGCTCGACCAACCGCCTGGCAAGTCGGATGGTCGTCGAATTCGATGCCCCCAGCGAGGTGGTGTGGGCGAGCTTCGATAGCTGCTCGCAGATGGCCGCGTCGATCGTCGGATGCCGATGCCCGTGCAGATTGCACCACAGGCTGCTGACGCCGTCGAGATACGCTCGTCCGTCAATGTCGATAAGCTTGCAGCCTTGGCCGCGTTCGATCAGCAGCGGCTCATACTCGGCCATCTGCGTGAAGGCGTGCCAAACGTGCTCTCGGTCCCAGCGGGCCAGCTCGTCTGCCTCGGGAAAGGCGGAAGGGTTGGCATGGCGAGGTCCGGCCTGCGAAATCATCTTTGGCAACCCGTGTGTTTCCATCGTCCGTCCTAGTATAATCAGAGTTTTACTTGTTCGCCCAAGGAGAAGGGCGGCACGGAGAAGGGCGCCCACTGAAAACCGCTATGCCAAACCAACTCAACAAATACAGTTCGCGCATCACCCAGGTGAAAAGCCAAGGCGCCAGCCAAGCCATGCTCTATGGCACGGGACTGCAGCCGGAAGACATGGACAAAGCCCAAGTGGGCATCGCCAGCATGTGGTACGACGGTAATACGTGCAACATGCACTTGAACGATCTGGCGGCCCGGGTCAAACAGGGCGTCGAGGCGGCCGGCCTGGTCGGCATGCGGTTCAACACCATCGGGGTGAGCGACGGCATTTCGATGGGTACCGAGGGCATGAGCTACTCGCTGCAATCGCGCGACCTGATTGCCGACTCGATCGAAACGGTGATGCACGCTCAGTGGTACGACGCGAATATTTCGATTCCCGGTTGCGACAAGAACATGCCGGGCTGTCTCATCGCCATGGGACGCGTCAATCGCCCGTCGCTGATGGTCTACGGCGGTACGATCAAGCCAGGGCATCGCGACGGCGACAAGCTCGATATTGTTTCGGCATTTCAGTGCTATGGCGAGTTTCTGGCGGGCAAGCTGAACGACGCCCAGCGGCAAGAGGTCGTCCGCAAAAGCTGTCCCGGCGCCGGCGCCTGCGGTGGCATGTACACCGCCAACACCATGGCCTCGGCCATCGAGGCCATGGGCATGTCGTTGCCCTACAGCTCGTCGATTCCCGCGGAAGATCCCGAGAAGCTCGAAGAATGCTTCCGGGCGGGACAGGCGATTCGCGTGTGCCTGGAGCGCGACATCAAGCCCCGCGACATCATGACCCGGCGGGCGTTCGAAAACGCCATGGTGGTGGTGATGGCCGTGGGCGGTTCGACCAATGCGGTGTTGCACTTAATCGCCATGGCGCGGGCCGTGGGCGTCGAACTGACGATCGACGATTTTCAGAAAGTAAGCCGGCGCGTGCCTTACCTGGCCGACCTGAAGCCCAGCGGCCGTTTCGTGCAAGAAGACTTGCACCGCGTGGGAGGCACGCCCGCCGTCATGAAGTATCTGCTCGAGCACGACCTGCTCGACGGCGATTGTCTGACGGTGACGGGGCGGACATTGGCCGAGAATTTGGCCGATTTGCCGGGCTTGGCGGCCGGTCAAGAGATCGTCCACACGCTGGAAAAACCCATCAAGCCCACCGGACATCTTCAGATTCTCAAGGGCAATTTGGCGCCGTTGGGCGCCGTCGCCAAAATCACCGGTAAAGAGGGCGAGCGATTCAGCGGAGTGGCCAACGTCTTCGATTCAGAAGAGGAGATGCTGGCGGCGCTGGAGCGCAAGGCGATCCAAAAGGGCGATGTGGTGGTCATTCGCTACGAAGGACCCAAGGGCGGTCCGGGAATGCCCGAAATGCTCACGCCCACCTCGGCCATCATGGGCGCGGGGCTGGGCCAAGACGTCGCCTTGCTGACCGATGGCCGGTTTTCGGGCGGATCGCACGGCTTCATTGTGGGGCACATCACTCCCGAAGCCCAAGAGGGCGGTCCGCTGGCCCTGGTCGAAAACGGCGACCCGATCACAATCGACGCCGAGCGCAACCTGTTGCAAGTGGACGTCAGCGATGCGGAATTGGCCGCACGGCGCGCCCGTTGGCAGGCGCCGCCCTACAAAGCGACGCGCGGCACGCTCTACAAATACATCAAGACCGTCAAGAACGCCTCGGAAGGCTGCGTGACCGACGAGTGAATCGCGGGCACGCGATGATGAATCATTGCCGAATTTTCTCGCACCGGCGGAAGTCTACGATTCAAAAGGGTGCCATACATGGCGCACGTTTACTAGAACGGCGACTGCGCGACTTCGGAATGATCAAGCGAGCGCAGAACATGGAGCGCGAATCTCGCACGAAGCGGGGCTTCGCCATCACCTGTGGCGCACGCTTCGAGCTGTCGGCGCAGTGAGACCGGGTGAGCAACCTTCACCAGCCGGGCCAAATGTCGGGCCACGCGCCGCGTACCTGTCGAAAGGCTACGTACGATCACCGACGCCAGCCGGTTGCGCTGGCGTTCGGTAAGTGGGGCCTGCTTCAAACGGCGCACTATCTCTTCGGTGATATAGCCTGATCGGAAAAACCACGGGCCGGCTTCGAGGAACTGGATCGCTGCCTCCACCGCCTCCGGCTCCAGGCGCTTCAGGCGGCGCATCGCTCGATCGAGTCCTCCAGGGAACGCGAGCGCGTCGTAACTGGCGTGGAAAACCGCGCAGGCGGTGGTGTGCGCTGGCCCGTGAGACGCCTCACGGCATGTCCGCTTGATGTCCTCGTGCATTGCGCGGAGTCGAGCAGCGTTTTCGAAAACTATGCTCCGGACATCCATCGTATCACTACCGCGCCAGCGTCGATCCGCTGTCACCTTTCCTCCCGCCAGGCTCGGTGGCCCGCGGAACCAGAGAACAAAGAGGAAACGTGTATCGCATTTTACCTGCGTCCGCTGATCAAGGAAAGATTGGTTACCATGCTGTACCGGGATTGCGAACCCGCGGTGGTGCGGCGATACTCGTGAATTATCTTCATTTTTTCGCTTGCAACACTGAAGGTTTCCTACCATGCTATTTCCGCATTGTGTCGTTGCCGCCGCGCTCGCTGTTTTCGGTTCCCGCGCCGTCGCGGAAAGCCGCGACTGGGTGGGAGAAACGGTCATGGTCAAAGAGACCGCGACTCCGCAGATCGGCGCCAAACGGTTCCGCTGGAACGACGTGCCGCTGCCCGCCACCGTCGAAAAAGTGAACGGCCAATGGCTATGGTTGGGCATCGCCTGGGTCAAGCAAGACGAGGTGCTGCTGCTCGACGACGCGCCGGCCTATTACACCAAACTGCTGGCCCGCGGCACGAACAATGTGGTGGCCTATGCGCTGCGCGGGGTCAGTTGGCTCAGCAAGCGAGAATATGACAACGCCATCAAAGACCTGACCGAAGCGCTGCGGCTGGAGCCGAGCAACACCACCTTCTTCACGCTGCGCGGCAAGGCCTATTACGGCAAGCACAACTACGCACGGGCAGTCGCCGATTTTACGGAGGCCATCCGGCTCGATCCGGCGAATCTCATCGCCTACAACGACCGGGGCGTTTGCCTGAACGCGCAAAACGAATTTGCCAAAGCGCTCGAACAGTTCAACGAAGTGTTGCGAGTCGATCCGGCCAATGCGCTGGCGCATGCCAACCGTGGGGCCACCTGGTTCGACATGGAAGAATATCCCAAATCGCTGGCCGACTTGAACCGCGCCCTCCAGCTCGCGCCGAAAATGGCTTTGGCCTACGTCAATCGCGGCCGTTGGTATATGAAGCATGGCGATTATCCGGAGGCCGAAGCCGATTACCGCCGGGCCATGGACCTGGCTCCGCGCGAATGGGCGCCCTACAACGGCCTGGGCCGCATCTATGCCACCGCCCCGGAATTCGAGTTTCACCTGCGCGACGGCAAGCAGGCGCTCGAAATGGCCAAACGCGCTTGCGAGCTTTCGCACTGGGACGAGTGGGTCTGCGTCGCCACGCTCGCGGCGGCTTATGCGGAGTCGGGCGATTTCGCCTCCGCCGTGCAATGGCAGACCAAGGCCATGGCCATGTCGCAGCCCGCCAAGATCCGCGATCAGAAGGACAACGAAAAGCGGTTGGAGCTTTACAAGTCGGGCAATGCCTATTACGAAGAGGTCGCGGCCCCGCCCGCGACAAGTCCGCCTCAATCCAGCAACGAGGCAGAGGCAAGGTGACGCCCGGAACGCTGCGCCCCGTCATCGCAGGCCGTTGTCTGCGGTGGTTATAATAAGGTCCGGGATCTTGGGTTCCTTGTGGACGACGCTATGAGCACTACCATTTTTCACGACATCGCAACCGGCCAGGCGCCGGGGCCGGTCATGTTTACCGTCGAACAGTTTCACAGAATGCTCGACGAGGGAATTGTGGCTGATGGCGACGCGGTCGAACTGATCGAGGGCGTCGTGATGCCCAAGGACCGGGGCGCCCAAGGAGATCCAGCGATGGCACATAGCAAGCGTCACGCAGTGGCCGTTGCACGGATTCAGCGAAGGCTGGAACGCGGCATCGGCGGCGCAAAGTGCCATGTTCGGACGCAATGGCCGCTGGCGCTCTCCGGAACCAGCGAGCCAGAACCTGACCTGGCGGTCGTGGTCGGCCCGGATGACGCTTACCTGGATTCGCACCCTCGGGCGGCCGACGCGCTGCTGGTGATCGAAGTCGCCGAAAGCTCGCTGAGCTACGACCGGAAGACGAAGTACACGATGTATGCCGGCGCGGGCGTCGCCGTTTATTGGATCGTCAATTTGGTCGACGACGAAATCGAGATTTATGAATCGCCGCAGTCCACGAAACGCACCTATGAACGCGCGAGTCGCCACCGGCTAGGCGAGATGCTGCTATTGCCGATTCAGGTTGACGGAAACCCGCTGTCGCTCGCGGTGGACGAGTTCATCCCGCCCAGGGCCGAACGGCGCTAACTTATGGCCTATCGCTGGAAAGCCGACAAGAGCGTCCGTGCGAATCTGCGGCGGCTGGTGAGCAATCAGTTGCGCTCGGCCATCGACCAGTTGAACGATCGACAGGCGGACCGGGCCGATGCGGTTCACGAAGCCCGGCTGCACCTGAAGAAGGCGCGTTCGTTGCTGCGCTTGGCGCGGCCCGCGTTGGACGACACTTATGTGCGAGAAAACGCGCGGCTGCGCGATGTGGCCCACCAGCTTTCAAGCCAACGCGACGCGCAGGCGATGATCGAAGCGGTCGCCAAGCTCTCGGCCCACGCCGAGCATCAGTGGGGTTGCTCGGGCGATCCATTGACTTTGCTGAGAACGATCCGCGATCACTTGGTCGGCCAGCAAGCGGCAGAGCAGCGCGATGCCTTGGAAGAAGTTATGCCCGAACTGACCGGGGCGCTCTCCGCGGCGGCCGACGAGGTCGAGCGCTGGGCCGCGTGCGTGGAGGATGGAGACGCGATCATGGCGGGCTTTGCGGGCAGCTATCGCCGTGGCCGGCGGGCGTTGCGGCGAGCGTTGCGCCAAACGACGCCGGAAAACTTGCACGAATGGCGCAAAGAAAGCAAATATCATCGCTACCAGGTGCGGCTGTTTCAAGACGCCTGGCCGACGGTGTTCGAGGCCCGCTATGCAGAATTGAAGCGGCTTTCGGACCTGTTAGGCGACGACCACGACCTGGTGGTTTTGTGCCAGCGGGTGAGCGACGAATCGCCTGCCAGCTTCGACGATGCGGCGAGTGGCGGGTTTCGGCAAGTCATTGCCCGCCGCCGCGGCGAATTGCAGGCCGAGGCCCTTCCGCTTGGGCGGCTGTTGTTTGCCGAACGGCCCAAGCAGATTGCCCGGCGGTTTCAGAAATACCTTCGCATCGGCTACGAAGAAGAGAATCGGAAGAAGGGCTGATTCGCACGGCGTGGAGCATGCCTCGCAACATCCTGCCGATGCCTCATTCCGATCTCAGCGGAGCGGTCCACAGATACAGCGAGTGTTCGACGTCTCGGGGCGGTTCGTTGATCTCGATGCTGCGGTCGGGCGTGATGCCCGGCAAATCAAAATCGTGAGACACAATTCGCGCACCCGGTCGGAGCTGCCGCAGTCTGGGCAAGAGCTTCGCATTCAAGCGCGGCAGCAGATAGATGGTCACCACGTCGGCAGGGCGCAGGTCGAGCGTAAAGATGTCTTGCTCGACAATCGCCACTCGGTCTTCAAGCCCCGCTTGGCGCACATTTTCGCGGGCCTCGCTCACGCGCTGTGGATCGATGTCGTATCCCACCGCGCGGCAGCCATAGTCCTTGGCCGCGGCGATTACGATCCGCCCATCGCCGCAACCCAAATCGTACAGCACCTCGCCCGGCTCGGGTTCGGCCAGTTCGAGCATCGCTCGGACGATCTGGTCGGGCGTGCGGATAAAGGGAGCGTTGACATCGGGCCGAGGCAGCGGCGAAGTATCGAGTCCGGCATCGGTGACCGAATAGGCATAAAGGGCCACCAGCAGCGCGGCAAGCACCACGCCCCCGAGCAGAATCGCCTGTGTCTGTCGGCGCATTGCATGCGCTCCGGTTCCTGCGATTACGCCAACATGGTCAGCGGGCTTTGCCGGTTCTCCAGCGGCAAACTGACCGGGGCGCTTTGCCGATGCGATTCGAACACCGCCACAATCATTTCCGTGGCGCCGCGGGCCTCGTAAGCACTCGAAAGCGGCTGGCGGTTCTCTTCGATCGCCTCGAGCAAATCGAGCACGGCGGGGCGATGGCGGTTCTTGAGCGCATCGTCTTCCAGCACTTCCGGCTGGCCGATGCCGGCCGACGACACCTCTTGCCAGGCCGCCTTGCTGCGGCCGGGCGACCAGCTTGGATCGCCCAAGTATTTTACCGAAGGCATCGTGCCTTCGAGAATCTCGATGACGCCCGACGAACCATAAATCATGAGCCCGTAGCGCGACGGCTTGCCGGCGACATTCTTGACCGATTGAAAATAGGCCATTGCCCCGTCGTTCATGCCGTACATCGCCGCGACGGCATCGCCGGCCAACGGCCCGATGCCTTCGGCCCCTTCCGCCACGTCAGCCTTGGTGACGGGCCGACCGTTCTGCGTCACACGCGCAAAGCACCATGCTGGGTGACCGGCGATCGCACGAATGGCGTCCATGACGTGCGTGCCGAGCACCCACAGGTCTTCGCCGCCGCCGCGGCGGTCTTCCTTGCCGCGCCCACGATATTCCAGCACGCGCCCGATCGCTCCCTCGGCAATGAGCCGCTTGACGGTTTGCAGTTTGGGGCTGTAGCGCGTTGGATGGGCCAGCGCCAGCTTCACATGCGTGCGCTCACAGGCATCGACGATTTCGTCGGCCTCGGCCAGCGTGCGGCAGAACGGTTTCTCCATGTAGATATGGACGCCGCGCTCGGCTGCGGCCACGGCCATGTCGCGGTGCTGGTCGAGCCAGCGCTGGCCGATCACCACGATGTCGGGCCGGGCCTGGTCGAGCATCTGCCGGTAGTCGGTAAACGTTTGATCGACGTTCAGCTTTTTGGCGGTCGCGGCCAGCCCGGTTTTGTCATCGTCGGCCACGGCCACGATCTGGCAGTTCGGCAGATGCCAAAACGCCTCGTCCATGGCGTGGCCATAGTCGCCCCGGCCCGTGCGTCCGATGACCCCGATGCGGTAAGAAGGCATGGCGCAAGACGGTCGTTAAAAAGCTTTCGTTTACGAAATCGCTCGCCGGACATCGAGAATATCACTGCGGTAGGTCGAACGCAACGACGGTGGGCGATTTTCAAAGAAATTGCGAGTCCCGCCGCAAGCGAACGCGGCTACAATGTGCGCATGGAGAATCGACCAACCGAAATGCGTGTGGCGCGTTTTTGTTTCGCCGCGGTGCTCTTGTGCGGTGGCGTGTCTCGGGCCGCTGAACTGGTTGCCGGACTACGGGCGCCCGAGGGGTTTGAAGTCTGCCAATACGCCGACGAGACGCTCACGCCCGATGCCATTCGGATGACGGTCGATCGGCGAGGGCGAATCGTCGTTTCAGGACCGGGATATATCCGCATCTTGATCGACGACGACGGCGACGGGCGGGCCGACCGCGCGGAAGATTTTTCCAGCGAGCCGCGCGGCGGCGCCATGGGGCTGCTGTGGGAAGGCGATACGCTGTACTACGTGGGGCAAGGCGGGCTGCGCCGGTTGCGCGATGCCGATGGAGACGACCACGCCGATGGACCATCGGAGCTGATCCGCGCGGTCAAAGCGTCGGGCGAGCACGAGGCCCATGCCCTGCGGCGCGGGCCGGACGGCTGGCTGTATTTGCTCTGCGGCAACAATGCGGGCATCGACGCCTCGTGGGCCCAGTTGCCCACCTCGCCGATTCGAGAACCGGTGGCGGGCTGCGTCGTGCGGTTTACGCCCGAGGAGCAAACATCGGAGATCGTGGCCGATGGATTTCGCAACGCCTATGGGATGGATTTTAACGACGAGGGCGAGCTGTTCACGTTCGATTCCGACAACGAGCGTTGCGTCTCGCTGCCGTGGTACGAGCCGACGCGGTTTTATCACGTGGTACCCGGCGGGCATTACGGCTGGCTTTCGCCGCAGCGGGCCAAGTTTTGGCGGCTGCCGCCCTACCTGCCCGACGTCGTTGCGCCGGCGGCGACGCTCGGTCGCGGTTCGCCCACCGGAGTGGCGTGTTACCGGCAGCGGCAGTTTCCGGCCCGGTATCAGGGCGGATTCTTCGTGCTCGATTGGACCTTTGGCCGCGTCGAGTTTTTGCCGCTCACGCGCACCGGCTCGACCTATCAAGCCAAGCCCGAAACATTCTTGAAGAGCGTGGGCGAAAATGGCTTCGCGCCCACCGACGTGCTGGTGCATCCGCAGACGGGCGATTTGTATGTTTCGATTGGCGGGCGAGGAACGCGCGGGGCGGTGTATCGGGTGCGATATGAGGGTTCAGGATGCAGGGTTCAGGATTCGGCATCCGTGGACGCGACCGCAGATGGATCGCCGGCGCCGTGGACTTCGCTCGATTGGCGGCCGGAGGCGAAGCGCGAGTGTTTGAGAGACGCGGCGGGCGATGACGCCTTCGTCCGCCGCCGAGCATTGGCGTATTTGCTCCGGCACGTCGATCAGTTCTCAGCGGAGGAATTGCGCGGGGCGGTCACTGCCAATTGGAACAGTGACGATCGGTTGCTGCGGGCCGTCACCACCGACGTAATCTCGCGTTTCGACGACCAGGCTCAGATTGACTTGATGCGTGAAGCCCGGGCGCCCTTCGAACGAACGGCGATGGCGATGGTGCTGGGTTATCCGGGCACCGCGGCCCGCTGCGTAGATCCCATCATTAGTGATGAGCATGCCCCGGCCGAGGCGAAGCTCGCCGCCCTGCGCGTCATTCAACGTGCGTTGGGCGATGTTGTTTCAAGCCAGCAGGTCGATACTGTCTGGGAGGGCTACACCGCGAGGATCGACCGCACGAGTCGCGTCTGGCAGAAAATCGGCACTCGCTCGGCCCCGGAGATCCGCGAGACATACCCTTCGGGCGATGCCGAGCTCGACCGCGAATTATCGCGCACGCTGGCGATGATCGAAGATGGCCACCCCGATGTATTGCTTCGCACGGCGGAGCAATTCACCGAAACTTCCCATCCGCTCGAAGACATCCACTACTTGATTGTCTTAGCTCGCCTGACCGCATCGCGGCCCGTGGAAGTGACTACGCGGACAGCCGCCGCACTGGTGCGTCTCGATCGCAAGCTCGACGCCCGTGCGGCGCGGCGCGATTCGCATTTTCCGCTTCGTATCGCTGAGCTGCACGCCGAGCTGGCCCAGAAAGATCCACGGCTCAATCATGACATTCTGGCCGATCGCGAGTTTGGCCGGCCGGCCCACGTGCTGCTCACTCACGCGCCGGGTTTCGACCGGCGGCGGGCGGTCGATCTCATTCTGGCACGCATGGCGCCGGGTGAAGATGATGACGACGAGAAGTTTTTGCTCTGGACGCCTGCCCACGTCGAGTTGCTCGCTGAATTGCCGCGAGCATGGTCGCTGCCGACGCTTCGCAAGCTTTGGGGTCGGGCCGGGCTGGACGACGCCGTGCTCGAACTGCTGGCCCGTGACCCGCAAATTGCCGATCGGCAACGATTCATCGAAGGTTTGGCCTCGGCCCAGCCCGCGACCATCTTGCAAGCATTGCAGGCTCTCGAAAAGCTGGCTGTCGCCGATGACGACGAGCTGTTGGCGGTGTTTCGCGCGTTGCATCGTCTAAGCGACGGAAAGGAAAACGAGCCGTTGCGCGGCAAGCTCGTGGCGGCTCTGCGGCGGATCAGCGGATTGGAAGAACCGCCGGGCGATGCGCACGGCTGGGAAGAATGGCTCCGCAATTCGCGACCGGAGTTGGCCGCGAAGCTGCGCGGTGACGGGGCCGACGCCGCCGCGTGGAGCAAACGTCTGGCCGCGATCGATTGGGCAACGGGCAAGGCGGCGCGGGGCCGCGGCGTGTTTGTGCAGGCCTCGTGCGCCGCTTGCCACTCGGCGGGACGAGCGCTGGGGCCCGACCTGAACGGCGTGGCCGGCCGCTTCTCGCGCGACGATTTATTCACCGCCATCGTGGAGCCCAGCCGCGATGTTTCGTCGCGCTATCGCACGGTTTCGGTCGCCACGGCCACCGGCAAGACGTTTCAAGGCATGATCGTCTACGACGCGGTCGATGGCCTCATCTTGCAGACGGGCGCATCGACCACCGTGCGCATTCCGGGCGATGACATTGTCGTTCGCCGCCCTTCGGCGGCGTCGCTGATGCCTGTCGGACTGCTTGATAAGTTGAGCGATGCGCAGATCGCCGATTTGTATGCGTACCTGAAGACCTTGCGGTAGGAGGACGTGCGAAAGGGTAGCCGCGGGGTGGCAAGAGCACTAGAATAGCCGGCATGGCAACCGCAAAGGTCGACATCGTGGGCCCCGGCGACATTCCGCTCATCGTGGAGTTGTATTGCCAGATTTACCGCCCGCACCACGACGTCGATTTTTTCCATCGTCGCTTTCTGGGCCGCTACAACGGCTTGCGGCTGATCGCCACGCTCGACGAACGGCCCGTCGGCTTTTTCCTGGGTTTTGAGTTGAAGCCCAGCGTTTACTTTTCTTGGTTGTATGGCGTGTTGCCCGAGTTTCGCCGCAAGGGAATTGCTTCGCAGTTGATGGACGCGGTGCACGCTTGGGTGCAAGAACATGGTTATGCGGGCATCCGGTTTGAATGCCAGAATGAGCACCGCCCCATGCTTCATTTGGCGATCGCCCGGGAGTACAACCTGGTGGGCATTCGCTGGGATCCCGATTTGGGAACGAACCTGGTGATCTTTGAAAAGGAACTGCAACCCGAGCACTAACGGACTGGCATGGCGCGCAAAATCATTTTGGACGTCGACCCCGGCATCGACGACGCACTGGCGTTGACGTTGGCTTTGTTCGACCCGCGGTTGGAGGTGGTGGCGGTCACCGCGGTGGCCGGCAATGTTTCTGCCGAGCAGGCGACGCGAAACGTGCAGGCGATTATCGAGCAGCTCGATCCGCCGCGCTGGCCGCGGCTGGGGGCCGCCGTGCAGCCCGAACGCGATCCGCTGGTCGACTCGCGCCATGTACACGGCGCCGACGGGTTGGGCAACGCCGACTTCCCCGTGGCCGAGTTGCATCATCAACATCCCTCGGACAAGGTGATCACCGACGAAATCCGCAAAGCGCCCGAGGCGATCACGATTGTGGCGTTGGGGCCGCTCACGAATATCGCCACCGTTCTGCGGCGCGATCCGGGCCTGGCCGAGCAGGTGGGGCAGCTTGTCATCATGGGCGGCACGCTGCGAGGGCCGGGCAATGTGACGCCCGCCGCTGAATTTAATATCTATTGCGACCCGGCCGCCGCGCGCGAGGTGTTTCGCTCGCGCACGACCAAGACGCTGGTGCCGCTGGACATCACCAGCCAGGTGATGATGACCTACGACTTGCTCGATCAGCTTCCCGAAGAATCGACCCGCGCCGGCGCTTTTTTGCGCCGCGTGTTGCCGTTTTCGTTTCGCTCGCACCGGCAGCTTTTTGGCCTCGAGGGTGCGCACATTCACGATGCCGTGGCGTTGATGGCCCTCGCCGAGCCGGGGCTGTTCGAGACCGAACGGCTGGCCGTCGATGTCGAGATTCAAGGCGAGTTGACGATGGGCGCCACCGTGTTTGATCGCCGCAGCGCGCCGACCTGGCGACCGAACATCGATGTGGCCACGTCGGTCGACACGGGCGGCGTGGCCGCCGCCGTTCTCCGCGGCATCGCGCAAGCGGGCGCGGCGTAGCTAGTCCGGATTATTCATCAGCCACTCAGTGTCAGCGCCACGGTGGGGCCGCACTAACCCGACGCGTAAGCGAGGTAAGTCGGATTTCGCCCTCGCTTACGCTTCGGGTTGGTGTGGGCTGATGAATAATCCGGGCTAGTGGTTCCATCAGAGGGAAGCCCGACGCGTAAGTCGGGCTACCTCATGGGGCCGGCCACAAGGGCCGGGGCTGCCTTGTTGCGGGTGAATCAGCCGGCAATCGGATCGAAAAGGTGCTGCCTTGGCCCACGACGCTTTCCACCGTCACCCGCCCGTGATGCGCCAGGGCAATGTGCTTGACGATGGCCAACCCCAGCCCGGTGCCGCCGAGCTTGCGGCTGCGGGCTTTGTCGACTCGGTAAAATCGCTCGAAGAGCCGCGGCAAGTGCTCTTCGGCGATGCCGCACCCGTGGTCGCGCACCGAGATCACCGCTTCGCCCGGCTCGGCGCGGCAGCTCAGCTCGACCGTGTTGGGAGGCTCGCTGTACTGGATGGCATTATCCACGAGGTTGATGATCGCCTGCTCCAAGAGGATGGCGTTGATCCTGGCCCGCAAATCGGAAGCGCAATCGAGCTTGATTTCAATCTGCCGCTGGGCGGCGCGCGCGGCGCAGTCGCGGGCGGCCGCCTCGGCCACTTCGCAAAGCGAACCGGCGGCGAGCACGATGTCGCCGCGCTGGGCCTCCTGCTCGATCCGCGAGAGGCTTAACAAATCGTCGATGATGGTATTCAGGCGGTCGGCTTGTCGCGCGATGATTTGCAAAAACCGTTCGGCTTCTTGGGGCTGGGCCAGCGCTCCGTCAAGCAGCGTCTCGACGAAACCTTTGATCGAGGCGATCGGTGTCCGCAGCTCGTGCGAGACATTGGCGGCAAAGTCGCGACGGATGTTTTCCAACTGGCGCAGGCGCGAAACATCGTTCAGCACGATGACCGCGCCGATGCCCCGGCCCGCCGCGTCGCGCAGCGCCGTGCCATTGGCCTGCAACACCTGGTCGCGCGAGCCTCGCAAGACCAGGTTGCCCTCGATCGGCCGCTCGGCGGCCAGCGCGCCGAACACAAAACGGCGCAAATCGGCGTTACGGACGACCTCTTGCAGCCCGCGGCCTTCGATTTCGGCAGGGGCGGCGCCCAGCAGCCTGGCCGCCGCGGCATTGACACTGATGACGCGCTGATCATTGTCGACCGCCAGCACGCCCTCGACCATGCTGGTGAGCACCGCTTCTTGTTCGTGATTTCGCCGGGCCAAGGCTGCCATCCGCCGCTCGACGTGCCGGGCCATGTCGTTCAAAGCGTCCGCCGTCTCGAGCAGCTCGCGGCTGTCGGGCGCCAGTAGCCGGTGGTCCCAGTCGCCCGCCGCGAAGCGATCGACGGCGTGTTTGATATAGCCCAGCGGCGCCGCCGCCGTGCGGGCCAAGAGCCAACTTGCCGCCCACGCGAACGCCACCACCGCCAGGCCGCCCACGATCACGCGAGCCGCCGTATGGTCCATCAGCCGCACGATTAAAGCCAACGCCGCCAGCGACAGCACCAGCAAGGTGAGCACTTGCGGAAAGAGATGCCAGACCAGCCGCTTGGCGGGCATACACGATTATTCCTTGAAGCGATAGCCGACGCCGCGCACCGTCTCGATATAGTCGCCGAATTCGCCCAGCTTTTTGCGCAGTCCCGCCACCTGCACGTCGACCGACCGTTCGGTGACGGGATAGTCGTCTCCCTTCACAGCGTCGACAATCTGGCTGCGCGAAAAAGCCCAGCCAGGCCGCTGCGCCAAGAAATGCAGCAGGCGGAACTCGGTGAGCGTCAGCGACAGCGGCTTGCCGGCGGCCAACACTTCGTGTCTGCCGGGATGAATCAGCAACTCGTGTACTTGCACCGTCGCGTCGGGGCTGGCCGGTTCTTGCGCGCGGCGGAGCACGGCGCGGATGCGGGCCGTGAGCACCCGCGGGCTGAAGGGCTTGCTGATGTAGTCGTCGGCCCCCAGCTCGAGGCCCGTCACCATGTCGGCCTCGTCGCCCTTGGCCGTCAGCATGACGATCGGCACATGTTTGGTGCGCGGGTCGTTCTTCAGCAGTTTGCAGACTTCCAGGCCATCCACATTCGGCAGCAGCAAGTCCAGCACGATCAAATCGGGCGGATTGGCGCGGGCCTCTCGGAGCGCGTCTTCGCCCGTGCCCACGCAGGTGACGCGGTAGCCCTCCTTGGCAAGATTGTATTCAATCAGTTCCAGCAGGTCCTCTTCGTCATCGACGACAAGGATGCGGTGTTTGGCCATCGGACGGCTCGGGCTAAGTTGGATCGTTCTGCGAGACGTCAGAGATAGCATGAAATAGTTAGGATTCGGTTAGCGTTGTGTTTTGATCTGTTCACCCAGAAACTGCGTGGTGAAGACGCGGCTCACGTCTATCGGTTCGGCAATGCCTAATTCGGCGAGCTGCTCGGCCAGCGTCTGCCAACGCTCGCGAGACATGTGCCCGATGCCTTCTTCCTTGGCCACCGGGTCGAGCACCAGCGGCCGCAGGGCGTTGACGCCATACTCCAATGCGGCCAGAGTCATCTCGGGATTCAAGCCGTGAATGTGTTCGTTGGTTTCGTCGGGATGCTCTAGATAATGCCGCCAACCGCGGCGGCTGGCGGTGACCATCGCTTGGACCACCTGGGGATGATCCGCCAGGTACTGGTCGCTGGTGATGAGCAAGCTGGTGTAGGGGTTGAAGCCCAGCTCGGCCACCAGCAGCGACTTGGGATCGCCGCCTTGTTGCTCGGCCACAAACGGCTCGCTGAAGACATACGCCTGCTGCGCGAAATTTGGGTCGTTGAGGAACTGCGCCACGTTGCCTTGGTAGGGAACCACCTTCACGCCTTCCAGCGGAATCTGGCGGCGGAGAAACGCGAAATAGGCCTGCGAGTGGTCGGTGGCGAGCGTGACGTTTTTTAACTTGCTGAAATCGTCAATGCCGCTCGCGGCGTGGACCATGATCGCTCGCGGGCTGATTTGCAGCGGGGCCAAGACGGCCACCACGGCCGCGTCTTTCGAGCGGGCCGTGACCAGGCCGTCGGCGTTGTAGACGCCGAACTCAAATTGGCCTTTGTCGACCTGGGGAATGACCGGCGCCTTGGGACCGCCTTTGATGATTTCAACCACGAGGCCCTCTTGGCGGTAGTAACCCTGCGTGAGCGCAGCATAGTAGCCGCCGTGTTCGGCCTCGGGGTACCAATTCAAGGCCAGCCGAACCTTGGTGAATTGGCTCTTGTCAGACGTCGGTGCAACACCCGAACCGCCCGCTTCATGCCGACAGCCCAACGCAACCAGACCAAGAAGTAAAAGATAGGTTCGCATCGGCGGTTCGCTAGATCATTGGTTCTGCATTATGTCCCGAGTGTCTAAGCTTCATACCTCCAGCATGACGCGCCGGCCTTGAGCGTGGCTGGCGCGGGCTTCGAGCACGATGGCCAAGGCCCGATAGGCATCGTCGAGGCCGGCGGTGTTGCGCACCAAGCTCGTCACCGAGCGATGGAATTGGCCTAAAAGCTGCTCGCCCACCGGCCGCTCGCTGTCGAGCGATTCTTGATGCCGCCCGGCTTCATCAAACCACACCAGCGTGGTCGGCAAATCGACAAAGGCGATGCCCCGCTCACAGGCCACCTGCAACGCGGCCGGCGGACGATAGGCCACCGCCTCTTGCCAGGCGACGGGCATGTAGCGGCCGCAACTGATCTGCGCCGTTGGCCCGGAGCCGGGTGGACCCGGCTGAGAAAAATCGAGATTCATCATCTGGTAGTCGTCTTCGCCGCCGTCGGGCGAGGCGTGACGAATGCCGAGCACCGACGTCGGCTTGTGACCGACCACGTAGCAGCACCAGTCAATCAGCTCCATCAGATCGCCGGTCGGCGAGACGGGCGTGTTGACGCGAGCGCTGGCGCCGGCGGGCTCTTCGGCCGGTCGCCGCATGTGGCAGAACAGCAGCCGAGGCGCTCCCAATCGCGTTACAATTAACTCCTTCAGCCGCAACGTGGCGGGCGATTGCCGGCGAGGGAACTCTGACATAAAGGCCACGCCGGCTTGCTCCACCCGTTGCTTGACGCGGCGGGCTTCATCCAGCTCGAGCTCCAGACTGGTGGCGCAATAGATGGCCTTGCCCGCATCGCAGGCCGCAAGAATGGGCAAGTAGCCATACCACTGCGGCGCCAGCATCAAGATGGCATCGACATCGGGCCGGGTGGAGAGGGCGCGGAAACCATCGACCGCTTGGGCGCCAAAGTCGCGCGCCGCCTGTTCGGCCCGCACGGCAATCTGGTCGCAGACCGCCGTCACGTCGAAGCGATCGGCCAAAGCTCGCAAGGCCGGGCGGTGCCGGATCTCCCAGGCTTGACCCAGACCCACCAGACCGACGCGAAGTTTCATAACGGGCCAGAGCGGCTAAGCAAAACAACCATCCCCAAGGTCAGCCGGCCATCGAGCCAGCCGCCGCAATCCGAATTATACCTTGTTCCCCCAAAAAGGGCTAAGCCACGCTTTTTTAGAAGTGGTTTGGGGCCAAGAAGTTATGTTGCACACGGAAAAGTTTACGCAGTTTATCGTTGCATATCCATTCTTCCTGGTTACACTAGCAAACTCGACGCAGCCTGACGAGGGCATTTGAAGTTAACGGAGCAGCCCAAGGTACGGAAGCCCACCGCGACAGTTAAG
>JAICLL010000302.1 GCA_025927475.1 Pirellulales bacterium
AACAGATTATTCCGCTGGGCCTGTCAGGACAGGGAAGCAAAAAAATCAAGCAGATTCTCGACCAAGTACTCCAACTTGCGGCATAATGACGCTACGGCGTCGTTCATCTGCTAGCAAAAACTGCGAAACTTGAACTTAGGAACGCGGTGGCTGGTCAGACGGGGGGCGTGTATGAGTTACGCCCCACACCTGCAAGAAGCCGGTGGCCGCGCCCAGTGTGGGACGCGTGACCGGCTGGAATCCGTCGGCCACCTGCTGAGCCCATTCGGCGGCGGGCAACGCCGCGTCGGAAAGCGCCGGCGCGTCTTCCCCATTTGTTGAATTCGATTTCGCGTGTGCTGGCGCCGTCGAGACCAGTTCATGCGCGGGTGCTCGCTGGGCCGGCTTTGGGGGCGACGACAAAGATTTCGCTTTCGCGCGATGGGCGTCGCCGACCACCTGCCGCGGCGCCGGCCCCTCGCCGACGCGGTGGATGGCCCATGCCCCGAACAGGCTGACCAACAGCACCGCCGCCACGGCCAACGCCCGCGAGCGACGACGGCGAACGAACGGCACCGCCGCCGGCTGGCGCAACTCGGCAAGCACGCGCTCGGCGAGATCCTCGGCGCCTACCGGCAGCGGGGCTTGCGCCAGTTCGCGCGCAATGGTTGCATAAGCCGCCGCCCGCTCGCGGCAGGGCGAGCAGACGCGCTGGTGAGCGAGCGCCTCAACCGCCGCCAACGGCAGCCGCCGGTCGAGCGCCTCATTCAGTTGTGCTTCAAACTCTTCGCATTGCATGATCGGATTCCTCGAGGACGCCGCGCCGCCGCAGGTGTTCGGCCAACTCGCGCCGCGCGCGATGCACCCAGGTTTTTACCGTTCCCACCGGGCAATCGAGCACCTCGGCAATCTCGGCAAAACCCAACTGCTGCTGGTAAAAGAGCACCAGCGCCTGCCGATATTCTTCTCGCAGATAACTCAAGCCCACTTTCATCTCTTCGGCCAGGTTCGCCTGTTGTTGGCGGTTGGGACGCACGTCGGGCAGGTGATCGACCTCGCCGGTCAGTCGAGGCCTTCGCCGCCGCGCCGCCAGCAGCGTGCGGCAGCGGTTGCCCGCAATCGCCAGCAGCCAGGGCAGGAACTCGCGCCGGCTATCCCAGCGATTCAAACTACGAAACGCCCGCACGAACGATTCCTGCGCCATGTCTTCGGCGTCCTGACGGTGCCCGAGCATCCGAACGCAAAGGCCGAACACCTGCCCCTGGAAACGTTCGATCAAATCGGCCATGGCCGCTTCATCGCCCGAGAGACAGCGCCGCACCAGGTCAGAAACATCATCGGGCAAGGATTTACCCTCGTCTGCCTCAGCGCGTCACCAAGAGAAGATACCCGGCCGGGGCCGGCCAGGTTTCACCATTTTACAAGAAGCAGGCCGCTTTGTCGGTGGCTGGGGCAGAGCCTAAGCGATGCCCCGGTTGGTTTAAGTCCGGGGCATCGGCAAGCGCCTCTGCCCCAGCCACCACATACTTTCGCCTTTCGCTCGAGCGCAAGGCGACAATCAGCCGGTCGCTTCGCGGAAAATATCCGAAAACTCGCGGGGAGAAACGTCTTCCAGGCGTTTGCCGCGGCGGTCGAGCTGCTCGTTGATTTTGATGGCGGTTTCCTGCATCTGGGCATGCGTGTCCTGCGATCCGCCGTAAAGCACGAAGTTTTTGCCCCGAGTCAGCCGCGTGTGCCCGTCTTGATTGTCCAGCCCCAAGCCGAGCAGGGCCGCCTGTTTACGTGGTTTGGTCGCCTTCATTCGTTGGTGCTCAACCGTCCCTCGATGCTCTCTTTTCTACGATAACTATACGTCGGTTGGCGGGGGGCGGTCAAACGCCGGGAAAACGAGGTCGGAGGCCAGAGGTCAGGGAAAACAAAGACAGAGGCCCTGACCTCCAGCCTCTGGCCTCCGACCCCTCCCTACTTGATCGCTTCGCGGACGGTCTGCCGGGCAATTTTGAAGGCCGTGGCCAGCACCTGCGCCCGCCCCTCCATCTGCTCGGTGGTGAAGCTGCGCTGCGAATTGTTTTCGGGCAGCCCGGCGATGGCCACCGTCAGCGGCATCAGATCAAGAAACTCGCGGTAACGTCGCTTGAGCGCTTCGTCGTCGACGGAAGACATGGTTTTTGACGCAAGGGCGGCAAAAAAAGGTTCGGGCCGTTACCGGCGCTTGAAAAACTTGTTCAGCACGTCGGCGGCGGCAGTGCGGCTGTCGGCCGAGTCGGCGGCGGCCACGGGCAGCTTGCCAGGCGATTTTTTGGTGGCTGTCTTTTCGGCGGCCGCCTTTTCCGGAGCCGCCTTTTCCGAAGCTCTTGCCACCGCGACCGCTTGGGTCGCCGCGGCGTGGTCGCTGCCAGCACCCAGATCGAACTCGTTGGTTTCGTGGCTGTTGATCACGCGGGTCTCGGCGTTGCCGTCCTGCGCGTCTTTGTCGGTCAGCCACTGGCTGACATCGACCTGATCGCCATGTCCTTCGGCAGTCCGGGTGGCGGCTTCTTTGACGCTTTCGACCGGGGGCCGTTTCTTCGAGGGCGGAGTGGCGTGCACCAGCACTTCAAACTCCAGCGGACCGACGGTGAGCCGGTCGCCCGGCTTCAGCTCGCGCTCGCCCGCCACCCGTTCGCCATTGACGTGCGTGCCGTTTTTGCTGCCGAAGTCGCGCACCGCCACAAAGCCCTCTTCGACCAGCAGCACGCAGTGATGGCGGCTGATCAAATCGCTGCGCGGGCGCAGTTGGCAATCTTCGGCACGACCAATAAAAAATTTCGGACCAGGAACCAGCAGCTCCTGACCCACGTTTTTGCCCACTTGAACCTTGAGTTTTACTTCCATAAAGGCGACGCGACTCCCGCAGAGGTCACGGAAACAATGGGGATCAAAAAAAGACGACTGGCAGCAAATATCCCCTCTGCTCGGATTTACGTCGCTCCTGGAATGGCAGGCGAGAAGTACACCGGCCCAAAGGTACAGCTTATCATGATCGTATCACCGCCCCAGCATTCATCATCGGCTCAACGACTGCGGGGGCCTTGAACGGAAGTACGGGTATGGATGAAATGTTCCGCGTGCGGCGGCCCGCTCGGCAAACCCCGGCAACATCGAAAACCAGCCCAAATCGAAAAGTGTAAGCAGGCACCGCCGCCGCACGAAATGCGACGCCGCGAACGCTCATCGATGCCTTCTCTGTTCTGTTCGCCTTATCTGTTCTATTCACTGAACTCGATGCGACGCCTACTTCACGAACGCATCTAAATTGAAGTCTCCCAAAACGCGGGGAAAAAATCAACCCTCATGGTGAGGGATGGGTCCGATTTTTGCCCAAGCGTGCCAGCCGCCGCCCAGCCCGTTCTGATGACTCATCATCTCAGCCAGCGTGATCCCAGCCAGCGTGATCCCAGCCAGCGTGATCCCAGCCAGCGTGATCCCAGCCAGCGTGATCCCAGCCAGCGTGATCCCAGCCAGCGTGATCCCAGCCAGCGTGATCCCAGC
>JAICLL010000273.1 GCA_025927475.1 Pirellulales bacterium
CGCAGCGAGTCCCACCTTTTGCCGCATGATCGTTGCCGCGCCGCTTTGCCGCCAGAAGGTGGGACTCGCTGCGCTCGGCCCACCCTACGCCTATCGTATACTTTTGCCTATCTTGCACCCTGCGACCTCACCTACTGATCACGAGAAACCTACCATGAGCCTGCGAGTTTGCTTGTCGTTTGCTGTCGTCTTGTTGTTCTCGGTTCGCGCGCCGGCTGCGGAGCCGCTGAATGACGCCGCCGCGCTGGCCGCGTATTTCCGCGCCGAGACCGCCAAGCTGGCCGACCGCTGCCTGGCCGACATCCACTCGCTCGACGATTGGTCCTCGCGGCGCGACGAGTATCGCCGGCAACTGGCCGAAATGCTGGGCCTCGATCCCATGCCCGAGCGGACCGATTTAAAACCCGTTGTCACGGGCCGCCACGAGACCGAGTGGTTCACGGTCGAGAACCTGCACTTTCAATCTCGGCCCGGGCTTTATGTGACCGGCAATCTGTATCTGCCCAAAGGCTTGGAAAAGCCGGCCCCGGCGGTGCTGTATGTTTGCGGCCACGGCCAAGTGAAGAAAAACGGCATCAGCTACGGCAACAAGACGCACTATCAACATCATGGCGGCTGGCTGGCGCGCAACGGCTATGTGTGCCTGACCATCGACACGCTGCAGCTTGGCGAGATCGAGGGGCTGCACCACGGCACTTTTCGCGAGGGCATGTGGTGGTGGAACTCGCGCGGCTATACGCCGGCGGGCGTCGAGGCCTTCAACGGCATCCGGGCACTCGACTATCTGCAATCGCGGCCCGAAGTCGATGGCGAGCGATTGGGCGTCACGGGCCGCTCGGGCGGAGGCGCCTATTCCTGGTGGGTCGCCGCGCTCGACGAGCGCGTCAAGGCGGCTGTGCCGGTGGCCGGCATCACCGACTTGCAAAACCACGTGGTCGATGGCTGCGTCGAAGGCCACTGCGACTGCATGTTCATGGTGAACACCTATCGTTGGGATTATCCCCAGGTGGCGGCGCTGGTCGCCCCGCGAGCGCTGCTGATCGCCAACAGCGACAACGACCGCATCTTTCCGCTCGACGGCGTCGAGCGGCTGCACGCCAAAGTGCGCAAGATTTATCGGCTCTATGGCGCCGACGAGCGGCTGGGCCTGCAAATCAGCCCTGGCCCGCACAAAGACACGCAAGAGCTGCAAGTGGCCGCCTTCCGCTGGTTCAACCGCCACTTGAAGGGCGACGCCGAATCGACCGTCGAGAACACCGGCATTTCGTACTTCACGCCCGATGAGTTGCGTGTGTTCCGCGACGGTCTGCCGAGCGACCAGATCAACACGCGGATTCAAGAGACGTTTGTGCCGCTGGCCGACGAGCCAAAAGTGCCCGCGACGAAAGAAGAATGGCAGCGGCTGCGCGATGATTGGATGGCGGCCTTGAAGGAAAAATGTTTTGGCTGCTGGCCGGAGGAGCCGGGGCCATTGAACGTGAAGAAAGTTGCTTCGGCGGAGAGCGAAGAACGCAGCTTCGAGGCGTATGAGTTCGACAGCCAGCCCGGTGTGCGGTTGAGCTTTTCCCTGATTCGGCCCAAGAAAACAGATGGCACGCGCGGCGTGCTTCTCACCATCAGCCCTCTGCCGTCGGCCGCCCTGATGCACGAAGACTTTGTGAACCATTTTTCTGACGGGTCGCTCGGCTTTGGTCCGATCGTGAAGCTGCCCATCGAATTCGACGAGTCGGAGACGACCGTCGCGCTGTTTGCTCCGCGGGGCCTGGTCGCCGACGGTCACCAGGACGATAAGGCACGAATTCAAGTGCGGCGGCGTTATATGCTCTTGGGCCAGACGTTGGCGGGCATGCAGGTTTGGGACATTCGCCGCGCTGCCGAAGCCATGCGCACCGTCGCGGGCTATGAAAATCGGCCGATTCGGTGCGCCGCCGAGGGCGAGGCGGCGGCGCTAGCGATGTATGCCGCGCCATGGGTTCGGCCGGCGATTTCGATCGAATGCGGCGGCGTTTCCTCCGATCCGCATCGCGGTCCCGACCTGCTGAATGTGCGCCGCTTTGTCGGCTTGCCCGCACTCGCGGCCATGGTCGCCGACCGATCGTCGGTCACCGTTTTTCAGCCGCAGTCGCCGCCCGAGGCCGAGAGCCGTTGGAGTTTTCCCGCCGGTTTGAAAGCACCGCTCGGTTGGGACGATCGGCGATTCAAGCTGACGCCGATCGACGTGCCGGAACGCGAGCCGGCAGCGCCTCAGTGAGCGGCATCAACAGGCCGGAACCGCGACGTGGGACGAGCTTGCGAGTTTCCCAACGCATCAAGCCACGGTGATTTTGCCGCAGAACCTCTGTAGTGATTCCGATTCCGTGCCGTTCCGGGAGCTGCGAACCGACGCCATTTTTCCCCATCGCGGCGCTGGCTACGGTGGAAAAGGATGGATGTCTTTTGTTGTCTCCTACAGGGATAGTCGGAGAGTATTGCGATGAGCGACTTTCTGATTTCTTGCGCGAAGCGCGCAGGAGTACTATTTTGGCGTTTCAAACCGGCCCGGGAAAGGTACTTGCTGAACTGATTGCGTCGAACATGCCGGACGAAAACGCGCTTGGCGCATTCCTCTCGTCACCCGACATGATTTCTCCCGACGAGGATAACCCTTCAGCGGCGTCAGCCCTCGACGGCATTCAAGTCTTGACAAGCTGGCTGTCGCAGATTGACGAAGAAGTCGTCGGGCTGCTGTCGATTGGTTGAGGGACGTGAAATAGGATCAGACGTAAAAAATGGTCAGAATGATTTAATCGAAATAGTTCTGGCAAACTCTCTTCTCCATGAATATACTTGGCTCATGCCATCTAACTGCATTTGTCTGCTTTGCTCGGACTCACGCAGAATGACAGAAAGATGACTGACAGAAAAATGAGAAGCTTGGGCTCGGCGCGGTTTGGTTTGCGCCGCCCGCCGCATTTTTCTGTCATCAATTCTCTTGTCACTCCATCGGGCAGCCGAACGCCCCCCAGGTAGTGTCGAAAGCCGGCCCTCTCTCCGTTTTCTGCCAGACGAGTGGCTTGGTGATTGGCGGCCCGCAAATGGGCGGTTGACACGGAATTTGAACAAATGTTACTACAGTTTTAGGCCCCGCCGACGCCAAAACTCCGCCCCCCAAATCGCGGAGCGGCAGGAGGGCGATGAATGCGCTAAAAAAGAGCGAACGACAGATCACCAAGACGCCCCCCGAAATGGTTCTTTCCCCCCGACCGCCAAAACGGGGCGACCGCGAACCCCGGCGCGGAGTGCCGGGACTACTTTGACGCGTTGAATTTGTACGAAGTGCAACTCGTGTGGCACAGCCGCCCCCGGCTGTGACTTGCCGCCTACGGCGGCGTTGACCGGGCCCCAGCCGGGGGCGGCTGTGCCACATCGTCTTCCAATGACCCGTTGGCAACGCACGGTTAAGACATAGCCACCACGGGGCGCGATGGATTTAGCCGCCGCTTTCGGTCATACTGGCGCGCGAAGATTAAGCTGTTCGAGTCTCTAAATATCCGCCAGCCTTGAGCCAAACTCTCCCTCTGCGAGCGCCCGCGCTCGCCGCGCCGGCTGCCCGTCGAATTGCGGGCGCCCATATTCCCTGTTATGTGTTTGAATCGAACCGCGACCTGGCCCGCCACGTGGCCGAGTCGCTGGCCGCGTTGATCCGCGAGCGGAACGCCTTCGGCCAAAAAGCCGTGCTGGGCCTGCCCACCGGCAGCACGCCGGTGGGCGTCTATCGCGAGCTGATTCGCATGCACCGCGAAGAAGGTCTCGACCTGTCGGGCGTGGTGACGTTCAACCTCGATGAATACTACGGCCTGCAGCCCGACCAACTGCAAAGCTATCACCGCTGGATGTTCGAGCATTTTTTCGACCAGGTGAACATTCCGCGGCACCAGATTCATATTCCCGACGGCACCGTGCCGCTCGACCAGATCGACGACTACTGCCGCCGCTATGAAGACGATATCGAACGGGCCGGCGGCATCGACGTGCAGTTGCTGGGCATCGGGCGCAACGGGCATATTGGCTTCAACGAGCCGTTCAGCGTGCGCAACAGCCGCACGCGGCTGGCCACGCTCGACCCGCTCACCCGCAAAGACGCCGCCAGCGACTTTTTCAGCGAAGAGAATGTGCCGCAGCAGGCCATCACCATGGGCCTGGGCACGATCTTCGAGGCCCGCCGCGTCATTTTGATCGCGCTGGGCGAACACAAGGCATCGATCATTCGCGAGGCCGCCGAGGGACCAGCGAGCGACCGGGTGCCCGCCAGCTTTTTGCGCGATCATCCGGCGGCCAGCATCCTGCTCGACCAGGCGGCGGCCAGCGGTTTGACCGGCGTGGCCACCCCGTGGGTGCTGGGCAATGTGGTCTGGTCTGACCGGTTGATTAAACAGGCGGTGCTGTGGCTGTCGGAAAAGACGGGCAAGGCGCTGCTCAAGCTCGACGACAACGACTTCCGCGAACACAACTTGCACCAATTGCTGCGGCACCACGGCCCGGCCCAGCGGGTGGCGCATCATGTGTTCCGCTGGATGATGGACACCATCGAATATCATCCCGGCGGACGCGAGCGGCAGCGGATCATTTGCTTCAGCCCGCATCCCGACGACGACGTGATCAGCATGGGCGGCACGCTCATTCGCCTGGTCGAAGACGGGCATGAAGTACACGTGGCCTACATGACCAGCGGCAACATTGCCGTGTTCGATCACGACGCGCAGCAGGTGGCCAGCCTGGTGGCCGAGTTCAACCGGCGGTTTGCGATCGACCAGGAAAAATCGCTCGAAGTCGAGCAGCGTGTGCAGCAATCGCTGGCCAGCAAAGCACCGGGCGAACCCGACAGCGAAGCGGTGCTGGCCATCAAGGCCCTGATTCGTTGGAGCGAGGCCAAGGCCGGCGCCATCGTTTGCGGCTGCCGAGAGGAGCATTTGCATTTTCTCGATTTGCCGTTTTATCGCACCGGCACGATTGCCAAAAACCCGGTCGGGCCGGACGATGTGCGGATCATCCGCGAGTTGATCGAAACCGTCGAGCCGCGGCAGATTTATGTGGCCGGCGACCTTTCCGACCCGCACGGCACGCACCGCGTGTGCGCCGAGGCGATCTTTTTAGCGCTGAAAGAGATCGAAGCGGCGGGCGGGCCGCTGCCCGAAGCGCTGCTCTACCGCGGGGCCTGGCAAGAGTGGGCGCCGCACGAGATCGAGATCGCCGTGCCGCTCAGTCCCAGCGACCTGGCGCGCAAGAAGAAGGCCATCTTCCGGCACGAGTCGCAGAAAGACACGGCGTTGTTTCCTGGTTCCGACCAGCGCGAGTTTTGGCAGCGGGCCGAAGAGCGCAATCGCCACACCGCCGACAGCTACAACCG
>JAICLL010000258.1 GCA_025927475.1 Pirellulales bacterium
AACTGCCGCGATTGCTTCTTGATTGGACTGAAAGCGCGCGAGCCTGGTGACGTCGACCGCCGCTCCATCACTGTAACGCGCCACGACGCGAAGCTGTTGGCTGCTTCGCGGTGCAAGCAGCCGTTCTCGCGGTTCGACGACAATGCTGGTCACATGGGGATCGTCTGCATCGCCAAAGCGCAGGCCGCCGGCGATCCACTCTCGAATGATCTGGTACTCGCGCGAGCCGGCTACGACGCGCACGCCGCCGCCGTGCGGCGCCCGACCGGCCGCTTTGCGTAAGAGCAGGCTTTCGTTAGCCGCGGCTGGAAACACACGCCGGCCGCGATCTTGCATGGTGAGCGCTTGATAATCGGCCGCCGGGTCGAAGCCAAAGACCGAGAGCTTAAAACCGTTCTGGCCCTCGGCCTTGCCATGACAGCCCGATGAGTTGCAGCCGAACCTGCTCAACAGCGGCTCGATGTCGTTGGCAAAGTTGTATCGCCGCGGCCGTGCTGTCGCCTCAACTGTGCAGATGATGACCCGTTTCTGCCCCGCCGCTTCAATCTCCATGACGCCGGTTCCATCGGCACGTGCGTGGACGATACCGGCCGGCGAAACGTCGATGACGTTGGGGGTAAGTGACCGGTAGTGAGCCACACGAGTGATATCGCACGGCCGGCCGGCGGCATCGCGGCCATCGACAAGCAGCGAAAACTCCGCATCGTGCCCGATGAGCCGCACCACTGCCGGGCTCACCCGAATTTCCATTGCCGCATCATCAGCCGCGTGCGCCACGATCGCTCTGGCGGCGAACGCCAGCACGAAGAACAGCAATAAACCGGCAGGCGGGACAACTAGGAGGCGTGGCATGCTTGGCTCCGTCGCGGACGAAGAATCGGACTGGAGTCGCGGTACGCATCAAAGTATACCGATATATCATCGTCTCGCAAAGGTGCTTCGCGACCGGGTCGCGGCGGTAGTAGACTTCGTGCAAGGTTTAATCCTTCTTGAAAGCCGGCGACCAATCTTCGGGGCCTAGTTGCAAGTCGGCATCAAATGGTTCGCCAATCAATGTCTGCCATGCTTGACGCTGCTCGTCGCTGAGCGTCTCTAGAATCCGGTCGACCGCTTCCTCGAAAGCCCGCCGCAGGTCAGCGCGGCGGCCGCGCGGCGGCCCATCGTCGGGCGGTGGCCGCCGAGGAGGTGGGGCAAAACGGCGCTCGTTCGGCCTGTCCCAATCCTCCGGCGGCGGTTCACGCGGCGGCGGCGGCTCGCGAGGAGGGCCGCCGCGCCGGTCGCCTGGCGGTGGCGGTCGAGGCCGGTCCGGCTCGAAGCGGCCTCCAGCCGGGGGCCCGCCGTCGCGCGGTTCAGGTCGGTGCGGCCCGCCCGCTCGCCGACCACGTCCGCCCGACTCCGGGTTCGTCTCATCGATGATCTGCCGCACGCGCGTGCGATCTTGGGGCGATAGACGCAAGGCCGCCGCCACGTCGGAATTGAGAAAGGCAAATGGTCCTTGCTGTTGCCAGAAAATCTGCTTGAGGCGCAACATCTGTTGTGGATCGAGCAGCATGGCGATCTTTTTCTGGTGCGACCGCAAAGCATCGACACTTTGCGGCCCCTGTTCCGCGGGGCTGATTTCGCCGCGGCCTCGGCCTTTGTCGCGCGCCCGTCCAAGCTGCTCAAGCTCGTCTTCGATCTGCCGGCGTTGGCCGGCGGGAATTCTTAGCTCATCCTGCACGATCGGGCGATCCAAGAGCGGCAGTGCGGCAAAGCCCTCGAGCGCGGCCAGGTTTTCAATCAGCCGTTCAACCCGCTCCGAGCTGGCCGTCAATTCTGCGCGCAGCAGCGGATCGTCGCGCCGCTGGCGCAAAAAACTCTGATAGTATTCCAGCGAAGTTTCGAGGAATTTGCGGCGCACTGCCTGCAGCGCGGGATCGCTGGCCAGCTCTTGCTCGCCCAAATTGGTAAAGGCATCGACGGCTTGCTGTGCCTGACGTAAGCTTTCGTCGGCCGCCAACCGCTGGCTCATCTCGCTGCGCCAGGCGTCCTTGGTCTTCGCCTGCTCGGTCGCGATGATGGCCGTGCTGGCCGCCAGGCCCAACAGCGCCAGCATCAGGAATACCGCCGCCGTTCCCACCAGCGATCGATGCCGGCGGCACCATTTTATCGCCCTTTCAGCCAGCGTTGGGCGACGAGCGGAAATCGGTTTGTCGTCGAGCCAATGTTGTAAGTCGTCGGCGAATTGGCTGGCCGCGGCGTAGCGATCTTGCGGGGTTTTGGCCATCGCTTTGAGCACGATCGTTTCCAGCTCAATCGGAATCTGCGCATCGACCGAGCGTGGCGCCCGCGGCTCGTCTTCCATGATGCGCCGGGCCAGCACGTGCCGATCGCTCTCGGCAAAAATCGGTTCGAGCGTCAGCAGTTCATAGAGCGTGGCGCCCAGCGAGTAGATGTCGCTACGATGGTCGAGTACCAGCCGATTGCCCGCCGCCTGCTCGGGGCTCATGTATCGTAACGTACCCAGCACGTCGCCGGTGCGGGTGAGGCTCATATCGGCCTGGATGTGCGCCAAGCCGAAATCGGTAATCCACAGGTTACCGTGTTCGTTGACGAGCAGATTGGCGGGTTTGATGTCGCGATGAACGACGCCGAATTGATGGGCATGTTCCAGTCCTAATGCGGCCTGCCGCGTCAGTTCGGCGGCCAGGCGGAACCGGTCTTGCCTGGTGGCGGCGCCCGCCACTCGCCTGGCTGAATCCATCCGCTGCGCCGCGTTCAGCGTTGAATCTTTGCAGTCTTTCGTGGCCGCGATGCCGTCCGTTGCGAATGTCCGCGTGGGAGCATCGCCGCCCGCGATGCATGACTCGGTTTCCGCCGCGGGCGATTTTCCGTTGACCTGCCGCCAGTAAGCGATCAGGCGGTCAAGCGATTCGCCGTCAATGAGCTGCATGGCGTAGAAATGCACGCCACGTTCGAGGCCCACGGCATAGACGGGCACGATATGGGCGTGATGCAATTGGGCCGCGGCCTGGGCTTCGTTGCGGAACCGCTGCAAGTGTGCCCGGTCGAGTGCCGCCGCGAAGGGGAGTATTTTGACCGCCACGCGACGGTTCAGCGAAACCTGCACCGCCTCATAGACCACGCCCATACCGCCGCGGCCGAGCTCGTGGAGGAGACGAAAATCGCCGAGCAAACCGGGGCCGGGAGCCGGTGCCGGCCGATCGTCCGTTTCGCGCATTTCAGGGGCAACGCCGTGCAGCATCTCCAGAGCGTCGAGACATTCTTTGAGCTGCTCGGCGATTTCGGGATGACGAGCCACGAAGTCGTCTTTCGGCGGCGAACTGCCCGACTCCAAGGCCGCCATGTACTCTTGCACGGCGGCGACAACGCGCGCATCATCGAATCGGCTTTCTGCGGCGTTCGTAACCGGCATGCCCGGATTCAACATACTTTTCCTCGGGATCGTTTTAGGGCGCTTCGACAGTATACCGCACCGCTTAACCGCGAGCGACGAGCCCGTAGAACAAGCGTCCCGCTTGTTTTGCATCGCGCGATGCAAGCAAGCGAGACGCTTGCTCTACGGGCTCTTCGCCGCCGCCGTGCTCACTAAGGCCACTTGCAGCCCAGAAGTTTCTCATCTAATGGATCGTCTGTAGGGAACGCCCTCCGTGGCGTTCCGCGAACAACCAAGGCGGCGTTAGTGCCTCCGCAATCCGCCGGGACCGTTCGGGCCGCCAAATACCTGATCGACCGCCGCAGGATGCGCCGCCGGTCCTGATGGCATGCCGGGCAGCGGCGCGCCCGGCGGCGGCGTGTCGTCGTCGCTCGATCCCGCGTTACCGCCTTCGGGCGAGACGCCCGACTCGCCGGCCGGTGGCGGCTTCACCGTAAAGTTGATAATCGCCGCGTCCGCGGGGCCAGCCTGGCCTTTGGTAATATCGACGCTGGCGGTCAGCGGAGTCAGACCGCCAGCGTTGCCGGAGTCGGCGCCCAATGGCGGCAACAATTCCACAGTGAACTGCCCCATTCCCACCTGATCAAAGTAGTAGGCGCCGGCGGCGTTGGTCTTAGTCGTCTGCAACACCTGGCCATCCTGAATCAGTTGCACGGTGGCTCCCGCGATCGGATGCGGTCGCGCACCGGGGGACGGGGGTGGAGCCGTCACGGTGCCTTGAATGCCGGTATAGCAGTAAAACACGTCTGGCTGCAGGTTGGTGATATCCGTGTTCCGCTCCAGGATCTGCGACAGCGTCGTGTGATTGAGCTGATTTGCCAGACCGGCAGGGTCGGCGTTCAGATAAAAGAAGCGGTCGCCATCACGGAGCGCCTCAAACTGCCGGGCCAAAACCGCCTGCTCGGTCGGCCCGAGTGACGAGCCCGGTAGATGATCTTCCGCCATCAAGCCGACGAACAGTTCGACGTTGTTCACGTTGCCGTAAAGCTGCTGGAGTTGCTGCTGCAACTGCGTATTCGACGTGATTTGAGCGAACGAGGTTACCGGCCGCTCACCCATTGCCACACGCGCCTGGTTGTAGGTCGGGTCGCCTTCGTCGCGGCCCCGCTGGATGTCGTCGGCAATCAGATCGCTGGCGCCGACCTCCACGTTGCTGATGATGGGAGCATCCGGAAACAGAGCGTTCCGCAGCCCGTCGACCGTCTTTTCGTCAACTGCCTGCGCATTGTCGCTGGCAAGATATTTGAGGTTGCCGGCGATCTCTCCCGGCTGAGCCACGATGCTGGGCTGGAAAAAGTCAGCCGACAAGGGCAGTGCCAGCATGCCGGGCAGCTCGTCGCCGTTGTTGCCGAGAAACTCGATGTCGTCGTCCAGCAGCGTGTGCAGCCGGTAGGCGGCGCTGGCAAATTCCACGCTAATGGAAGGATCGACCTTGGGATTATAGCCCTGGTAAGGCGCGAGTGGCCGGCCCATCAAGGCCGGCAGCCATTCGTTGTAGGTGATGGCCTGGATCTCGCCGATCACAATCTGCCGCGCGCCGTCGTAAAGCTGCTGATCGGTCCAGGTGGGATGCTGCTTGGCTAACTGCGTTGCCTGATAGTTGTGCTCGCGCACAAACAGCGTGGTGATGTTGGTCAGCTCAATGTTTTCGTTGGCGCGCACGTCGCCGGCCGCGAAGAGCGTCGTCGGGTCGAGCCCCGTAGGGTCTTGCATTGGCAGGCCCATCGTGTTGTAAGGGAGCAGGTTTCCGGCCGACGTCTTGAGCTGCCCGCCGACGAACGTGCGCAAAGCGGCGGCCGTCGCGGCATCGCTGCCATAGATCGTCGAGGCGTCGATAAACGTCGAGTCCTGATTGACGAATTGAGCGGGATTCGACGTGCTGGTACCGGTGCCCGGCGCCGTTTGACTGCGGTCAAACGCGATCGAAAGGTTTCCTTGCCCGGTCGGATCGAAGGTGGGGTCGCCCTTCGGAATGGGAATGTTCATCGGCGTCGTGCCGCCTTCGGTCAGGTCAATATCGTGGTCGATGAACTGGCCCCAGGCGTAGACCCAGTCCGACATGTCGCGACCGTTGTTATCGTCTTGCTCGACACCATTGAGATCCTGGTTGGCGACCAGGTTGGAAATGACACGTGCCGACGGCAGGTTTTGACCGTTCGGAGCGTCGATCCCGTCGCTGAAATTGGCCGGGGCGAGACGCGTGAAATTCGTGTTTGCCGCGCCCAGATTCGGGTTCAGGGGGTTGTTACCCACGCCGCCGATCGGCTCGACGCCCTGTGAGCCGACAACGCCCGTGTTGGATGAAGGCGGGGGCGGTGGCGGTGGCAGCGGGCCGCCGGGTTGATGGGAACCTGCCGTGACCGACAGCAGCATGCGCTGTTCGAGCGGTTCGCATTGAAGACGGCGCGGAAGACGGTTTGTTCGACCATTTCGGGCATGATGGGCCATGACAAAAGTCTCTTCTCTGTGTGTTGAAGTGAAAGTGCGCAGAATAGCGCACGACGAGCGACGGGCGAATTAGGCCCCCACGATGAAGAATTCATCGCGCCGCGCCGGTGGCTTGAATTTGATGGGCTGCGCCCGCGATGCACTGGCCCGTGATCATCGCGAGCGACTGCGCCACCCGGCGCCGCTCTGTGCCAATTCTCCGTCTATTCTTGAAGTGCCCACCCGCCGCGGAAAACCGCCGCCCATAAAAGAATAAAAAAAAGGCACTCCTGCCGCTTGCAGTTGAGGAGTTTTGCTCGCCACGTCCGTGTCGCCAAGGTCCAGAGCCGTGTTTAAGTAGCGCCCAACCGGGGGGCCAAGGTGAAAAAAACCGTTTTGGTGGGGGCGCCCAGAGCAACCACGAA
>JAICLL010000010.1 GCA_025927475.1 Pirellulales bacterium
GCCAGCCACTACGCCAGCAGCGACACCAGCCCCGATCTGCCGCCTATGGGCATGCGCATCCGGCTAAAAAAATCGTTCGATACGCGGCCCTACGGTCGCAAGGTGCGCACGATTCTCAAGTGCCTGCAAACCTATGGCGCCATTCTGGCCGACAACGGCGCGCCGTTCTTTCTGACCGGCGCACCGCATAAGAAATGGAACAACGATGAGTTGGCCGAGCTGACGCGCGTCCGCGATGACCTGCTTTTCAATTCGCTGGAAGTGATGCGGATCGATCCCGATCGTTTAACGGTCGGGCGGTAGCGGCCTGACGATCCTGTATCGACGGGTCGAAGAGAGCGTCAGGACGAGCGCGGCAATTTACGGATGCGCGATCTTCGGCCAATAGGTGTCGAAGTCGAAGTCGGGGCTGTTGTCGCCGTCGTGGCACTCCAGACACGAGCGGCGCTGTGCCTCGCCATCGGCACCCTCGAGCGAAAGATGCATGGCCTGCCGTAGCTTTTCTTGCAGCTTTTCATCGCCGGCCATTTCGGCGGCGATGTGGGCGGCGCCCGGCCCGTGGCAGTTCTCGCAGCCGTTGCCGGCCAGGCCGGGGGTCTTCTCCAGGCTGTCGTAGCCGGTCGTGTAGGGAAGATATTTCTGCGGGTTCCAGCCGGTGGCGTGGCAGCTAATGCACTCGGGGTCGAATTGCCGCGGCGGCTTGGCCTTGGTCAGTGTCTCGGTCGCCAGCGCGTGTGGAGTGTCTTGCCAAATTTCGAAGGCCCGCTGGTGGCAATCGGCGCATTGATCGGAGCCGGCGAATTTGCCGCGCGGATGCTCGACGCGTCTCAGTCCCAGCCCCTGCCAACCCAGCTCCTTGAGCTGGTCTTGATAGCTGACCATCAGCTCGTCCATCTCCGGCGAGTCGGCAAAGCGATGGTCGAGCGGCACCCGCTGGTATCGCACCGGCGCCTGTTCGTCGTCATACAAGCCCAGCACGATGGCATACATTCCTTTGTGGCCCACCTCGATGAACTGCGCACCGTCGCCGCCGACTCGCTGCGCCTCGTGCGGAGGTTCTGCCGCGCCATGCGCCGTCACCACCACATCGAACTCGGGGAATTTCTCGGCCAGTGCCCGCGATTCTTCCGGCTTGGCATAGGCCAGCAGCACTAGGCGATCGCACCTGGCTTTTTTCAGCTCGGGCAAAACTTGCGCGAGGGCCTTCTCGGCGGGCATCAATTGCACTTCGTCGTTGGTAAGCTGCTCTTGCAGCGAGTCGCCCAGTACCGAGGTGACGCCCACTTTCAGGCCGCCCGCTTCAATCACCCGCAAGCGAGGCACAAACCCCGATTCGAAGCCGAACAAGCCGACATTTGCCGAAACAAACGCCTCTCCATTGGCAGCGGTGGCGGTGACGGCGCCGGTGGGCAGCTTGAGGTCTTCGGCGCCGAAGCCGACCGCCTGATAGCCCATCATGCGGAGGGCTTCGACCGCTTTATCGAACTTGATTTCGGCCTCGCGGCCGAAACGGCCGATGATGCCGCCGTTGTCCAACGCCACAACCGGCCAACCGCGTGCGTGCAGTTGCTTGAGAAAAGTGTGGCGGCGGCGCAGGCCGCCCTTTTGGTTTTCCAGACCGGCGCAGCCGCAAGGCTCGATATAGCCGCCCTGCTCGCCGGTGAACACCAGCACCAACTCCGGCTGGGGCCAACCCGCGAACAGCTCCCTGCCTGGTGGAATCGGCGTAGCATTGCGCTCATCGGCCGGTGCATCGTCGGCTCCTTGGACCGGCGGCTCGTCGCGCACGTCGGCTCGCGGGTTTGACTCGGACACTTCGGGAGCAGGGGTATCGGTAGGCGAGCGATCTCCGTGGGCGATTCCCTCGGGGGCGTTACGAGACGGAGCAGATTCACCTCGATTCGCAACTCGCGGAACGCCACGGAGTGCGTTCCCTACAGGGGCGTTTTGGTCTGCCGGCGCTTTCGCGGCAGGCTTCTTTTCCGCGGAAGTCCGCGGAGTGCCCGAATCGCTGCAGGCGGTCAAAACCAAACAGCAAATGCAAATCGCCCCCCACCAGCAGCGTACGCAATCAGCCATATTGCACTCTCGTGAAAGCCAACGGTTCAGTCTTCAACGACCGCAAATTTAACCGACAACTTCACGCGGCCCAACTCCGGTTTATTGGTGGGAATGGTCACTTCGGCGAATTTGCCCGTGGCGCCGCCCATGTGGCTCACCAGCCGGCTGCCGGGCGGGATCTCAAAAATCACCGGGACCAAGGTGGCCGAGCCTTCTTTGACGCTACTGGGTTCGCCGTAGGTGATCTTCAACACATCGGGATCGGGTTGTTCCGCCTTTTCCAGCTTGAGCCCCTCGCGATGCGGCCCCCGCACCAGCAAGGTCAGCTTCGCCTGCTTGCCGGCCGAGCGCTTCACCATGCCAATCTCGAGCAGATTGTAATCTTTGTTCCAGCCCTTGCCGATCATCGAGATGGCGCCGGTCACCTGCCCTCGAATAGGAAGATTGGCCTTGGGAGCATCTTCCAGATTGGTCGTGAGCTGCAGATTCTGGTCGATCGAGCCTAGCGGCAGGCCCGGCTCAAGCTTCACAGTCAACTCGATGCCGCTTTTGGCGCCCAGAGGCAGATCTTCTTTCGCCAGCGGGGTTAGTTCCACATCAAAGTATTTGGCGGTGGCGGCGTCGCTGAATTGGTGGCCGGTCACTTGCAAGCCCTCGTCAAAGAAGGCAAACAACCGGGCCTTCACCTCCTCACGCTCCCCACCTTGAACCTTGCTGAGCACCAACTCTCGGGGCACGAGTTCCAGCGGCCGCACCACTTTGCCCGTAATCACAAACCGCAGTAGCGGATGGGCGGGATCGTTGGTTTGGACGCTGGCGCTTTGACGGAAATAGTCTTCGTAGGTGTCGACATTCCAGCGCACCACAATCTCGCCGCTTTCGCCCGGAGCCAGTTCTTCCGTTCCCAGGTCGACAAACGTGCATTTGGTGCAACTCACCTCAGTGCCGACAAAGCGCAAAGGAGCGTTTCCCTCGTTGCGCACGTGGAACACGTGGCGATGGTCGTTCGTCTGGTTCTTTTCAACCCCAAAATCGAACTCCAGCTCGTCGGCGACAGCCACCGGGTGTCCATCGGTCGGCGGCGGCTCATCGCCGTGCGCCGCGACGGCCGACGCCGAGTCGCCGCTCTCTGGTTCGTAGGGCCCTTCGGCGGGCAAATCGACCGACAAGCTGCCCCAGCTCCAAAGCGTTCCGGAATGGGCCAGTGAAATCGTCGTGGTGATCAGGACCCCGAAGGCCACGACCGCGGCCATCGTCCAAGGAGTTTTCATGGGATAACCTCAAGTAGGGGGAATGACCGCGAAATTACCAATGTCCTATTATAATGGCTGGCGCCATGCGAAGCAGGGTGGTCTCATGATTGAACTGCCGCAAATCAAGCAGGGCGGCTTCATGGGTCGTCGGCGTGCTGTTTTGCCAGCGGTCGGATGTCCGCCAGAACGTCGCGCGACAGCTTTTGGTCTGCATGGGGTGACAGTTCATGCAGTTGCAGCGCCTCGGCCGCTTGCTCCTGGGCTTCCTTTTGCCGGCCCGCCGCCGACAACGCCAAAGCGAGATTCGCTCGGGCGAGCGCGTAGTTGGGATAAAGAGCAACCGCACGCTGATAGTGTTCGACGGCCGCCGTCAGCTCACGCGGTTCAAGCGTCTGCCGATAAATCGAAAGGTAACCATCGCCGGCCTGACGCCAGGCGGCGCTCAAGAATGGTCGCCGTCTGAGCAGTTCGCTCTGGGCTTCTTTCCAGATTGCAAGCGCGCGGCGATCACCGCCGCGCTCGAAACGGGCAAAAGCAATGGCAGCCAAGCTCCTCCACGGCTGGTCGGCCAAGGGATCAGCGGCCGCGGCGGCACGGAGGCTTTGCTCGGCCATGCGCGGTTCTGCTTCGGCCTCGTCCAATCGCATTCGGCAACGCAGCACCGGCCGATAGGCGCTAACATGACAAACCACCGCCAAAATGACCGCGACCGTCAGCGACCCAATCGCGGCCGCCTGGGGCAGCGAGGCGGATGGCGCTGTGCGGCTGGGGCCCAGGGCGATTGCCAACAACAGCCACAACGAGCCCGCGACCCCGCCAAAGCCAATGCCGCCTGCCGCCAGCAGGTTCACCAACAGCGCACCCACCGCGATGAACGGCAGGGCTCGCGGCATTTCGCCGCTGTCGATCCAGCGCCATCCCACCAGCGCGGCGGCGACAACGCTCAGCAAGCCTATCACCAGTAGTTCGATGGGCAGCCCCACCGTCGCAACGAGGCCGATGAAAAAGGCCAACACAAATCCCGCGGCTGCCCCGGCCAAAATCGCATAGACAGAGGCGTTTGTGGGGCAGATCTCCACGGCTCGCCTCGCATCGTCGTGAGGAATCGCCGCCGCCGCCCGCGACCGAACCTGCAGAGCGGAGCCTGCAAAAATCGCGACGAGAGCCAGCATCGCCGGCGTACCCGACGTCGACCAGATCTCTAACAAAAAATTATGCGGGTCGGCGACGACTTCGCTGGCTTGTGGCAATTTGTACCGCGTATAGAGGTCTTGAAAATTCCCCAACCCGCAGCCGAACCAGGGATGATCGCCAATGAGCTTCAGTGCGGCATGCCAATATTGCCAGCGATAACTAAGCGATTTAGCGGCCTCGGAAAAAATCTCCCGATCGAGCGATTTGCCGCCGAGCACGATCGCCAGCGCAATGACCAGCAAAGTGGCTGCCGCGAAGAACACGGCCCGCGGGACTCGCGCCATCGGTCTGGCCGCCCTTCGAGATGCGATCGCCACCCCCGCCAGACCAAGCAAACTTGCCAAATAGGCGCTGCGGCTTTTGGTAAGGACCAGGCAAAGCGCAAGCGGCAGAATCACTGCGGCGGAAACAGCCCCATGCCGGATCGCCGCGGGACGGCTTCCGCGCCGATCGCAGCACGCGATGCCCAATATCATCACCAGCCAGGGAACCAAAAAGCCGGCCAGGGAATTCGCCAAGGCAAAAGTTGCCATCGGCTCGGTGCTTCGCAGGCGCTGTTCGAACAACATCCGCGCCGGCGATCCCGCCGGGGCCACCACGCCCGCGGCGCGAAGAACCGCCTCGGGATGCAAGCGGTATTCTTCGCGCATGGCGGGCAGCGAGACGTAAAACTGAAACAGGCCATCGGCAGAGATCACCAAGGCCACGGCGATCATCGCCGCCACCATCGCTCGTCGTTCGCGGTCGCGAGCGATGAGTTGCCTTAACAGCAGAAAACCCGTCCCCAATCCGACAAACTCCCACCAGACGTTGATCGCGGCTCGGGCCCAGCCGCTGCGTAAAGCCAGCAGGGTTCCGAGGGCCTGCCAGGCGAGAAGTGCGATCCAGGCGAAATCGGCCCGGCCGAATCGGCGGGTTAGCTCGGGGCGAAAGGCGCCGGCCAGCCACCACACCGCGGACAACAACAACGTGAGCATGACCAGCGGCAATCCATCGCCGGCCACCGTCGCGGCCGACTCGCTCACCAACAGCGGGCGGGCGACATACACCGCCATCAAAGCGCCCAGCAGTACCGGCCGGAGCAACCCCTCGGGATGCTCCTCCGCCGCGGTCGTTAAGCTCACTGGCGCAGGCTGCCGCTTCAAAATGATGCCTAGGGTTGTTGCTGGCGTTGGAATTCGTCTTCGGCCAGACGTCGCGGGCCAGCCCAACGCCGGCTCTTGCCCCCTTGCCATTCTATTCCCATGCTATGCGGGGGCGTGTACCAGATGAGAATCAGCTCGCGCGAGACGGTGGCGCATTGAAAAGCCTGCAACACGAGCAAACCGGCGACCAGCCACCGCGACGAGCGCCGGGCGAAAGCGATTCGCTCGACGGCCAAGGCCGCGGCCACGGGCATCAAAAAATACCAGAGACGGCAAATTTCGCCCCGATTGGCGCCCGACAAGTCGAGCAGCGCCACGATTCCCAGCCACGAAAGCAGCAAAGGATCGCCTCGACGCCGAGCGACCAGCTCACGCACCTCGGTTCCGCAGCGAATCAGCAAGAAGATGGCCAGCGGCAGGCCCAGCGCCACCGCCAGCTCCAACAAGTTCACCCCCACCCAGACGCCATAGCTGCAACCGGAGTGAGCATTGAACTCGCGGTTCTTGGCAAGATTGACTTGCCATGTTTCCCAGACCCAATGGCCGCAGAGGGCGATGATTGCCAGTGGCAGGATCCAGCCAGCCAAAACGGCGGCGATGGATGCCCGGCTCGGGCGAGTTCCTTGGACCGCAGCGATCGCAACCAGAAGGGCAGCCAGCGCTGCCACGACCAAAAAACAGAGCGAAAAAAGCATTCCGATGCCGACCAGCGCTCCGGCAAAGCCGGCCGCCGGCCAAGAACGGTTTCGCGCGGCGTAATGACTCAGTGCCCAAATCAACGTGGCAAACGCGGGGTAAACCGTATCGGCAACCGGCGCCAGCAAGCTCGCCACAGGAATCAACAGTACCGCCGCGGCCGCCACAATGGCCGCCGATCGGCCATAACGCTGCACCACCAGCCAGGCGATCGGCAGGGGAATCAATAGTCCTAAAAGCCGACTGCCCAAAGCGACGGTGGTAATGGCGGCATGGTCAGCGGCGGGAGTTTTTCCGACGCCGCCAATTTCGCGCAAGATCCAGGCTACTTCGTGCGGTTCGTGCCGCCACACCAACTCAGAGACCGCGGGATGGGCTTCATAAAACGACATCAGCCAGCGGTAGACAAACACCCATCCCACCGGATTCACGGAAACATGGTTCGGCTCGAAGGTGGCGATGGTCTTGGCATGATCGCGCAACAGTGTGGCCGGATCGGAAAAGCCATAGCGCGCCGCCGCGCGAGGACCGTAGAACAACACGCCCCACTTTTGCAGGCTGGTTGGCGCGGTGATCTCCAAGAACAGTTGAAAGCCCGCCCCGAGCACGGTCACTCCGAGCACTGCGGAGATAAAGAACTTGCGAGACGCGGTTTCGACGCGCGAGAGCGTCCAAAGTACCCAGCCGATCAGCCCGGCGGCGAAAACAGCCGCTGGCAAAAGGGCAATCCACGGGCTGAGCGGCGGATCCCAGGGACCCAGCCGGCCCCAATGCCATTCGCCGGGCACACCGAGCGGAAACCATTGGCCGATAAACGCGACCGTGAAAAGCGCCGTCGCCCCCGCCGCGCTGGCCAACAAAAGCCCGTGGCCAAGCGCGAACCAAGATTTCGTCCGCTCGCGCCCGCCGCTGTTCGGCGAGGTTCCCAATGAGGTGCGTTCGCTCGCGGCTTGGTTCATAGTCGGTCTCAATTGCTCTTGCTTTCCCGCCTGCGGCGGAACTCGTCTTCAGTCAAGCGGCGCAGCGTCGCCCACTGGCCGTTTCCCTTATCCAGATATGCTTGCAAGGTACTGTGCGCCGGCCAAGGGCTGACCAAGAGCAATTCGCGCGAAAGGACGGTGCACTCGGCGGCCTGAAGCAGCAGCAGGCACACCACCAAGCCCCGTGCATTTTGAGCGCCCCAACGCAACGGCTCAATGGCCAAGACAGCCCCGACCGGCATGAGAAACAACCACAGCCGAGCGACTTCTCCTATGTTCACTCCGGCTAGATCGAGCAGAGCGATGATCGCCAACCACGCCGCCAGCAGCGGATCAACCAGACGTCGGGAGCGCACCGAGCACAACGCCTCGATGGCGCGGGCTGCCAACAACACCGTAGCGGGAATGCCTAGCGCGACGGCAAGCTCCAGCAGATTCACGCCAACCCAAATCGCATAAGAACATCCGCTGTACAGGTTGAACTCATGGTTTTTCGCAAGGTTGACTTGCCAGGTTTCCCAAAAGCGATGTCCGCAAACCGCAATCGCAGCCAGCGGCAATAGGCAACCGGTGCATGCCGCAGCCACGGAGGCCGCAGTCGGGCGGCTGCCTTGACGGGCACACAAAACGACCATCAGCGCCGCCAGCGCGCCGGCGACGACAAAACAAAGCGAGAATAACATGCCCGCGCCGACCAGTACGCTAGCCGCCCCGGCCGCTGGCCAAGAGCCATTGCGAACGCTATAGTAGCTCAGCGCCCAGATCATAGTGGCAATCGTGGGATAGACCGTGTCGACGTTCGGCGCCAACAAGCTAGCCACGGGAATCAACAGCGAAAAGGCCGCGGCGGCGACGGCCGCCGCGCGGCCAGAGCGCTGCGCCACCAGCCAGGCAATGGGCAGCGGAAGCAGCAACGCCAGGAAGCGACTGCCGAACGCCACCGTAGTAATGGTCGCGTGGTCTGCCGCCGAAACTCCTCCCACTCCGCCGAGCTCGCGCAATATCCAAGCAATCTCTTGCGGTTCACGTCGCCAGATCATTTCGGCAACGCCCGGATGCGACTCGTAGAATGTCATCAGCGACCGGTAGGTGAAGATCCATCCTACCGGATTGGCCGAAGCATGGCTCGGCCCGATCGTGGCGACCTGCTGAGCATGACGTCGCAAAACATCGTGCGGCCCGGAAAAATCATGCCTCGCGGTCTCACGAAACCCGTAATACAACAAGCCCCACTTCCGCAATCCGATGGGAGCAGTAATTTCCAGAAACAACTGAAAGCCGGCGCCCAGCAGAATCACGCCCACGATGGCCAGCGTGAAAAATCGCCGCGAACCCTGCTCGACACGACTCAGCGTCCAATGCACCCATGCCACCAGCCCCGCCGCGAAGCAGGCCGCCGGAAGCAGCGCCGGCCACGACGTGATCGGCGGGTCCCACGCATCGAGCCTACCCCAATGCCATTGGCCGGGCACGCCCAACGGAAACCAGCGACCGATGAACGCCACGAGGAACGCGGCTGTGGCCAGCGTTGCGATCCACAACAGCCATCGCGGACCCCCGTCAGACGACGGCGCTGTGCAAAGCTCCGCGCGGCAGACGGCGGCAGTGGCCGGCAATGGTTGCGTGGTCGCGTCGTTCATCACTCGTCTCGCTGACGTTTTCGACCGGTCGTCTCGAGAATCGCAATCAGTGTCAATACGCAGACCACCAGCAAAACTACAATCCAAGCTCCGCCTTCGTCGACCTGGTGCAGCAACAAACCGCCCAGCCCGCACGTGGCCGTGGTCAGGTAAATGGTCAACACCGCCTGACCTTTGGTCATGCCCATTTCGACCAGCCGATGCGAGAAGTGACTCTTGTCGCCCTCGAACGGACTGCGACGCTGGCGGAGCCGAATCCAGACGACGGTCACTGTATCGTACAGCGGAACCGCCAAAATGCACAAAGGGGCCAGAATGGTGTGCGGCGGCAAGTCGCCCCCGGTAAACGTGGCCATGCTGGTGGCGGTGGCCAGGCAGAACCCGAGGAAATAGCTGCCGGCGTCGCCCATAAACAGCTTCGCCGGAGGGCGGTTGTGCCACAAAAAACCCAGCAGCGAACCGGCCAGCACCAGCAGAAACCCGCTCACAAAAAGCTGCGGCTGGTGCGTGATCGGGCTGGGCGTTGTCAGCAGCACCGCGGCCAACATCGCCGCCGCAATGGCCGCCACGCCGGCCGACAGCCCGTCCATGTTGTCGAGCATGTTGAACGAGTTGACCAGGCCCACGATCCAAATCACGCTGAGTAGGCCCGTCAGCCAAACGGATGGCAGAAACAGCGACAACCGCCAGCCTTCCCACCAACTGACCAAGACGGCGGCGACCAAAGCCTGCGTGGCCAGGCGCAGCCGCCAATCGAGGCCTCGGCGGTCGTCGATCAGCCCCAATGCCACCAAAGCCGTGGCGCACGCCAACAAGAACCAGAGTCGCGGCGCTTGCTGCTGCAAGCCGCCGACGTGCTTGGCAACCAGCGGCGGCAATGTCCACCCGCCGGGCAGCACAAAAACGCCCGGCGCGGTTTCCGTGGCATTGGCCAACATCAGGTGCCCGGCGGCAAACGGCAGCACCATGCCAAGCCAAATGGCCAGCCCGCCGCCCAGCGGGGTTGGCGTGGTGTGCACCTTGCGATGTCCGGGCCGGTCGACCAGCCCCACGTGCGGCGCTAGACGCCGGATCGCGGCAGCGGCCGCCGCCGACACAACGAGGCTCGGCACGATTGCCCCTAGCAGAAGCCAGCTCACCGAGGGCTGCCCTCCCGCGTGCGTCGCTGCCAATCGTCGCGGACGCGGCTGAAGAACGCCTGAAAATCATCGCGGCGATAATCGGGATAGGTCCATTCGCGCGGTTGCCAGCGTCCGCCGCGGAAATACAGCGTCACTTCGGCATAGATGCCGCGCCCAAGGTAGAGGCGGTGTGAATGGTCTTTGGTCGAGGCCAGCACCAGCTTGGCGGCCGTCAAGTAGCCGGGGTCGAGATTCAAAGGCCGCGGCTCGGGCCAGGCAGACGCCCGGGCGTATTCTTCTTCCCAGGCATTGGTTTGCAGTTTCACATCGATCAATTGTTCGGGCGGCATGGGCCGTTCAAACACCAGGAATTGTTTGAGCAACCCGCTGCCCATCGTGCTCTGGTAATAATCGGTTTCGGTGAAGGCAAAGGCTTCGCTGCGATCGGCGATCGGTCCCCAGGCCGCCGCGCTTTGCTGGGCCGCCCATTGCAAGGCGTCTTCATAGCGGCTGACGGCCGCCAGTAAGAACGGTACGGGGGGGTGTGGAGCGGGCTGGCCCATGCAATCAATAATAATCGAATTAGCTGCAAAAAGAACGAGTTGCGGCTTTGGCGCGGCAGGTCCATAATGGGGCAGATTCTTCTGCAACCATGGACTGAGGGGAGCAAGATGCTGAGCCAAGGCCGTTTGGATCCGGAATTGGATTGGGTGAAAGAATTGCGGCTTGACCGGTTTACTCCGGCCTACAGCACGCCGAGCGGTGCGCTCTTTCGACTGGATGCGATCAAACTGCTATCCACATTGCCTAGCAATAGCGTTGATTTGGTGCTTACATCGCCTCCGTTCGCTTTGACTCGTAAAAAGGAATATGGCAACGAGCCGCTTGAACTCTACATCAGCTGGTTCATGCCGTTTTGTGCGGAGATCAAGCGAGTATTAAAGCCGACCGGTAGTTTTGTGCTCGACATCGGAGGGGCGTGGAAGCCTGGTGTCCCGGTGCGTAGCGTCTACCATTTCGAGCTCGCCGTACGGCTGGCGAAAGATTTCCACCTCGCCCAAGAGTTTTACTGGTACAATCCATCCAGGCTCCCGACGCCCGCCGAATGGGTGACGGTTCGTCGGTTGAGGGTCAAAGACGCTGTGAACATGGTTTGGTGGTTCTCGAAGACGGAATGGCCCAAAGCAGACAACCGCCGCGTTCTTCAACCCTATAGTGAAAGCATGAAAGGGCTTATCAAGCACGGCTATAAGGCGATGAAACGTCCGTCGGGGCACGACATCTCTACGAAGTTCCAACGCGACAACGGGGGCGCCATTCCACCGAACCTGATTTCGATCGCGAACACAGAATCCAACAGCGCGTATTTGCGCGCGTGCCGAGATCGGGGCATCAAGCCGCATCCGGCGCGATACCCGGAGCAACTGGTCAAGTTCTTCATCGACTTTCTCACCGACCGGGGCGACCTTATCGTGGATCCGTTCGCTGGCAGCAATGTGACCGGCTCAGTCAGTAACCAACATGGTCGGCGATGGCTTGCCTCGGAAATTGAACCGAAATATGTGGAAGGATCGATGATTCGCTTCGAATGTGGGCCGCTATTCGATAAGCTATCGTCATCAACTGCGAACTCGCAAAGGGGCTAACGAAGAGTGCGTGGTACTCCGTTCCGCCGGCTCGTCGACGCATTCGTTGATCAGCTTGAACGATCGAGCGCGACAGTCATCCGGGCCCGCGAAGTCGACAGCGATCGGCCAGCACGCTTGCGCGTGATCTCGGCCTCAGGAATGACGGATTGTATTTTATTTCTCTGGACTGTCACCGGCGGCGGGGGCGGGCCGGAAGTCCGTCCAGCCAATGAGCGCCGGATCCAGATGACGGGGGTGGCCGGCATTCCACTTGAGCCGGGTTCACGAACCTTGTTGGGCGGATGGAGCGAGGAATTCGGCGCATACAGTTTTTGGGACCCACGTAGGCACGCGCGATCAAGAAGCCGGTCGCCCAGCTTGCAGGTTACGGCGGAGACGCTCGACATGGCCGGACAGGCTGGCATTGCGACCTACCTTCGCCCAGCGGATCTCGGACGCGAGGTCGTTGTGGCTTTAGCGCCCGCGTCGTTGCTTTGGTACGTCGAGCATGGCTTGCCACTACATAACGCCGAAGAAGATGCGCTGGCGGCAGGCGAATTGGCGGACGCAACCCCGGACGAGGAACGGAATTTCATCGATGACTCGCAGACGCCATCACAAGCAGCGCGCCGATACGACCTTGTAGAAACCATGAGGCCATATCGAGACGCCAGGTTCCGGCGGCAAGTGCTCCATGCATATCGGTTCCGATGCACGGTCTGCCGCTACGCGCTCAAACTGGTAGACGCGGCACATATCGTTCCGGTGTCTTTCCCGGAATCGACTGATGCTGTGACGAACGGCTTAGCTCTTTGCAGGCTGCATCACGCCGCGTACGATGGTGGTCTTCTCGGCATTCGGTCTGATTTTTCGCTACTCATCAACCACGATGTCGAGCGTCGGCTCACCGATCTTCGGCTGAGTAGCGGCCTAGCAGATTTTAAGGAGCGATTGCCCGAGCGTATAACGCCCCCGATGTCGATCGAGGCAAGACCGACGCCGATGAACCTAATCCTCGGATTGCGCGCCCGGCGGTGGCCGACTTCGCTGATCGCATGAGCGAGAAGACCCCCGGAAATCGAGCACGCAACTTTTTGATTCGCCTGACCTTACCATTTCCCCGGGCTTTCGGACTTGCCACGAGTGCCCCGATCCTTTACCAATACGTCGATTCTTGGGATGATGGTCTAAGAATCGCGTTTTTTCTGAGTACGTAGTGCCGTTTATGATCGACGTTCACGAGCCGGCTGACGTAGCCGGCGCGACCCTGCTTCGCCCCTGCCCGGCTGCCGATGAGTTCGAGTTCGTCGGGCGGCATTTGCTGGCCAGCTACGTGGGCTGCGACGCCGCGGCCTTGGCCGATGAAACGGCCTTGCTGGCCGCCATGAAAGCCGCCGTCAAGGCCTCGGGCGCCACGCTCATCAGCAGCGTGCAGCATTCGTTCACGCCCTCGGGCATGACCGCCGTGATGCTGCTGTCGGAGAGCCACGCCAGCATCCACACCTATCCCGAACACCGGGCCTGCTTTGTCGATTTGTTTACCTGCGGTCGCAGTTGCAGCGCTGAACGGTTCGACGCGGTGATGTGCAAATACCTCAAGCCGACCCGCGTCGATCGCCGGACCATCTTACGTCACGGAGCCGCCGACGGCCGCCTCTCGGACGATCGGTTCAACGAGTGGGCGGCATAACGTCGCCTTTCGCCGGAGCGAACCTAAATGACCTTGCACGATCGTGGGAATGCGGAACCTGGAAGCCCGACGCGTAAGCGAGGGGGGTGGACCGGTTTTTCCCTCGCTAACGCGTCGGGCTTCCACATCGGGGGCGTCTCATCCTGATATTGGCCTCCACGGTCATTTAGCGACTCCCGACGGCACAAGGGCCGGGGCTACCGAGTTCACCACCCGGCCACAAGGGCCGGGCCTACCGAAATCGCATATTCACTGATGATGGATCGTTCGCTCTCGCCGCCGACGCGGCCTTATCCGCTGCCGCCGCTGCCGCCCAACCGGTTTTACGTCGATCGTGTCGATCCGGCCAGCGTGGGCGATGGCGCGCTGGTGCTGGTCGAAGATTCCGACGCCTTCGACCGCTATCATTACCGCCTCAAGCAGGTGGCCTACCAAGGTCGGACGGCTTTCCAGAATGTTCTGATTGCCGACACCTATAACTTTGGCCGCGTGCTGGTGCTCGACGGCGCCATTCAAAGCTCCAGCGACGATGAAAAGCTGTATCACGAACTGCTGGTGCAACCGGCCATGCTGCGGCATCCCGATCCGCGCCAGGTGCTGATCATCGGCGGCGGCGAAGGGGCGACGCTGCGCGAGGCGCTCGTCCACCGCTCGGTGCAGTCGGCCACGATGGTCGATCTCGATCGCGAGGTGGTCGAGCTGTGCCGCGAGCACCTGCGGCGCTGGCATCAGGGGGCTTTTGACGATCCGCGCGCCCGGCTGGTGTTCGACGATGGCCGCAAGTTTGTGGCCGCCGCCGACGATCTCTACGACGTGGTGATCATCGACGTGGTCGATATGCTCGACAACGGGCCAGCCCAGGCGCTCTACACACGGCAGTTTTACGAGCTGCTGCGAGGCCGCTTGCGGCCCGGCGGCCTGCTGGTGGTGCAGGGTCTCGAGTTTTCGTTCCTTGATGACAAGCAACACGTCGCTCTCTCGCGCACGTTGCGGGCGGTTTTTGCGGAAGTACATAGCTACCGGGTACATGTGCCCTCGTTCTTGGCATCGTGGGGCTTTTTGATGGCGTCCGATTGGTTCGCCCCGAGCGAGTGGAGCGCCAGCGATATCGATCGGGCGATTGTCGCCAAACTCGGCACGCAGTGGTTGAACCATCTGACGGGCGATTTCCTTAAAAGCTGCTTCACTCACTGTAAGGAAACGCAGTTTCTGCTCTCGCTGCCGGGACCGATTCTGGAGGACGACGTGCCGTTCCTTCCGCCACCCGATATCGAAGACGTCGAACCCGACGCGGCGCAATTTCCGATTCTTCCCACGCAGTGAACCGCGAGCTTTCGCCAGGCGAAAGGCGATTTGGTATGGCCGACACCGGCGGGCCCACGAGCGGCGCAGCGGCCCAGGAAGCCGCCCATGCCTTGCGCATTCGGTTCGGTGAAGCGCAGGCGAGCGAGCGATCGGTCGTGCGCACGTTTCACGATCCGTATGTGCGCGAGGCGGTCAGCAAGCCCTTGGGCGTCGATGAAGTGCTGGCTACCGCTGCCCTAGCAAGTCCGCCGCTCGATCGGCTCGATTTTCTGTTTTTGCCCAGCGGCTCGGCCTCACCCATTGAACTGCAACGACGGGCCGAAGCCTGGATGAACGACCCGGCGTTTTCTCCCGCCGCGCCCACCATCGACCTGGTGCTGCAAAGCGATCGGGTGTTGTGGCGGCCGGGTCGGGCGGTGCTGCTGGGCACAAGCCGCCGAATGCCCGAAATGCTGGCCGGGCTGGTCGATTTTTCTTTTTATGAAAGCGAACTACGTCGCCTGGAGCAAGAGCTGCAAGACGCCTGGGCGACCGCCGAAGCCGATGTTCTCTTGACGCACGGAATCGGCCGCGCGTCGCTGGCCCGGCAAGAGCATGTCAATCAGATGACTCGCAGTACGGCCTTGCGGCGGATCCGCTTCGCGCGGCTTTCGCCCCATCTCGAAAAGGCCCCGGCCACGCTGCCGGGCGCCGGTCGGCGGCTGGCCACCGAGTTGGCTATGCAAGCCGAAGTCGCCGAGCGCTTGAAGTATATCGACGACCGCTTAGAGGTCTTCGAAGACCTGTATGAATTGGCCAACGACCGGCTCAGCGAATTTCGTTACTTCAGCCGAGAGTATCGGCTGGAGGCCTGGATCGTCGTGCTGTTGGTGTTCGAGTCGCTGCTGATCATCGGCGAGCTGGCGATTTCTTGGTATCTATCGGAGTAGGGCGGCTTATCGCATTCGTACCCCGGCCTCTTGGACATCGCCGAGGGCTTTTTCTTCGTCGGCGGCGTTGGCGATGCGGTTCAACTCTGCCCGGGCTTGCTGGCGAGAGACTCCATAACGCGAGGCATAGGCATCGACCGCCTGCGGGGTGTAGGCGCGGCCCATTGATTGGGGCTTGACCTTTTCCGGCGTTTCACAGCCGCCTGCCATTGCCGCTGCGAAGCCAACCACCATTGCCGCGCCGCGGCGGCGATACCAAGTACTCATGGTTTCTCCTGGTCACCCTCGGGAAGTGGGCGGCGATCATAGCGGCATCGTCCCCGGGGGCCAAGCCAGATTGTCGCAGTGAGTGACCCGCGATGCCCCGGCAGGGCCGCCGGGGCATCGCGGGCACTACGAGAGGCTAGCCCGTGCAGGCCAACTGGGCAGTCTGGACGCTGGGATCCCAGTTTTGGCGGTCTTGCTCCAGACGCTGAAAGACCTCTTGGCGGTGAATGGGCACTTCGGCGGGACCGTCGAAGCCCAGCCTGACCTTGTCGCCCCGGACTTCCAGGACCGTGACGGTGATGTTGCCGTCGATGACGATTTGCTCTCCACGAGTGCGAGATAGAACGAGCATGAGTTTCCCTACCCTTTGCCTGGTACGGCGGTTACGAACGGAATAAATTCCGTCCTACGTAAAAAAAGACGCGACTGCCCGATGCGCCGTTACCAGACTCATGCCGGTTGGCCCAAGACTCATGCCGGTTGGCCCAGACTTATGTGGGTCGGCAGAGTGTTGCTCGATCGTGAAGCATCATCGGTGAACAAAAAAACCTCTGTCGCGCCGCGGGGGCACGCAGAGGCCGTCACAACCTTTGGTCATTGTCCGCCTTGAACAAGGCCGCCCGAGAAAGTACCTAGAGTAAAACGAGGCGTCAAGAGCAGTTTTTGGGTTTATGGCTCTTCCGCAGAATCTGTGGATAGCTTTCGCACTGGTTCGCAGCGCGACCCTGCGTTTTCTGAGGGATGGCCGGGCAAATAAATGAGGTGCTGACTGACGAGTAAAGAACCCTGGCCCGCTATAGCGGGCCAGGGCCAAGCGAGTCATTTACCCGGAGCGGACCTGGCTATCCCTTGTCAGGTTGCTCGCCAGCAGAGCCCGACTCCGTTTCACCTATCCGCCGATCATTCTACCACGAGTTATTGATGTTCAAATCGCCGCGCCATTTATTTGCCCGGCCAATGCCTGAAAAAAACGCATCCCGGCGCGGTTATACGCCGGAATCACCCACAGATTCTGCGCAGGAGCCGGGTTTTTTGTAGCCGGGTGCTTTACGTCTCCGAAGGCGCCGGCTCCGCCTCGCGATGCACGCCAATCTGGTCAACGCCGTCGCCGTCCCAGTCGCCCACGACGGGCCGATGGTCGGCGTCGCCTAAGTTATGGTGCTGGTCGTGCTCGTCGAGGGCGCCATCGTGGTTGATGTCGATGTGCCACTGGCCGTCGCGATAAACGCCCAGTTCGTCGACGCCGTCGCCATCGAAATCGCCCACCACCGGACGGTCGCCCTTTTGCCCCATGCGCAGCGAAATGTCGTGCGGGCCGCGCTTGCCGTCGCCGTCGACATCGAGAATCCAATGGCCGTCGTGGAAGACGCCGATCGAGTCGACGCCGGTGCCCGTCCAGTCGCCGGTGACCGGAATATCGTCGAACGTGCCGAAGTGAAACACGTGGTCGATCAGGTCTGCTCGCAAAGCGCCGCCGCGGGTGCGCTTCATCTGGCGATAGCCGTGGGTGGCTTCGGTCGGTTCGGGCGGCAGGTTCTTATGGCCGGCGGCGGCATTGCCCGGCTCGGGCAGTCCCGGTTCCTTCTGCACCGCCCGTGGATCGCCGGCCCAGGCAGGACCATAAATGCCGATGTCGGTCTTGCCGTCGCCGTCCCAATCGCCGGTCACCGGCTTGTCGTCGCGGTTGCCTAGCCGCGCCCACAGATCGCCTTCGTCCCAGATGCCGTTGCCGTTCAGGTCGATGAACCACTCGCCATCTTTGAACACGCCCACGTCGGTCAGGCCGTCGCCATCGAAGTCGCCGGTGACAGGCGTGCCGCCCAGTTTGCCGAAGACCAGCTTGCGGGCCTCCTCGGCCTGGGGATGCTGCGGATGCAAGGTCCACAGACCATCACGCATGCGGGCGTTGTACCAGGCGGCCACGTCTGCCCGCATGCGAACCGTTTGCATGGCGCCGCCGAGTGCCGCTCGGTCGCCGCGGGCCATGCCGGCATCGATTACGCTCAGGTGCCAGGTGATGCCCGACACCGGAGAGCTGCCGAAGATGTACGGCGAGACGGCGGGCGAGGCCACCGGCTGGGCGATGGCAGGCGGCGTCGCCGGCAACACCGGCGCATTGGCGGCGAGCTGCGTGGGCGGATTGGGCGTCTCGGGGTTGGGAACCGGCGGTGTCGGCTGCGCCAGCAGAATCTCGCTGAAGTTGTTGTTGAGCGACGCGGCGCCGTTGCTGACCGGGATGCGCACAATTGCGTCGTGGTCGGCGCCGATGGACTGCACCAACGCATCGGAGGCCGAAACGCCGGCGCTCGGCACGCCGGCTTGAATCAACGTGGGACTGATCGCCAGACCGCCCAGCGTGCCGGCCTGGTCAATGCCGTCGATGTATCCATCGGGATGCACCTTGAGCACCGAATACAGCCCCGGCGGCAAGCCGCTGAACTGGTAAAAGCCATTGGCGTCGGTGGTCGTTTCGATGCGGTTGCCCGACCGATCGAGCAGCGGCATACCGGTGGCGTCGGCCAGCAGCAGCGTGACGCCGGGCACCGGTGGATCACCGGGCACGCGCACGCCGTCGCGCAGGCTCGGCAGATTGGCCAGAATGCCCGGTAGGTCTTGCGTGGGGTTGGCGGTGGTAATCGGCGGGCCATCGACAAACACAAACCCCGAGATGGTGCTGGGCGGCACCAGGCAGAAATTGTAACCGACGCCGATGACGCCGCTGTCGAGGTCGATGCCGGTGGTCTGGCCCTCGCCGGTGATCTGTCCGCCGGCGCTGCCCACGTGCTGGTCGCTATAAAAATATCCGGCGGGCGTGATTTCGCGCACGCCGTAGATGCCCGGATGCATGCCGCTGAACACGTATTGCCCGGCGGCGTCCGTCAGGGTGCTGCCGATGACGGTGTTGCCCGCGCCGAGCAATTGAATGGTCACGCCGGCCAGCGGCGGGTCGCTGGGCGTTGTCTCACAATCGCCATAGATTTCGAGCTTGACGAAGCCGGCGATGCTGACGGGCAGGGCCTCGCAAAAATCGTAGCCCGTGGCGGCGGCGCCCGAACCCAGCGTGGCACCGGTGACATCGTTGAGACTGGCGATGGCGCCGCCCGCCGTGCCCACATGCGCGTCGTCGTCAAAGTATCCGGCGGGCGTGATTTTGTGGACGCTATAGACGCCTGGCATCAAACCGCTAAAGGTATACACGCCGTTGGCGTCGGTCACCGCGGTGGCGATGACGTTGTCCGATGCGTCCCGCAGTTGCACCGTCACGCCTTGCAGCGGCGGAGCGTTGGGGTTCACATCGCAGTCGCCGTTGACGTCCACGTGTACGACGCCGCTGAGGCTGGCGGGCAAGCCCTCGCAAAAATCGTAGTTGAGGCCCTCGACGCCTGAAGTCAGCACCACGTTGCCGAGCGTCGAGACATCGACCATCGTTCCGCCGGCGCTGCCCACGTGGTTATCCGCGGCGAAGTAACCGGCGGGCGTTACGACATGCACGCCGTAGGTGGCGGGCGGAAGCCCCGCGAAGTCATATTCACCCTGGGCATTGGTCGAGGTGGTTTTCAGCACCGCGCCATTGGCGTCGAGCAACTGCACCGTGACGCCCGCAATCGGTGTGGCATTCGGATCGGTCTGGCAGTCGCCGTTCACGTCGGTGCGCACATGCCCGCTGATGCCGACGGGCAGGGCTTCGCAAAAGTCGTAGTCCAGTCCGTGGACGCCCGAAGTCAGCACCACGTTGCCGAGCGTCGAGATATCGACCATCGTTCCGCCGGCGCTGCCCACATGGTCGTCGGCGGCGAAATACCCGGCGGGCGTTACGACATGCACGCCGTAGGTGCTCGGCGGAAGTCCTTGAAAGGTGTATTCGCCGTTGGCGTCGGTGGACGTAGTCTTCAGCACGGTGCCATTCGCGTCGAGCAACTGCACCGTGACGCCGGCGATCGGCGTGGCATTCGGATCGGTCTGGCAGTCGCCGTTCACGTCGGTGCGCACATGCCCGCTGATGCTGACGGGCAGCGCTTCGCAGAAATCATAGTTGAGGCCGTTGGCCCCCGAAGTCAGCACCACGCTGCCGAGCGTCGAGATATCGACCATCGTTCCACCGGCGCTGCCCACGTGGTCGTCGGCGGCGAAATATCCGGCGGGCGTTACGGCATGCACGCCGTAGGTGCTCGGCGGCAACCCTTGGAAGTGATATTCGCCGTTGGTGTCGGTGGTGGTGGTCTTCAGCACGTTGCCATTGGCGTCGAGCAACTGCATGACGACGCCCGCAATGGGCAACGCATTCGGATCGGTTTGGCAGTCGCCATCGACGTCGGTGCGCACATGCCCGCTGATGCTGACGGGCAACGCTTCGCAAAAGTCGTAATTGATGCCGACGATGGCCGAGGTGAGCTTGATGCCGGCAATGTTGTTCAGATCGACCAGCGTGCCACCGGCGCTGCCCACATGATCGTCGTCGTCAAAGTAGCCCGGCGGGGTTTGCTTGCGAACGGCGTACGTGCCCGGCGCCAGGTTGGCGAATGAGTAATATCCCGCGGCGTCGGTGGCGGTGGTCGCCAGCACGTTGCCTTTGGCGTCGAGCAACTGCACCGTGACGCCCGCGATGGGCGTGGCGTTGGGATCGGTTTGGCAATCGCCGCCGTTGTCGGTGCGCACATGGCCGCTGATCGAGTTGGGCAGGGCCTGCGAAAAGTCGTTGTGTACGACGTCTTCGCCGCCGAGCACCACGATGCCGACGAGCGTGTGGGCATCGAGCGACGTGCCATTCGTCACGCCGACCACATTGCCCGGCGAAGAGCCGACGGCAAAATATCCGACCGGCTGCGTCTCGACAATTTCGTACTGGCCCGGCAGCACGCCGGTGATTTTATAGTGGCCGTTGGCGTCGGTGGTGGCAGAGACGCCGGTGGGCACGTAGCTGGCGCCGTTGTAGCTGAGCAGCGAGAGTTGCGCCGCGGGAATGCCGCCTTCGCCCGGCTGCTGCACGTTGTCCAGATTGGGATCGACATACACGGTGCCTTCGAGCGTGATCGGCAACGGCGTCTGCTGGCCGCCGGTAAACGTGCCCGCCGTGTAGACGGGCCGCGAAACACTGTTGGGCTGCGATTGCCCCGGCACATAACCGCCGAGATAGCTGTCGTCTGGCAGCGGCAGGCCGCTGGCTTGTTGCGCCGGGTCGAAGGCGTCTTGAAACGTGCCGGCTGCGGTAAACGGCTGGTAGTGCGGCGCGGCGAAGGCGCCGGTCAACGTCGAGCCTTCCAGTTCTTTGCCGTTGACCGTGGCGTCGGCGCCGTTGTGGCCCATGTCGTCGACGTCGACGGTGAAGATCACTTGCTTGCCCGCGGTGAAGCCGGCAAAGTTGAGGACCAATTGGGTACCGCCATTGACCACCGATTGCGAGGTGACTTGCACGCCGTCGCTGGAGACCACATCGAGCGGCGAGGCGCCATAGACCCCGGGCGAGCCTGTCGCGGTGTTAAAAAACGGATCGCCCGGCTGAGCCAGCGGGTTGCCATGCGGATCGGTCGTGATGGTGAGCTGCTGCAGTTCGGTGCCGGCCGCCCCGCCGCTCCACGTGACGGTGAAGGCGTTGGGGACCGAGTCGTTGCCACTGGCGGGATCGAAATAAACCGCTCCGAAGTGGATGTCGGCGGCCATGAGAAACCGCTCTTCGATCCGCTCGAAACGGCAGATGCGCCAGCGGCGCGTATCGCTGACGACCGGCGCCGTGTGGCGATCCGCCGAGCGGGCCGTCGATCGTCCGCCCCGCCGCTTCGCAGTCTTATGAGCTACAGCCACAAACGTTTCTCCCGTATCCCGGCACTTCGAGGCCGGCTGCGACGCTTCTGTAGGGAACGGACACCGTGCCGTTCCGCGTGGGGCGGCGCGACGTCGCACCGCGCTCTGGCGGAATGCCAAGGAGCGTCCGAATGACGTCTAGTCGCAGTTTACGGAACGGCACGAGGTCCGTTCCCTACAGACTTGTCGTACACCTGCCCTCGCTCCCTGAATCCTGAATCCCGAATCCCGACCCCTGCTTACTTCTTTCTGGCCGCTTGCCGCACCGGCTCGGTCCACGAATGCTCGCCGAGTTTCCAGAGCCGCACGGTGGTGTCGAAGCTGCCCGAAGCCAGCACGCCGCGCGCGGTGTTCCACGCCAGGCACGAAACCGAGCCGGCGTGCCCGATCAACTCCAACGGCTCATTGCCGCTGGCCAGGTCCCAAACGCGAATCAGATTGGCGCTGCTGCCCACCGCCAATTTGCCCTCACCGCAGAACGACAAGGCCAGAGTTTTGCCGGGCCGGCTGGGCAGCTCGCGCGAAAGTTCGCCGCTGGCCGTGTCATACATTCGCACGAAGCGGCCGTCACCGCCGCAGGCCAACTGCCGCCCATCGGCCGAAAACGCCAACGCGCGAATTCGCTGCCGGTCGGCGTCGAGGTCGCGCAGCAGCTTGCCTTCGGGCAATTGCCACAGGCGAATCCGGCCGTTGCGTCCCGCGACCGCCAGCAGCTTGCCGTCGGGCGAAAGAGCCAATGCCCGATTGTCGATGCTCGGCGCCGCAAGCTGCCGAAGCAATTTGCCGGTGCGGCCATCGATCACTTGCACTTGCTCGCCAAAGCCGGCGGCGGCCAAGATGGCGCCGTCGCTGCTATAAGCCAGTGCGTAGATGGCGTGAGTGAGCGGAGGCGGCTTGGTCCAGGGCTTACCGGTTTTGAGGTCCCAGAGCGTGATCGAGCGGTCTTCGCCGGCTGACGCCAAACGATGTGCAGCGGCGTCGAAGGCCAGCGCTCGCACCCAATCGGTATGATCGCACAGCTCGCGGATGAGGCTGCCGTCGTCGAGGTTCCAGAGCCTTACCACATGATCGTCGCCACCGGTGGCCAGCGTGCGTCCCTCGGCGTCGATGGCCACCGCGGTGACCACCGGCACGGCGCCTTTGGTCAGATGCTCTCGCGGCATCAGAATCTGGTCGGCGGTGAGCCGGTAGACCGACTGAGCGCGGACTGGGCCGCAGCAAGCGAGGCACGCCAGCGTTACACCGATCGTGCGAAGAGACATCTGGGGCACGATGTTCGTCCTTGAACCCGATCATCCGGCGGGCGCACATGTCTGCGTCCGCGCCGCGCGTAGCGGCGCAATCGTTTATCGGTTCAAAAGAAGACCCAACATCAGGCGAATCGCCAGAGTTTTCCGGTTAGGCCGAGTTGCCAAGCTGCGTAGGGGGTAGGGAGATGGCCCGCAACGAACTGCCTATTGCGCGCCGCCGGCAGTTGCGGGCGTGCTGGTCGCGGAGCGCTGCTGAATCTGCTCAAGGGTTTGCCCCAGACGTTTCCGGCCTCCGCCGGCTGGCTTTGAAGGGGTCGGCTCGGCGGAGAGCAGCGGCTTGGGCTGACGAAGCACCGCCAGCAACTGCGGGCTGATGTCTTCGCCATCGACGGGCGTGCCGAGTTGCTCGACCGCGTCGGAAAAGCCCAGAAGAACGGCCCGCTTTACGTTTTCACGCACCCAGCCGTAAAAGCCCAACTTACTCATCTTGCCGCCTCCTGCTGCAACGGATACCACAACCTGAACGGCACGGACACGGTTGTCCGTGCGGCCGCCGATAGTAGCGGCGCGGCGAGTGCCGGCAAAGGTCATTTTCGCCAGCAGCGTGAGGGCCTCACCGAGCGTATGAGATTCAACCTGCCGGCGCCTTGGCGGTGTCTCTGCGAACCACCGATTCGCAACGCCCAAATATCATTCGACCGGCGCTGGTTTGCAACACGCTGGTGACCGCAACTTTCACCAGCTTATTCAAATGTTCGCGGCCCCCCTCGACAACGATCATGGTGCCATCGTCCAGATAGCCGATGCCCTGACCCGGCTCTTCGCCCGGCTTGACCAATTGCACTTCGAGCGATTCGCCGGGCAGAAAAATTGGCTTGAGCGCATTGGCCAGATCGTTCAAATTGATCACATCGACGCCGTGCAGCCGTGCCACTTTGTTCAGGTTGTAATCGTTGGTCACCACCTTGCCGTCGAGATGCTTGGCCAGCAGCACCAGCTTCAGGTCGACCGGTTGACCTTCGAACTCGGGCAGATTGCGGTCGAAAATCTGCAAGTCGATGCCGGGGTTCGAGCGAAGGCGGTTGAGAATGTCGAGCCCGCGGCGGCCGCGGCTGCGGCGCAGCCGGTCGGAGCTGTCGGCGATGCCTTGCAGCTCGCCCAGCACGAACCGAGGCATAATCAACTGGCTGTCGAGCACTTTGGTCTCGACCACGTCGGCAATGCGGCCGTCGATCACCACGCTGGTGTCGAGCACGAACGGTTTGAGTCCCTTGACCTCCTTCGAGAACTCGACATAGGGGATGACAAAGCGAAAGTCGTTGCGCGTCTGCATCAACAGGCTGATGCAGGTGTAGCAAAGCACCAAGGCCATCACCAGCCGTATGCACTCGCGGGGCCAGGGAGCAAGCGGCATGACGGGCGACAGCGCCAGCCCCACCACATACGACAGAAACAGCCCCACGATCAGCCCAAAATAGACTGACGAAATCACGTCGAGCGGCTTGCGCGGCGAGAGCGTATCAACCGCCACCACCAGCGACGAAACCAGCAAAATGCCGACGAACACGGCCCAGGGCAGCCAAACCGGCTGCCCGGGCATCTGGTCGGACTGGACCAGCGACACGGCCACGCCTCCTGCCACCAGGAAAAACAGCGACCGCAAAACAATCAAAGACACCGGCGATTTCATCAAGTCCCCGTCCCGTAACGAAGTGCCGAGGCAATCCCTCCACGCGATGGGAATTATACCATCCCCATGGGCGGGTGCCCAGGAACCGCCCGTGCGGGTAGTGATACTATTTCGCACGGAATGGGCAAACCGACATCGGGTAGTCTACCATCTTTTTCTGGAACGCCTTAGCCGTCGTGGCGCGGGTTGACCATTCGGCGTAGGCGGGGCGGCTATCGCCTGCTCGCGTGTAACCCTGATTAAAAGCGGCATGCTCGTTAACCGCTTTTCATCCACAAGAACATGAATCCAAAAAAGACCGCCGTCCACGACTCCGATCGACTGGTGTATTCGTAAGTTGATGCCGCCTTGCGCCGGCTCCGATAAGGTCAAAATTTGTTCGTAACCAGTTTTTTTGGATCCTGATGGCGATTCGACAACCAGGCGAATTGAGTGTTCGCCAGGAGAGTCTCCGCTTTTGAGAATTACGACCGACCAAACGTCAACAGACAAGCGGTTTTCTTTGGAAGGAAAATCTGGCGGGGTGGACGGATCAATTACGGCAGTAATACTGTCGATGATCCGCACGGGGGTCAAGCAGCCGTCCTTGCCCTCGATCACCGATTCGCAAAAGACGGCCGCAGCAACGTACGGGCCGCGCTTGGGCCTTGGTCTTTGTGGTCGTTTCTTTGCCATCGGAATTAGCCAGCTACTTTGAACTGAATCGTCTCCACGCGGTTCACGCTTGTTGAGGCCAGTCGTTGCTGTTCGGTTTCGCTCGCAACCGTCGGGGTGCTTCCAGTAACTGCTTCGATGCGGGCATGAGGAACCGCTGTCACCGCTGGCGCATTACTGACATGAATAGGCCCATAGGACGAGTGATATGCGAGACCAAGCACCGCAAATGCATCGGCCACCGTGCGCACCGTCTTGTTTGCTTCGCCATCAAGCATTTGCGTAACCCACCCTTTTGTCTTTCCTAGACGAGCAGCGAGCTCGGCGCGGCTCACGCCGAATTTCTTCATGGCTTCTTCAAGTTTCTGCGTAACGTCGAAGATGGCGCGCTCCTGCTGAAAGAGGCGCATGTTGACCGGATCTGAGACGTATTCTTCAACAAGCGTCTTGGTCATCGCTTCTTCTTTCTTGATAGCTGTGTCCTCTGCCAATACTCCACTTCGATCGACTGTGCGCGGTGCACTTCGCTTTGCGGCCAGTCTCCTAACCCCTTTCGGGCGCCCGGTTTAACAAAGCCATGCGTAACAATCCAGGCGTTTCCATCGCGAAAGCAAGGGAATCGGATCTGGATGTTCGCGACTTCGTGTCTAAAGGCCCAAAGATTTCCCATCTCTTTCTTAAAACGCTTGTCGGGCATCTCAGCAGGGCCATAATTCGCCATGTGCTGAAACAGAATCAAAAACCTCGCTTGTGCACTCGCTTGTGGCTCGTCGGCGCCCTTTTCGCGAATCTGCTTGCAATCGACGTCGAAGAACAACTTCGCGGGAATCTTGCCCGATTGCAGCACTGCGAACTCGACGGTACCCCAGGCGCCGCTGGCCGCGATAAAAGTTGGGCGCGCGATCTTAGCCATCTATAGTTTAGCTTTCTCTAAACCGATGTCAACGCTTTGGCGACCCCAAGTCCCGAGTTCCAGTGGCGTGGATCACAGCCCCTCCCTGCGCACTCCTCCAGACAGGTAGCTGGAGAGCGACCCCTCCGCATTGGGGGGCGCAGCGACCTTATAAGCCGCGCAAGGGGAGGTGCCCCTACTTCGAGTTGAGGTGCGCCTACTTCGAGTTCTCGTAGGTTGGTCCGTTGATGTCCGAGTCGGCCAGCACCAGGTGTTCGACGGTCAGCTTCGGTTCGGCACTGTTGCCGTCGGCCCGCGCGGTCTGTGGCGTATAGCGCACGTATTTGCGCTTGAAGGGGTCGAAGAACGCGTCGCCCTTTTGCAAGATCGGCCGATACTCAGCCATTTCGCCGAACCAGGCCGGGCCGAGTACCTGGGCTGGAATCCAGTGGCCTTTGCCGTGCGCGTCGAGCAGATAGAACTCGGGGTAGTTGTGCCCCTCAACCCATACGCTGCGGGCCACCACGCCCGACAGCCGGCACATGCTGACAAACAGCGCGCTCATCTCTTCGCAATCGCCGCAATGCTGCTCCAGCGCGAACAGCGCGCCGCGGAAATCGCCGTTTTCAAAATCGACGTTGTCCCGCGTCCATTGCCAAAAGCCTTTGACCATTTCCCACGGGCCGTCGGCCACATGCTGCTTTTCCAGTTCGGCGGCCAGGCTGACGATCTTAGGATGCTTCATTTCCAGCCCCGGCGGCTGACGCGCGTATTGATCGCGGATGTCGGCGGGCGGCCCTTTGGAAAAATCGAGCGTCTCGCCCGGCAACGTGAATTCCATGCGCCAGCGGGTGATTTCATAGAGCAGCTCGACCGAGGCCGATTCGCCGGCCTCGATGCGGGGAACCTGGAACTTCATCGTGGCGCATTGGCCGCGCTTGACCTGTTCGCGATATTTGCCGCCTTCGGTGTATTTGCGGCTGAGCAGACGCACCTTTTGCTCATACCAATCCATGGGAATGGGCGCGACGACCACCACGTTTTTGCAGGCCGCCTCTTTGGGCGCCTCGACGCGCACCACCAGTTTGAACTGGTAGGTTCGCGGCGCCGAAAGCTCGATGGCCGGATCGGTCGCAGGCCGCGCCGCCGGCCCGCCCGCGGCGGGTGCGGCTGCTTCTCGATCGGCGGCGACGCCGTTGGGCGTACCGGCAGCCGTCGAGAGCGAAGCCGACGACTCACGCGCGGCCAGCTTGGCAACCGGCGCCGACCGCTTCTCGGCAGCTTCGTCCGCGCCGGCGGAGCCGATGGCCACGATCGTCAGAGTAGTCGCCGTCAGCCAAAGATGATGAGAGCGCATGAGCCATTCTCCCGCGTATGCCGCACCAAAGGGTTGCGAGTATTCTGCTTAATGTAGATAGTATGTTCGCACCAGGGCCGCCTGTCAAAAATCGGGCGGTTTTCGAGCGAAAGCTGAGCTGAACCGATGATTGTAGACCTGATTTCTCACGCCTCACGCTACGGATCGCTGCATCCGGGCTTTGCCGCCGCGTGGCGCTGGCTCGCCGAGACCGACCTGCCTCGCTCGAGCACCGGGCGGCACGAGATCGATGGCCCACGGTTGTTCGCGCTTGTCAACCGCGATCCGGCCAAGGGGCGGCAGGCGGCTCGCCTGGAATCGCACCGCCGCTATATCGACATCCAACTGACGCTGGCGGGTAACGAGGAAATCGGCTATCGGCCGGTGACCGAATGTTCGGCGCCCGAGGTTCCGTTTTTGCCCGACAACGACGTGGCGTTTTACGCCGAGCGGCCCGATTCGTGGCTGGCGCTGCCGCCGGGCAGGTTTGCCATTTTCTTTCCCCACGACGCTCACGCGCCGCTGGCGGGCGTCGGCGAGCCGCATAAAGTGGTGGTTAAAGTGGCGGTGGATTGGTAGCTCACTCGCCCGGTCCATTATCGGCGGGCAGGTCGATGTACCGTGGCTGCCGCGATTGGTAAAGCTGGTGATAGCCGAAGTCGCCGATGTGCTCGAACTGCCGGATGTCGTCGGGCGAGAGCCGGCAACGCTCGGCCAACCGGTCCCACGTGCAACCCGCCGGCAAGACGGCAAATACTTCGACGGGCCGATCCTGTGGATCAAGGGGCAGGCCGTGATAGATCGGCAGCCCGATGTATTCGAAATAATAGGCCACGTCGAGATGATCTTCTTTGGCGTAACAAATCACATAGGCCATCTGCTCGATGTGACGATCGGCCAGCCAATCGGCCAGCTCCGAAGGCCGGAAGTCGGCGGCGTAATAGTTGTAATAGCCGTCTTGCACGGGCCAGCGGCTGTGAGCCGCCACCTGCCGGCGCCGCTCGTCAAGTCGGCGCGGGTAGCTCAGTAAGGCGGGGGCCAGCGCCAGGCCCAGCAGCGAGCAACCGCCTACGGCCAGCCATTCCTCCCGCGCCGCCGGCCAGCGCCGCTGCAATGGCGCGGCGAGCTCGGCAAGCGACCAACCCGCCGCCAACGCCAAAAGCGGCAGCAGCGGGCAATAGTTGCGCTCGAAGGGGCTGATTCGCAGGGCGCCGCTAAGCACAAACGCGCCGCACACGACGGCGCCCACCAGCAACGGCGCCGCCGCGCCGCCGCGGGCACTGGCGGTGCGCGCGCGAAAACCCCAGCAAACCATGCCCGCGGCCGCGAAGGGCGCCAACCACCATGCATCGTGCATGGCGGGCGAGAAGAAGTTTTCCAGCAACCTTTGGACATTCGACCAAGAGCCCGGCGATGCGCGCCGACTCACCTCGGCAATCTGGCTGGCGATCGGCAGATAGGCCAACAGCGCCAGCAGGCCCGCCGCCGCCCAACAGGCCGCGTCGGCCGCCAGCGCCCGCGCATTCTTGCCAGTTCGTAGCCAGCACTCGGCGAGGGCCGCGATCGCCAGCGGCGCAAAAAACAGCAGATTGGTGGGCATGACATAAAGGAACGCCGCACCCACCAAGGCAATGGCCAGACGGCGTCTCCATGCCGAAGCATCGGGCGGCGGCAGCGCCAAATTGGCCAGCCAGGCCATCAGGCACATCGATAGTCCATAGCCGCGCACCTGGATCGTGTGAATCAAGAACATCTGGTTCAAGCCCAGCAGGGCCGTGGTCAGCACGGCGGCCACCAGCCCGATGCGGCGCAGCGCCAAGCGAAACACCCAAGCCAGCGTGGCGATGGTGAAAACGAGCGACGGCAATCGCAGCACCAGGTTGCTGTCGGAGAGACAATAAAACGGCCACAGCACCAGCGAATAGAACACGTGGTTGTTGGCCAGCGAGTAATCAGTGACGATGAACCGCGGCCCCTGAGCGACGAACGTGATCACCGTATAGATCTCGTCGTGCCAAAGATCAAGATTCAGCTTGCTGGCGGTGATCGCGATGGGCGCCGCCGCCGACAGAATAAACCACTGCCACGTCCGGATGCGCGGCGACGGCGCAGATTCACGAAAAGGCATTTGATGTCAGCGATTCGAGGGAAGAATTGCCGCTGAACAGTCTACGGCATAGATTCATTCGGCTGGTGGCGGTAGACTAAAAATGAACCATGGTCTTGATATCCGAGGTGCTTTGTGGAAGCGAAAATCAAGGGTTTGACGCTGAAACGCTTCAAGAGTTTTGTCAATGAGCACATCGACTTCGACAACCCTACATTTCTGGTCGGTCCGAATGGGTCGGGCAAGAGTAATCTACTCGACGCGATCGCATTCCTATCCGAAACAATGACGCTACCGCTTGAGTCAGCCATTGCCAAACGCGGTGGTTTTGCCGCACTCCGGCACCGATCGCGTACCGGCGTTGATCACGATTGCATGGGGCTGGGTGTCGATTTCGGACGCTTAAGCAACGAAATCGCGAGCGCCCACTACGCCTTTGTGGCGCGCGCGGTTGGCGACCAAGTCTCCGTTGAGCGTGAACAATGCTTGATCTCGCGGCCGGATGGTGCGCGATGCTGGTTCGATCAATCATCGGGAATTGTTCGCTCGAATGTCGGGAGTATGGCGCCCACGGCTCGTCGATCCGGTCTGGCGCTACCGACGATCGGGAGCGATTCCTTATTCTTTGATGTTTTCGATTCGCTGCGGCGTGCCTGCGTATATTCTATCGAACCCTCGCGGATGCGCGAGCCACAAAACCGAAACGGGCAATCGGCAGTGCGCCGCGACGGGAGCGAAACCGCCAACATCCTAGCAGACCTTCAAACTCATGAACCGGAAAACTTGGACCAGATTATTGAACTGCTCGCAGTGGCCACGCCCGGGCTACTCGATGTTCGCGCGCAAGACTGTGCGGGGACCAATGACATCGTGTTTCAGCAACGGCTTTCGGCGACTGAAGTAATGAAGCTGGGCGGCCTGCAGATGTCTGACGGGACGCTTCGGATCTTAGCTCTGCTCGCAGCCGCGTTTCAGCGTTGCCCGCCCTCCCTTCTGGCAATCGAGGAACCTGAGGTTACGATCCATCCCGGTGCGATGGGCGTCTTGCTCGACGCCCTGTCGCATGCCATGGCACGGATGCAAATACTGGTTGCCACCCATAGTGTCGAGCTTCTCGACAGCAAATGGATCGAGGATCGTCATTTGCGTATTATCACGTGGGAAGAGGGTCGGTCAACCATCGCACGAGTCGCGCCTGCCTCGCGCGAGGCGTTGGAACGGCGGATTGCCGGCGCTGGTGAACTCTTGCGATCCAACGCCTTAGATGCGGCGCCGCTGCCGTTGCCAGCGTCCCCCGATTCAACTTTGCTGTTTGACGAAGCAATCTGAGTAGGCCGCGATGCCCATTTATCCGATCGTCGAAGGGGCCGGCGAAATCACAGCGGTTCCCGTCTTGCTCCGCCGTTTACGGGACGCGTCCGAAATCTACACGATCGACATTGGCAAGCCGATTCAACGAAAGAGGTCGGAACTGGTGCAAGAGGCGAGCTTACGGCGCGCGGTGGCGCTGGCGTTACTTAAGCCTGCCTGCGAAGCAGTGCTCATTCTCTTCGATGCTGACAACGATTGCCCCAAAGCTTTAGCTCCAAAACTGTGTCAATGGGCGCAGGCCGAAGCGCGCACAATTCCCTGCGCGGTGGTACTTGCAAACCGCGAATACGAAGCTTGGTTTCTGGCGTCGCTTGAATCGTTGCGCGGCCACCGCGGGATTCGCGCCGATGCTCAATCGTTCATTGATCCTGAATCGCGACGGGGTGCAAAAGAGCAATTGCGGTCGCACATGGCTCCAGGCAAAAGCTACAAAGAAACCACCGATCAGGCTGCAATGAGCCAACTCTTCGACATGAGACTAACATTTTCGCGCAGCCGCTCATTCCGCAGGCTTGTGAAAGCCTTTGGCGAACTAACTAGCGCGATGGGACATCGCCTTGACCAGTGGCCGCCCATGAACTGGAAGCCATCATGAAACCAAAGGTGACCTCTATGGTTACCGATTGAACAAGAACGCGGGACTGTTCAACAGCGCCCAAGCGACGTCCTGGGCTCCGAGCAACCGATAGGCGTCGGGCTGTTTGGCCGATTCCGCGGCGATGGCCTGCAGACGCAATAGCTCGGGATCGAGCGAGCGATAATGCCGCGCCAGTTCGGCTTTTTGTTCCGGCGTGCGCGCGTCGGGGGCGACGGCCAGAATCGCCGCGATCGCCGCGGGCGGGCCTTGCAGGTGCAACGGCTGCTTCGAGGTCGTAAGCGAAATTCGGAAACGGCCAATCGTGTGCTGGCCGCCAAATTGCTGCGGCAACGCGATGGTCAGCGACGTGCCGCCCTCAGCGCCCACCTCGCCCACGGTCTCGAAGATCGCCGTGTGCGCCTGGCCGAACTTGGGCATGACGGCCCAACCGCTCGACCCCTGCTCGTTGCCATCGGTCGCCAGCGAAGCGGGGAAACCGTTCTGGGCGAAATCGGCCTGGCCATTCCGCAACGGCACCAGCCTGGCCGCCGCGGCATCGCCCGCCGGACCCGCCGTCAGCTTGACTTCGTTCAACACAAAGTTGCCGTTGGGCGCCCGGCCCGGCCCCTTGGCGGGCAGGCTGTCGTCGGGCAGGACCTCGATGCGCAGACCCGTTATGCCGGTCACCGCGGTAGTGGCCGTAAGCGCATAGATATCGGTCGCCGGTGCTTTGCCGCTGACGAGCACCGAGCCATCCGGCTGCTTGGCAAGCGTGGCGCCGCCGGCCGACGACAAGCTGGCCGCGTCGAGCACGGTCCACACAGCCGGCGATTGGTTCTGCTCCCATTCGGCCTGCCGCTTGGGCAGCATGTCGCGCTCGTAGGCCGCCAGTTCGGCGACGTGCTTCTCTTGCTCGATCTTTTCGGCCTGGATGGTTTCCAGCGCCGCTTGCACTTCCGTTTCGCTGGGCGGACGGCAAAGAATCGACAGGAAGATGCTCTCGATCACTTTGGCATCGTCTTTTTCGGCGGCCACCGTTTTGGCAATGTGGTTGTTGCCGTCGGAAATGGCCCGCGCGATCGTCGGCCCGTTGACCAGATTGAGCGCCTGGCCCAGCATCACGCCGGTGCTGCGCTCGCATTCGCACGCGCTCTCGCGCGGCGGTTTGCCAAACAGATTCAAGAAACCGTCTTCGGTTTGAATGCCGCTGTCGGGCAACTGCGTAGCCAGGAAGTCAGCCGGCACGCCGGGCAAATGAATCTGGCTGCCGGTGGCCCGATGCACCGCGTCGTACAGCGTCTCGGCGGTCAATCGCCGAGCCAGTGCGTGCGAATAGTTGATCTCGTCGTCCTGGTTCCACTCGTTGGTGACAATCGAGTGCTGGTAAACGCGTGATTTGAGAATGGTGCGGAAAAGCTGCTGCACGTCGAAGCCGCTGTCGACAAACTGCGCCGTCAGCCAATCGAGCAGCTCGGGGTTGGTGGGCGGATTGCCGGCGCGGATGTCGTCGAGCGGTTCGATAATGCCGGCGCCCAGCAAATAGCCCCAGACGCGGTTGACATAGCTTTTGGCGAAGTAAGGATTCTGCTTGGCGGTGATCCAGCGGGCGAGTTGCTCGCGGCGAGAGGCGTCGCCGGCGTTTTGGCCTGGATAGCTGTAGGGGAACTCCGGTGCGGCGACCTGCCCGGTGCGAATATGGTTCACGTCGCCGCCGTTTTTGTCGTAAACCACTTCAACCAAGGGCAGCGGCCGCTCGACGGCGGTGCCGCCGATGTTGCGGCCGGCGAATTCAGGGGCGGGCTTGCGGCCCACCTGGGCGAAATACGCCGCCAGGTGGTAATATTGGTCCTGCGTCCAACGCTCGAACGGATGATCGTGGCACTTGTTGCAGTTGAACCGCACCGCCAAGAACAACTGCGTGGTGTTCTCCATCGTATCGCCCGGATCGCGGAGCACCTTGTAATAGGCCGCCGGGGGATTGTCGAGCGTCGATCCGCTGGCCGTCAGCACCGTGTAAACAAACTCGTCATAAGGCATGTTGCTCGAAACGGCCTGCTGAATCCAGTTGCGAAACGCCCACGCGCCCTCCTCGCCCAGAAACTTGCGGTTGACCTGCAACAGATCGGCCCATTTGTTGGTCCAGTTTTCGACATAGTCCGGGCTGCCCACCAGGCGATCGATCAGCTCGTCTCGCTTCACGCGCGTGTCGCGCGTGTCGGCCAGAAAGGCTTTGACCTGGTCAATGGTCGGCGGCAGTCCGATGGTGTCGAGATAAACGCGGCGCAGAAACTCAGCGTCGCCGGCCAGGTCGCTGGGCAGAATCTTGACCTGCTTCAGCTTGTTGTAGACCAGCTCATCGATGTGGTTGTTGACGGGCGTTTCACGCCAGGCAAAGCCGCTGCGGTCGCCCATCACGATGACGGTGGTGGCTGCGTAAGCGCCTTCATAGCGCGCGAGCATGGCGGCCTCGCCGCGGCGGGCGGCGGTGGCCAGGCCCTGCTTGTCGATTTCGACCTTTTCGCTCGAACTGCTCTCGATGAATGCCTCGGCCGTCACGTCGCGCACCTGGCCATCACTGTAAGTGGCCAGCACGGCCATCTGTTGCCGCATGCCCGGCAGCGGCATCACGGGGTTCTTGGGATAGACTTCGATGCTGCTGACGCGCGGGCTCTCCAGATCGAGCTTGACGCCATCGGCGATCCAGGCCCGCAGCAATTCGTAATACGGTTCGCCGCGGCGCATGAGCACGCCGCCCGCGTGCGGCGCCACGCCCGACGGCTTGAGGAGCATCAGGCTCTGGTCGGGGGCGGCCCGGTTGAAGCGCCGCCCGGCCAGATCGTCGGTCAGGGCGCGATGATCAAACAGCGGATCGTAGCCGCGCAGCGACAGCTTGAAGCCGTTCTTGCCCTGAGCCGAGCCATGGCAGGTGCCGGCGTTGCAGCCTAGCTTCGACATCGCCGGCTGTACGTCGCGGACAAAGCTCACCGCATAGGGATCTTTCTGGCCGCTCACTTTCACCGGCACGACGACGGTTTGCCCGGCCAGCTCGAAGCGAATCTCGCCGCTGCCGTCGGCTTTGGGCCGCACGATTCCGGTGGGCGACAGGCTGACGATCGCCTCGGGCGCCAGCGGCTCAGCCAATCGCGTCACATCGACACGCTCGCCGGTATTCAGCTCGCCGGTCAACAGCAACTGGCGATAGTCGTAGGGGTGCTTCAGCTCGACCGCGGCCGGCAGGGCTTCGATTCGCACCAACGTCCGGCCTTCGGGCAATTGCTCCGGTTTGCGGCCAGCGGCTTCCTCGGCCCAGGCCGGTGCGAGCAGCGTGGCGATGATCAGGAGGGGTACGACGTGTTTCATCTTGGTGTTCCCAATTGCATGAAGCACACTCCGTGTGCCTTAACGTAAGGTAGTAGGCACACTTCGTGTGCCGCAACTTTTACCGCATCGAGTCGGTTGTGTCGCCTGATCGTGAAACCTGCTCGATATCACTTGCTGGTCGCAACTTCTCTCCCGTTCTCTGCAGGTGGGCGCGTCGAGGTCAGAAGTTGCGGCACACGGAGTGTGCCTACTACTGAGCCGGATCTACTTTGCCGCCACCTCGGTGGTTAGGGGCACCGGCACAAACTCTTTCAACAAGGTTCCGTTTTCGGGATCGAACAATCTCACTTTGCCGTCAAAACCCGCCACGGCCAACGCTTTGCCATCGGGCCGATAGGCGACCGAATATATCGCCCCATACTGGTCGGCGAATTTCCGCACGGTTTTGCCGTCGGCTTCGTTCAAGATGCGCACTTCGCCGTGACCGTCGTTGCTGCTGCCGACGGCCACCTTCGTGCCGTCGGGACTGTACTCGGCGGCAAAAATGCGGCCCGGCACCGCTTCGGCATTGAACCGCGTGATGCGATTGAAATCATCGCCGATCTGCCGGGCCTGCGTGCGGTACATCTTGTAGATCTTCGGCACGCCATCGGAGCCGCCAATCAGCAACTCGTCGCTCTTGGCGTTGCGGCGCACAACGATCAATCCGCCCTTCAGGGCGCCCGGCGTGATGCTGGTAATGTTGTCCTCAAATCGCTGCGTGGCCACGTCGGTCAGCTTCATCGAGCCGTCGCGACTGACCGAAACCAGGTGCGAGTTGTCGCTCGAAAAGGCGGTGTCGAGCACCCAGTCGCTGTGCGCGCCCTGATAGAGCACCTGTTTGCCGGTTGCCGCGTCGATCGCCCGCAACGTGTTGTCTCCGCAGCCGAAGGCCACCTTCGTCCCGTCCGACGACCAACTGGCGCCGTAAACCGTGTCGTAAGTGACGGGCACGGAAAGCAGCAGCTTCCGCTCGGCGACGTCCCAGATTTGCACTTCGCCAAAACGGCCCGGCGAGCCGCCCGTGACCGCCAGCCGCTTGCCGTCGGGCGAGAACGTGGCCGACTCGATGCGCTCCGACATGCCCACCAGCCGCGCCACCAGCGCCCCGCCGTCGGCCTGGTGCAGCAGCACCTCGTGATAGCCCGACACGGCCAGCAGCGCGCCATCGGGCGAAAACTCCAACGAGGTAATCACCGGCGTTTGGTGGTAGACCGGCGGATGCTCCCTGTCGACCGCGCCCTCAGCCGCGGCGGGCGTGTCGTCGCCCGCCCCCTCGGCCACCCAGCGCTTAATCAGCTCGATGGCCTCCGGCGCCAGCGGCTCTTTGCCCTTGGGCATCAGCGGCGGCGTTTCGCCGTCGGGCACGATTTGGCTGATCAAAAAGCTTTCGTCCGGCTGGGCGGCGACAAAGGCCGGCTCTTCGCTATCGCCGCCTTTTTGCATCAGCGCGACGCTGGTCATATCGAACCCGCCCGACCGCTTGGCCGGTTGATGGCAGCCTTGGCAATGCTCCTGGAAGATCGGGCGGATCTGTTTGTAGTAGCTCACCTTGGCCGGGGCGTCTTCGGCTCGCGCAGCGACTGCGGCCAGAACGATGACCGCAATGGCAAGGTAACCCTGGCCCTGGCGGCCGGCGGACGAACGGACCATGCTTTCACCGTGAGCTGGTTCGAATAATTCAGGCAGGACCCGCCGCCCTGTCTGCGGCGGGCAAATGGAGGTCGCGGCAGCCGCTCCTTAAAGCTCGCGGTTGCCGTCCCATCAATATAGATGAATCCATAGCCGGTTGGCAAGGAAATTCCCACATCGGCGATCCGACGCTTATAATGTTTCTCCCATGAGCCGGCGGTTGCAATTCAGCCTGAGCGTTGTCCTGGTGGTGATAGCCGCCGTCGCTGTCGGCTGTGCGATTTGGATCAGGCTGCCGCTTGAAATACGATTCGCCATCGGGGCTGGCGCCGCAGGATGCTTGTTCGCGGCGATGGAAGTGTTGGGCTGGCTAGGCATCCCAGACTGGATCGTTGGAGTATCGAAATCACGCCCGCGGCACTTCATCCGGTGGAACCATCGCCTGAGAAATCTGCATGACGACAACAATCACGATTCATCCGCCCCACCTTGAGGGACATCGCGATCCAACCGTCCCGCTTGCCCTAATCCTTGAACTCCGAACCCTGACCCCCGAATCCCGAATCCTGACTCCTCTTTAAATGTATCCCGTCTCAACCAGCTTCGTGTACGTCGTCAGTCCGGCGATCAGCATGAAGAATACGCCGGCGAAGAACAGCGCGATCCGCACAAACCAGCCGGGCCGCAGTTCACGCGGCAGCAACGTCAGGTTCACCGCCAATGCGTGCCAACAACTGAAGCCCAGGGCATAATTAAAGATGTTGGTGGCGATGGCCATCAGGTGTTTGCCGGGAATAAAGATCAATACCACGATGCCAAACAGGGCGTAGCAGCAGAGCACCGTGAAATAAAGCTTGCCGATGTGCTTGGGATCGACCTGGCGCAAGCGCACGCTCGCGGTCCAAAACACGTCGAGCCAGCGGCGGATGACGCCGTCGGCCGTGCTGGCCATGGTCGGCGCTAACACCAACACGCCGCAGAACAGCGTCATGAACTGAAACACCTGGCCCCAGGTGGCGCCCGATACGCTGCCGACGTGCTGGCCGACGCTCTGGGCCGTCATGCCGGCGGCCGTCCAGGTGGCGGCGTCGGTGCCGCGCGGCAGAAATTGCACCGAGAGCATGCTCGGCAATCCCAGGCCGATAAAGCACGCCGGCATCCACACCACAAGCTGGTCGCGCATCACGTGCCGATACCACCGCCGCCAGCGCGGCAAGGTTTCGGCATCGACGCGAAAGACGCAGCCGACGTGCGAGAGCTGAAACTTATGGCCGCCCACCACGCTGGGAATCGCTCCCACCAGGTGCCCCATGCCCCAGCCCTGATCGCGCGTGTAGTTGCTCAGGGGCGTGTTCGACAGACCGCCTTGCCCGGAAATGGCCACCATCATGCACAGCAGTGCGACGATGCTGAGGTCGACTTTGGGCATGCCCCGCCCCTGAACTAAGGACACGAAGATATTGTCCACGTTGTCGCCATCGCGAATGCCGTCGCCATCGAGGTCGACAAACTTATCTGGTCTGCCATCGCCGTCGATGTCGGCGTAGCTTTCGTTCACGCCGTCGCCGTCTTCGTCGATCGTGGGTTGCAGACGTTTTTCCGGAGTCGCATCCAATCGCCCGTCGCCGTCCCAGTCTTCGCCGGCATCGAGCACGCCGTTGCCGTTGAGGTCTTCACCGCGAACCACCGGCACGTTGCCAAACTTAAAAAACCCGCTGGCGATTTCGGTCCAGGTGCCCCACTGCGAATATCCGATGGCCAGAGTCAACAAGAACCCAAACACCGTGACGATCTTGAACGACATCACGGCCTTGAGCGAGTTGTACACTTTGCCGCCGAAAATGAGCGGCACCAAAGCCAACAGGAAAACCGCGCTGCCCAACAGGTTCAACGCCGTCTTATCGGTCAGGCCGATGCCCAAAAGATGGTTGGCCACTGCCGTCGATTCGGGGTTCGGCATACGGCCGTGATTCATCAAGGCGAACAGCGGCGTGGCGGCGCTGGTGGCCAGGTAAGGGAAGATCGAGCCGCAGTCCAACAGCAGGTAGACCAGCAGCCAGAACCGCGGGCCAGGCAGCGTGCGAAACTTGCCCGTGAAAATCGGTTCGCCGCAATACAGCGTGTAGCGGCTGATCTCCATGTTGTAGACCACCTGAAACAAGATGCTGAGGGTGGCCAGCCAAAGCAGCGAGCCGCCATAGCGGGCGGTGAGCAGGGGGCCGGTGAGCCACTCGCCGCCGCCGATGGCGGCCCCGCCCATCAGCAAGCCGGGGCCGAGCATGGCAAACCACTTTTTCCAGGTGAAATGGGGGGCGTCGGCCAACTCGCCGGTCGTCCAGCGAGGCATGGCGGCCGCCCCCGGATGCGGAGCGACCAAGGCCGCCGTCGGGCGGGGCTGCGGCTTCTCGATCGTGGCGGCGCTGGATTCGTTCGTGGTTTCCATGATTCTCCGTGGGCGGTCCGAAGACGTTCAGTCCGGCGCTGGTGCTACTTGATAATGCCAACAATCGGGCGGCTCTGCAAGCAACCGCCCGTGGGGTGTGTTGCTCTCCGGGGGCATCAGGCCATGTGGCACAGCCGCCCTCGGCTGTGAAGTCCACCGCCGGAGGCGGCGTTGACCGGGCCACAGCCGAGGGCGGCTGTGCCACAGGGGTTGGCAGATGACCAACAACAACACATGGTTAGGACAAACGGTTAGGGCACTACTCATGCAGTGGCGTGGCCTCAGCGAAACGATCTGGCAGCGTTTGCCCGGCTTCGCTACACTGCCCAGCCCTTGCGTAGGCCGCCGAGGCGTTGCGCGACACGCGCGCAAGCCACGACGGTTACGCACTCGATACTGGCACACGGAGGCGCCGATGTCATTACGCCCGCTGCGATTCATCCACACCAGCGATTGGCGCCTCGAACGGCCCATCTCGGGCGTGACCGAAGCGCCCGATGCGCTGCGTTCGCTGCTGTGCGAGGCCCCATACCTGGCGGCGCAGCGCGTGGTCGATGCGGCCATCGCCGAGAACGTCGATTTTCTGTTGCTGGCCGGCGACATCCTCGATGTCGAGCTGGCCGGCCCGCTGGGCATCGCTTTCCTCACGCGGCAATTCGCGCGGCTGCGTGAGCGGCAGATTGCCGTCTATTGGGCTGGTGGAAAAACCGATCATCCTTCGCGGTGGCCCGCCACCATCGAGCTGCCCGACAACGTGCGCCGCTTCTCGCCGCGACGTCCGGAAGAAATCGTTCATCTGCGCGGCGAGACTCCGCTGGCCCGCATCGCGGGAATCAGCCGGCATCGCTCGCGCCGCGTGCGGGCTGAAGATTTTTGGCCCGATGCCGACGGCTTGCCGGCAATTGCCCTGGCCCACGGACCGGTCGATCGGGTCGCGCTGGCCGGGCGGGCCATGACCTATTGGGCGCTCGGCGGAAAGCACGCCGCGACCACGCTGTTCGATTCGCCGCATGTCGCTCATTATTGCGGTTCGCCGCAGGGCCGGCGACCGAAAGAAACCGGCGCCCGCGGCTGCACGCTGATCGAAATTGATGACGCTGCCCGAGTGCACACTCGCTTGCTGCCGACCGATGTGGTGCGGTGGCGGCAGCAGCGAATCGCCATCGGCCCGGCGACGACGCGCGAATCGCTCGAATGCGAGCTGGCCGAAGCGGCGCTGGCCATCACCGGCGGAGCGGCGCTGGCCATCACCGATGGTATCGAGACTGTAACGCCGGCCACCAGGGCCGGCGCCACCGCGCTGGATTCTGCTGTGCCGGCCACAAGGACCGGGGCTACCGGGATCTCGAGTGCCATCAGTGCCTGGCTGGTGTCGTGGACCATCGCCGGACATGGGCCGCTGATCGCCGAGCTGCGGCATGGTCCGCTCGCCACCGAATTGCTGACCACGCTGCGACGCCAGTTTGGTCAGACAACGCCGGCCGTGTGGAGCGTGGGCCTCGAACTCGAAGCGGCGGCCGCGGTGCCGCACGGCTGGTTCGAGCGCGATTCGCTGTTGGGCGATTATCTGCGGTCGTTGGCCGAGCTGGAAACCGACGACGGAGCCGCCCTGTTCAGCAACCGTCTGGCAAGCTTGCTCGACGATTCGCAGCGAACGGGCATAGGGGCGTGCGTGCTGGCCGAGACCAGCCCGACGGAACGCTTGCGCGTCTTACAAAAAGCCGCGGCCCTAGGCGCCGAGTTGATCGGCAGCGAGGAGACGAAGCTGTGAGAATCGAATCTCTGCACATCGACGGTTTTGGAGTCTGGCACGCCCTGCAGCTCGACGCTTTGGCCGATCGGATTACCGTCTTCTATGGTCCCAACGAGGCAGGCAAGACCACCCTGCTGCAGTTCGTGCGCACGATATTGTACGGCTTTTCGCCGCAGCGTCGCGTGCGTTACTTGCCGCCCTTGCACGGCGGGCGGCCCGGCGGCGCGCTGACTCTGCGCGGGCCGGCGGGACTGCTGACGGTGTCGCGGCATGCCACGGGCGCCCCGCACGAACACCCGCTCGGCGAGCTGCGCATCTCGACGCCCGCCGGCACGATCGAAGGCGATCAGGCGCTCGGCGGACTGTTGGGCGGCATCGACGAGACGACGTTCAATCATGTCTTCGCCGTCGGGCTGCGCGAAATGCAAGAGCTGGGCACGCTCAGCGATTCCGCCGCCGCCGAACTGCTCTATCAGTTGTCGACCGGCCTGAACGGCGTTCCGCTGGCTGAGGTTCTCAATGAACTTGCCGCCTCGCGCGAGCGGCTGCTGGCCGGCGGGCGACCTTGCCAGATCGAAACCCTGCTCGAGCGCCGCGACAAGCTGAAGACTGAAATCGACGAACTTCGCGGCCTGGTGCATCGGCAGGCCGCGCTCACGCACGAACATGCCGAGCTAAGCCGCGCCATGGCCGAGCGGGAAACTTGCCGCGCCGAGTTGGAGCAGCAGGCCCGCGTGATCGAGGCGGCCGTTACCGTGCGAGTGGCTTGGCGACAACGAGCCGCCGTGGCCCATGAGCTTGCGGACTTGCCCCAGTTCACGCCGGTTCCGCCCGACGCGCTCAGCCGGCTTGACGCGATTGACGGTCGTCTGGCCCAAGGCCGCCAGCGAATGGCCCGCTTGCTGCGATCTCGCAAAGCGGCTCGCAGGCGAATCGCCTCGTTGCCGTTCAACCATCGGCTTGCTCAATGTGCCCCGCGCATCGAGGCATTGGCCGAGCAAGAAGGTTGGCTCACCACCTTGGAGAGCCAGGTCGAACAGCTTGCCGGCGAAACCGCTACGCTCGAAACCGAGCTGTCCGATCATAAACAGGCGCTGGGGTTGGCCGCCGGTGACGGCGCCGGCGACCTACCCCAAGCCGCCGCGCGCCTGTCCGGGCTGCGGCCCGCGGCGCGGGCAGCACGCGAGCCGCAGACGCGGATGAAGGCCGCCCGAGCCGAACTCGTCGAAGCGCAAGAGCAGGCCGACAAGCTCGCCGCGCAAATCCGCGCCGCTTTGAGTCCTACGCAAAACAAAGAGCTGGCGCCGGCCTTGGAACGAGCGGGCAACCTGGTGGCGCGGTTGCGCCGCCGCGTGCAGCTCGACGAGCGGCTCGATGAGCTCTCGCGCCACGAGAACGAGCTGGCCGAGCAAGGGCGGCAACTACTCGACCGGCAACTTCTGCCTGGCTGGGTATTGATCGCTTTAGGCGGTGTCTTCGCAATGGGAACCGTGCTCATTCTGGCGGCCGTTTTCACGCCGGCGGCGATCGTCGGTCATGCCGGCTGGGCGCTGGCCACGTTGGGCGCCCTGGGAGCGGCGGGTGCGGCTGCCGGCAAATTCATGCTCGAACGCACGGCGGCGATGCAGTTGGACGTTTGCCAGAAGCAAGCGGCCATGCTCACCGCCCAGACCAAGCAGTTGAAACAAGAACGCGACGCTGCCGATGCCGAACTGCCGCGCGGGGGCGGCCCGCTGCTCACGCGCCTGCAAACCGCCGAAAAAGAACTGGCCTCGCTCGAAGAGCTGCTGGGCATCGACTCGCAGCGCCAGGCGGCAACGAAGGCCGCCGCCGCCGCGCAGAGCCGCATCGACGCCGCGCGGTCCGATCGCCGCGTCGCCCGCCGCCGCTGGCGAAAGGCTTTGCGCTCGGCCGGGCTGCCTGATCATCTTGCGCCATCGCAAGCCGGGCACTTTGCCTCGCGCCGCCGGCAGCTTGCTCCGCTGGAAGAGCGACTGGCGCGGCAACGGCAAGAGTTGAACGAGCGAAGGCGCGAACTCGATACACTCCGCGGCCGCATCCAGCAACTGCTGGCCGACGTCGGCCTGGAAGGCATCGAAGCGCGGGCCACCGAACATTTGAACCAGCTCTGCCAAGCGCTGGCCGAGCATCAAACCGTCGCCGCCCGGCGCGACGAGCTGAAGCAACGGGCCGATCGCCTGCGCCGCCGGCATGTGAAAACCACTCGCGCCGTGCGCCGCGCCGAAAAACGACGCCGGCAATTGCTGGAATCGTTGGGCGTCGAGAGCGAGGCGGTCTTGCGTGCTCGGGCCGCCGAGCAAAGCCGCCGCCAGTCGTTGGTCGAAAGCGTCGAGCAACTCACGCACGAGATCGCCGCGGCGCTGGGCGGCCGCTTGAGCGAAACCGATGTGGCGGTTTGGCTCGACAGCGAACACGCCGACGAACTCGAAGCCCGCTGGGACGAACTGGCGGGCCGCATTCAGGCCATCGGCCACGAGCTGCAGGCGCAGTTTGAGCACCGCGGGCGGCTGGCCCACGAGCTGCAAACGCTGGCCGACGACCGCCGGCCGGGCGAGCACGCGCTGGCGCTGGCCGAGGTCGAGCAGCAACTGCGCGACGCGGTCGAGCGCTGGCGGATGCTGGCGGTCACCGAGTTGACGCTCGACGCCGTCCGCCGCACCTACGAGACCGAGCGGCAGCCCGAAGCGCTGGCCGACGCCTCGAACTATCTGCAACGGCTGACCGAGGGCCGCTACACGCGCGTCTGGACCCCGCTGGGAGAGCGCGCGCTGCGCGTCGACGACGCCGAGGGCAATTCGCTGCCGGTCGAGGTGCTCAGCCGCGGCACACGCGAACAGGTCTTTTTGAGTTTGCGACTCGCGCTCGTGGCGGCCTATGCGCGCCGCGGCATCCACCTGCCGCTGGTGCTCGACGACGTGCTGGTGAACTTCGACGCCAGGCGAGCCAAGGCGGCGGCCGCGGCATTGCGCGATTTCGCCGCCGACGGGCATCAGGTGCTGGTCTTTACCTGCCACGAGCATCTCTGCAAAGTTTTTAAGAGCCTGAAGATTGTCACACATCACCTGCCGGCCAACGAAGATTCAGAGCCAGTGACGGTGGCCTACGCCCGGCCCGAAACCGAGCCGCCGGCGGAGGCCCCGCCCGCCGAGGAAAACGCGCCGGCGGCGGTCGGCTGGCGGCCCGAGTCGCCCGCGGGACCGCTCTTGCACATCGAAGATTCCCCCGACGGCGCCGGCGGCCCGACGTTATCGATGCCGCGCCCGCGCCGCCGCCGCCGGTCGCCCGGCGAGATCAACCAGGAACTCGCGGCGGCTGCCGAAGCCGATCGCGCCACCGCGCCGCATCCGGTCACGATTGTCCGCGGAGAGCTGCCGCCGCAATTGTTCGCCGGCATCCTGGGATGGGACGAAATCGAGCAGGATGGCGACGGCGAAGTCGCGGCTTCATCGCCTGCCGAAACCGCCACCGACGACGCCGCTGAGCGAAGCGCCTCTTGGCACGTTGCCTCGGAAGACGACGATTTGGCAGCCGACCAGCGGCTCTACTTCGATTCCGACGACTGGCGAACCGTCGAGGTCGACGACGAGCCGGACGACCACCAGGCGGCATAGTTGATGGCCGCGTACTCCGCCGTTTTCCACGCGGCGAGCGCAGCCGTGGGATGGCCATCACAACTCAACGACGGGGCGGCACTGGTGGCTGGGGCAGAGGCTTGCCGACGCCCCGGCTCGCATCAACGTTGGGTGGGCCGAGCGCAGCGAATCCCCGTCGGCATCAAGTTAAACAGGTGACCCGCCTGTTTGCTCTGTAGGGAACGCCCTCCGTGGTGTTCCGCGTGGGGCGGCGCGACGTCGAATCGCAGCTCCCGGAACGCCACAGAGGGCGTTCCCTACAGACGTTTCGCGGTGGAAATCACCCTAACATGGTGCGTATCGGTGATCACTCCCAACCGTAGCCGCGGCCCCAATGATGGCCGCCCGTCTCCGGGGCGCTGCCGGGTGTCATGCCGGGCGCCGCTCCCCAGTCGCTCGACTGTGCCTCCGCGTACGCGCCCCAGCCGCCGTAGCTGACCGTCGAATAATACGGTGTGGCCGCATACGCCCATTGCGAATCGGCGTACGAAACGCTGTTAAACGCTTCGACCAGGAAGTAGGAACCCGAGCCTGGTTGCAAGCCCGTGATCGTCACGCTGCTGGTCGTCGCGCTCACGGTGCCGAGCAATACGACGCTGTAGCCGTTCGACCAGTAAATGTTGTAACCGGTGGCTTGCGGCTCGGCGTTCCAGCTCAGCGCGACGCTGGTTGAAGAAGTCGCATGCGCCGACACGCGCGGCGCGGTGACCGCTTGCACCGCCGGGGCGGGCATCGTCAGACTCACAACCGACGAATCGGCGACCGACGTCGAGTTGTAGGCTTCCACCTCGAACGACTCGCTGGCGCCCGGCGTCAGGCCGGTCACCTGCACCGCGGTCGTCGTGGCGCTGACCGTTCCCAGCAGCACGGCCTGGCCTCCGTTGATCTGGTACACCCGGTAGCCTTGCGTGCCGGAAGACGCCGTCCACGAGAGCTGCGCCACCGTGGTCGAAACCGCGCTGGCGGTCAACGAAGGGGCAGTCAGACCGGGAGCCGGTGTCGGTGTCGGTGTCGGAGTCGGAGTCGGCGACGGTTGGCTTGTCGCCGGGCTGATCACCTGATCGTTCTTGTTGACCACATCCTGCACGACGTACTGCGTGCCGTTGGGTCCGGTAATCGTCGACTCGTGCCCCTCGGCCAGGTCGGCGATTTCGCCGTTGAGTTGGAAATCGTACCAGCCCATCGTGCTGTAATTGACGTTCGGGTCAGTGACCGCTTCGGCCAATTCGTGCGAGCTGACCGACGTCAACTCGTCAAAGGCCGAGGCGAACCCCTGCGACGACGCCGTGGGATTGGGCGAGCCGGGCGCCGGCATCACGGCGTAGTGAATCACATTGCCGCCATCGGCAAACGCGCCGTGATAGCCCAAGAACGAAGTCTGGCTGGTGGCCGAGCCCATCTGCACCACCACGCCCGGCTCGACGTACACCATATAGAGGCGGTTGGCGTCGGGCGCCTGCAGCCCCGAGCCGGAGCTGGCGATCAGCGTTTTCAGGTCCGACTGAATCTGGGCGTCGGTCAGATCGGCGCTCTTGTTGATGCTGACGTTATCGACGACGCCGGTGCTGGCGGCGCCGCGGCCCACGCCATAGCCGGCGTTGTCGAGCATGTCCATGTACGAACCGCCGACCAGCGCTGAAAGGTATTGGTCGGTGTTCTTGGCCTGCGTTTGCAGCGAGGAATTGGTTCCCCAGTCGGACCCCAGGTAAACGGCCTGGGCTTCGACATTGGCCAGCAACTCGCCGCCCTGATACGTAACGGTCAACAGCTCGCGTGATTCCAGCGGCTCAAAGCGCCCGGCGGCCGGCCGCTTGCGCTGTGCCCTGCGAAGATGTTTCTGCTTTAGTCCTACCGCCCCCGAGGCGGCCTGCCGCCCACGCCACAAACCTGAAAATCGACCTTTCACAGGTTGAAAGCTCCGTCTTGGACAAGGAAATGAGGTGTACTGCCCCCGGGCCGAGCGGCGTCTCGAAGCCGTCTCCCGTGCTTCCCATTTAAGGAAAAGGCAACAAGCGGGTCAAGTAAATTGGATATCGGCATTTCGTAGTTTTCGAGGCTATTGTGAAATTCGATCACGGAAGGCGGGGCGCCAGCTCGAACGAAGGGCCGACCAGAGGCCGCCGACCATCACGGCCAGACCCAGCGCACTGGGCTGCAAAAAGAGCCACCAGCAGAGGCCGGCCATGACCACCAAAAGCTGCGGCCAGCGGCGCCAGGCGTCTCGCACGATGGGTTGCCGCAGGGCGGCCAGGGCCAGCAGGCCGCAAGCCGCGATCAGCGCGGTGACTGCCAGCCGTGGCCACTGGCTGCCCAGCGATCTTCGCCGCCAACTTGCCGCCGGCGACGCTCCGCGGAAATGGTAATGCGCCGCTTGAGATTCGAGACGATCTTCGCGCAACAGTAGCCGAGCCGGCACAGGCTCGGCGGGCGAAGCGGCCAGCGATCGAACCAGTTTCTCGCCGCCCAGACGCTCCGCCGCACGGAGCACGTCATCACTGGGCAACGCGGCTTTGCCGCGCGTCGCAAGTCCGCGCTGCGTTTGGTGGGCGGCGATCAAGCGCCGCGCCCACGGCCGCAGCCACGCCGTCAGTTCCTCGGCCGGCGTGGTGGCGACCATCTCTTGCGGCAGATCGATCAAGGCCGTCAGCGCGTTGGCTCGCACCTGGTCGCACATCGCGGCATCGCAACGGGCGGCCCCTTCGAGCTCCACCATTTCGCCGGGCGGAGCGGCGACGGTCCATAAGGTCTCGTGCACCGGCAGATCGCCCAGCCGCACCGGCGGAAGTTGCGGCGGCAAAGGTTTGCCGGCCGGGCCAGACACCATCACCTCAATGCGTTGCGGCAAACGGGCCGAATGCAGCGGCAACCGCCACTGGCCTTCGCCCGTGCTGATGGGCGCAGCGGCCACGCCTTCAATCCAAACTTCGAGCAGTTGCCACTCGGGCGACAACTGCAAGGGGCAAGTGGCTCGTCCGCCCGGCTCCACGTCGAACACCGCGACGGCCCGCCACGCGCCCTCTTCGCAGGCCGCGCCCACATCGGCCAGGCGCACTCGGGCCACGTCGGTCACCTGGCTCGCCGTGGAGAGCGTGGCTTGGGGATTGTCGCCCACCGCGCGGTACACATTGAATTTCTCGGGCGACACACCGCCTTCAGCCAGCAACTCGGGCAGCGGCGCAGCCACCAGTTGGGCCGTGTCCCACGAGACCGACTCCAGGCCGACCTGAAGGGGCAATGCCAAAAAGCGTTCGACTTCCGGCAACTGCGGCGCGATGTCGGGCGCCGCAATCGGATCGCCCGGCGACGACTTCAGTGGACCTGCGATTCTCAAGCGGATTGGTCCCTGCCACGGCGATCGCGGGCGCACGATAAGCTGCTTGCCATTTTTGCCCGGTTGGTCGCAGATCTCGGCGGTCGCCGCGGGCGTCATCTCAAAGGGCCCTTGCCAGTTCGTGGGCAGGTCGAAGCGCAGGGCATCGAGCGATCCCTCCTCGACCGTCAGCCGAAGGTCGCAAGCGGCCACCCACGACTGATCGATCAATTGCAGCGACACGAGCTGGCTGGCCAGGTCGACACGCGGCTGGTTGGCGGCGATGTTCAACGTTGCGCCATCGTCGCCGCTGGCGCTGTAGGCCGCAACCAGCCGGCCGAGGCGGCGATTCGTCGGCTCGGCGACTGGTTCGGCAACCTCGGCCAGGCCGTGAATGCCCGAGATGGTCACCAGCACCGAAGGTTGGCGATAGATGCGCACGGAACGATCTAAAATCTCGGCCCGTTCACTGGTCACCGCGGGATCTCCCGGCTCGATCGTCAGCCTGGGCAGCGGCATCCGCCCCTCAGGCGGCGCGGGCAGCCAGCCTTGCAGCAGCAGCCGTTGCGCGCCGGTGACGCGGCGGTTGAGAAACAGCGTGACCACGCCCGCATCGTCGCGCCCCCAGTGGGCGAGGCGTTCGACGCCGTCTTCTTGCAAAGAAAGACGGTCGATCCGCAATTCCGGCGGCACGACCAGGCGGTGCTCGAAGACAAAGCCGGCAGTCGTCCGCAACTGGGCGTCGTATTCCACCAGCGCGCCTGCCCGATCGAAGCTCAGCCCAAGCTTTTCCTTAATGGTGCTCTGCGGTTCGCGCGGTCGGGTCGCCAGGCTCCACTCGGTTTGAACTTCCGGGAGGCGATAGGCCAAGGCATCGCGCAGCACTGCCGCATCGGCGCCGCCCCACTGCGAGGCGAATTCGGCGGGCGGCAATCCTTCGAGCCGCTCGTCGTTGTGAATGTCGTACTCCAGTCCCGAATCGACGGTCACCGCCAGCCAGCGTTTGGCATGTCGGGCGCCCAGAGCCTGAAACATCGGCAGCCGCAGATTGCCGACGCCCGAACTGCCAGTCAACAGCCACGACAGGTTAAGCGAAAGCCGCTCGCCGACGGGCGACGCCAGATCGAGTTGTACAAGCTGGGGGCTATTGGGCGTCAGCGGATCGCCCGGCGAAATGCGCTCGGAAAACTCCGGGAAGGTATCTTCCTCGCCCGGGATACGCCAAAGCCGGTGATCGGCAGCCAGCTCGACGCGCCGCAGCTCGCCGCTGGCAACCTGGTAGTTCAACCGCGCATCGAGCACCACCGAACCGGGTTGAACCTTCAGCCATAGCAGTTCTTCGACTTCGACCACGGGCGCTTCGGCCGAAAGCCGCTGATTCCAACGCACCACCAAACGCGGCGCCGGCCCCAAGTCGACCGATACACCTCGGCCCTCGCCGAGCTCGTGGATCGCGCCTAGGGCGCCCGGAACCTCGACAGGCATGGCTTCCGCCGGGGCAATCAGCTCCAGCCGCGATGATGGCACGCGCGGCGCCGACAATTCAAAACTGCTCGATTCCCCTTCATCGACCGTCTTGGGCCGCAACCGAAATCGCAAGGGAAAATCGCCAGGCTCCGGCGCCGCGCACAGCAGCGAGGCGCCCGCTTCATCCCAAACCAGTTCGATGGGTTGACCGTCGAGCGTCGCCGAATCGGGAACGACCGTCGCCTGCGAACGGTCCAGCGGAAGGCGAACCAGCGACTCGCCCTCAAAAACGTGCAGATCATATTCGACCACCAAATCGCTCACGTCCATTCGGACCGGGTTTTCCCCGTGGTCCAAAGTACACCGGTAGCGGGCAGCTTTGATGAGCCATCCGCTCGGCTGCTCGGCGGCCATGCCCGCATAGCGCCGCAGCGCTTGCAGCAGATCGGTCGGCACCTGGTAAGGCGCGTTGGGCTGGCCCTCGGCGTCGACGGGGATGAAAACCCGATGGACCTGTTTTTCCGTAGCCTCCGCCCCCGTAGCCTCCGCCCCCGTGGCCTTGGCCGCCGCGGCCGGCAGGTCATCTGCGGCGCCGCACGTCGAACTGAAAACGAAGATCGCCAGCAGCAGCGTCGAGGCAATGGCCGCAGACCGCACCGCCGAAGTCGAACGGTCGTCGCTTAAGATGTTTGTGTGCGACCTGGTGCGCGGAGTTGGGCGAACGATATTGCCGATCAACGAAACCAGCGCGCCCAGCCAGGCTCCCGAGGCCAGCGGCGCCAAAGCGGACGGCAGCCACAGCGCGGCGATTGCGGCCGCGCCGCCCAACACCACCCACCTCTGCGGACGGCGATTCCGCCAGCTCAACCCGATGCCTGCGACCATCGCGGCGATGGCCCAGCGGGCTGTTTCCAGAGCGCCGTGATGGACAAACCAAATCTCTGTCTCCGCCCCGGCATCCCATGCCATCCGATATGCGTTCCAAGCCGCGGGGCGATGCTTGCTTTCAGCTCCTGGAAAATCCAGACCGGCCGCCGTCGCGCCTTGCCAAGGCGCAGGCGCTGGCTCCGTCGATAGGTGATTTGCCATCACCTCTCCCGGCGAATTCACCAGGCGGGCCAGCGACTGCCAGTCGTCGCTGCGCTGTGGATCGAAAGGCCGCTCACCTGCCGCGCGGCCTAACGGACCAAACAGCCGCTGACACCAGTGCCGCCGCGCGGGATCGTCCGCTTCTCCCCAAACGCGGTACTCGGGCGGTACGGTTACCTTCCAGCCGCGCGACATCACCGGCAAGTTGATCTCGGGCCACGCTCCCTGACAACGGCCGACGAGCCCCAGCGGCTGATTCGGCGAAGCATATTCGATCGACAGCAGCGGAAACTCGTGCTGGCGCGGCAACGCCACGCGCAGCTCGTCGCCCACTTCTTCAGGACGAACGTCCTGGCCATCGATCCGAACGGCAAACATTTCGGCGCCGGGGGGCAGACGCAATTGGCAATAAGTTTGTCCCTTGTTCTGCACGTAAAGCACCGCGGTATGCGACGCGCGGCCCGACAAAGCTAGTTGCGATCGAAGCTGCAAATCCCACACGACGGCGCCGCGCCGATCTTGCGCGGCGCGGCGCAGCACGGCGGCGGGCGCGGCCGCACCAAGTTCCACCAGCGGATCGTACCGATAGACGGCGCACGATTGCGCTGGATCGAGCCGAAGGGCATCGTCGCCGCCGACCGGCACAATCGGCAGCGGAGCAAGCCGATCGGCGGCGTCGATTTCGGGGATGGGTCCGTCGGCGCCGATCCGCAGCACCGCCTGCTGGCTGGTGGCGCCGTCGAGCGCGGCCACGCTGATGGCGACTTCGCCATCCCAGGCGCTTTCGCGGCGGGCCCTCAACTCGAAGGGCTTCTCGCTGGGATGCGTCAGCCGCAACTCCCAAGTTTCGCCGTGATCGACCGCCGCGCCCGCGATGCGCCGCGCCGCCAAGGGGCCAACATCCGGCGCCGTCTCCCAGTGGGGCGGCGCCGGACGCGGCTGGCTGAAACGAACCAGCACACGATCGAGCTTTGCGCCATCCGGTTTGCAGCGAATGGCGTAGCGTTCGGTCATGCTTGTCTCGGCGAGCAACGCATCGACGACGATTTCCGCCGAATAGCGAGGGGCCCGCGCTTTTAACGCCGCGGCCCAACCGGGCGGAGCGGCCGCCAGATCGATCCAGGCATCCGGCGGCAAATCGGCCACCAGTTGCCGCTGCGAATCGGACAAATCGTCTGCACGCAACATGCGAGGTTGTTCGACTCCCTCCAGGCGAAGCTGATAGGGTCCATCCGGGGTCAGCGAGAGCAATTGATCGGTCAATGCCGCGTCGCGGAACTCCACCATCCGCAAGCTGGCGTCGGTAAAGAAATCGTCGAGCGTGACGGCGCGCCGCCCGCCGATGCGCAATTTCAGCGGCCGGGCCGGCGAGAGCGGCTCGGCCAACTGCACGACGAGCGAGCGGGCGTCGTCGGTGTCTTCGACGGTCCAAGTCGAGACCGCGCCGGGCGGTTCCGACACCACTGAGTCGACCTGCCAGCCCTCGCCCACCTTGGCCGAGAGCACAAAGTTCTCGCCTTCCGCCAGTTCGAACCAGCCATGATAATCGGCCTGGCACGAATCGCCCGAGAGCGAAATGCTGGTTGCGGTGGACAGCGTCGCGCGGGGCTTGCGCCAGCGAAACAGCACCTTTGCCGAGGCGTCGGCGGAAAACAATTGCAAATCGAACGTGTCGCTGGCACGGGCCGAAACCACCGGACCCGACTTTGACTGGCGGCAACGCAGCGGCAGCAACTGCGCCAGCGACAACGGCGCCGGCGCCACCAGGCTGGCACTGCCTTCTTGCCAAACCACTCCCTGCACACGGATGCGCGGCAGCGTCCAGCTTTGATCGAGCACCAGCGGCGCAATCGCCGTCACCAAAACGGTTCGACCAGGACCGAGCAGCGGCTCGGCAAACTCCAGCACCGCGCGACTCGCGCCGGCGGCCTGGCCCTGCGAATCCGACCAGTTGACGTGCGCACCGGCTTGCTGCGCGGCGACCAGCCGCAGCCCGCGATCAAGTTCCAGCTCCAGGCGGCGGAGAGGCTCGTGGTGTACATCGAGCCGGAGCTGCGCGGTGACTTCCAGCCCGCCCGGAGTAAACCGGTAGTCGACGTGTTCCTGCAACAAGGTGAGCCGGCGATGGCGACTTTGGGCTTCGTCGGGCACAACGGTCAACGACGTCTCCGTCCGCCCGCCCAACTCGAACTGCCAGCGATGCTGGTCGTCCGCCGGGCTGTCGCCGGCCAACACGCCGGCCGACATCGCCGGTGTTTGTCCAGGCGGCAGGTCGAGCTGCATTCGCGCGACCGCGGCGCGCGGCAACTCGAACAGAAACCGCAGCGAGCCATCCGGCTCACGCCGCCCCGCCAGCGACCATCGCAAGATCAGCGTGCCCGTACCTTCGACGAGCACCGAGAACCGACCGTCCGCATCGACGCCCGCCACCGCCTGGGTGTCGCTGGAAGCGTGCCACACAACGTCTTCGACAACCAGCCCCAACGGGCTTAGCGGCAAAAACACCGGCGTGTTTTGCATCGCTGAGATCTCAAAGCGAGCTTCTCCCGCCAGGCGATCGCGGCTGTCCAGCGCCGCTTCGTAGGCAGCCGCGGTAATGCGGGCGGCTCCCGCCGCCGGCTTTCCCAAAGGCACTGAATTCGCCGCCTCGATGAGTCGATCGAATTCGCCTTGATCCACCGGCAAATAGGAGACATTGCCCTTGGGCCATTCTTCGGGCCGATCTGCCGGCACAAAATAGCGGCGATATTCAAGCGGGGGTCGCTGAGCTGGCTCCGCCGCGTGTACGGCTGCGGAGAGCAAGCTGACAAAAGACAACCCCAGGAGCACGCGCAGCATGCCGCAACGAGTTTGTGCCGCTCGGTGAACCATTCTTTCAATCTGCGACGTTATCATGGCGCCGCCTCGGGCATGTGCGCTTCGACCACCACCGCCGCGGTCTCCGTCGACACCGGTCCCGCGGCGCCAGCCGGACGCGCTTGCGTGTGCGTCGAGGCGGGACGAACAATCGAACTCGATCCGCTTCGGTAAGGCGCCGCCGGTCGCTGAGGGCGTGCGAATCCTCGTTCGAGCAGCACGGCCAGCAGCGACAACAAACCACCAAACACCGCGGCCTGCAGCCAAAGCAGCGCCCCATCGGGCCGGAGCGCGGCCGCAGAGAGCACGGTAACGCCCGCAACGAACAGCCAGGCCGGCCGCCGCGTCGCCGGCCAATAGAGCCAAATCAATCCCAACGCCAACACCACGCCCGACGCCATCAGCACCAGCCACGACCGGCGGACCGTCCAGATTTCGCATGAGTCGAGCGGTTCGATGCTGCTGAAAAGGTAGCGATTGCCGGCGGTTGAGGCGAAACGATCGTCGTTGGCCGCGCCCACCCAGTCGTCCAATTCACGGCGGTCGATCGAGGCGCGGCGCGACCACGCCAAGCCATGCCGCTGCCAGACGAATTCGGGCGTCCAGCCGGCCGGTCCCGAAAGCAATAATTCATCGGAGGGCAAGATCAGCCGCCAAAAGGCGCGGCGCGTGTTCACCTGGCCCAGCAATCGCGGCAACTCCAGCGGCTGCCGGCCGCGCTGAGCCGCCCGCCAGGGAGTTTCATACGTCAGCTCAAGGGTGTATTGACGCGCCGCCGGCAGCCCGATCGTCCGCTCATCGCCGCGCTCGCTGACGTCGCGCGTGATTTCGCGGCGTGCGGCGTTTGCTGTGGTCAGCCAGTAGCGGGCGCCGGCCGCGTCTGCCGGCAAGCGCAGCGCGATGTTGCGGCCCGGAGTCGAAAAACGAAACACCGCGCGGTCCTGGCGCGCGTGCTCGGAAACGATCGTCTCGATCAACGCCCGTTCGATGATCACTGACTGGGCCCTCTCCTGCTCATCGCGCCGTACGGCCAACAGCAACTCGGGCGCGGCGCTCGTCGCCACAAATCGCATTGTGGCCCTCGGCTCGGCGGAAGCTCGCTCGGCCGCCGCAGCGACGGCGGCGCTCAGGCCATCGCCGCCCACCACTTCATCGGCCGCGGCCCAAATCTTTCCCAGCGGCTTGACGTGCAATCCCGGCGGACATGTCACCGTCGCCTCGTTCGACGAACATGCATCAGCCGGCGCGAGCAGCGGAATCTCAAGCCGAACCGTCGTCATGGGCGGCACCTCCACCATCGCCTCACTCTTCCAAACGTAAGAAGTGCTCAGCTCGAAATCGCCCAACCGGGCTTCCGGCAACCGGACTCGCAACCGTGCGCCACTGGCGTCGTCCGGCGCCATCCGCACATACTCGGTTTCCAAAGGTTCGCCGTCTAACATCACTGCGATCGGTCCAGTCTGCGCCAGCGCCTCGGGCGCCTCGAGCAACACCGCTTCGGCCGGCTCGTTGGCAACGTGGTAGGCGAAACGCTGCTCGACCTTCGCCGCCGCCGACAAAGTCACCTGCGATTGCACACGGACCGAGACGGTGCGCTCGGCCAGCCGCAAATCGGCCACGAACCGCGCGTCGGGGTCGTCGATGCGATAGGCCAGGTGCGCCTTCCGCGGCGGTTGCCCGTCATCGGCCGACGCATCGCCCGCCGACGCGGACGGCGGCTTCGGCATCAGCCGGTCCATGGCGCCGGCACGCGGCGTCAGCAGCACATTGTCGTCGGGCACGATGGTCAGTTCGCCCTCGCCGAACGAATCGGCAATCGCACGGGGGAAGCGGACCTCCAGCGAGCGCGCGTCGGGCTCCAGTGGACGGCGGGCTTTGAAAGTCAACTCGACCTCGCCCGTTGCCGCCTGTTGCAGCGGCACCAACCGCGAGTTGCCTTGGCCCGCCACTAGTCCGGCCGATTTCACCACGCCGGGCGGGCCGAGCGTCGTTTCATCCAGCGTCCAGTCGGCCAGATCGAGCTCGATGGCAAACACCTTCGCCCCGGCCACGTGGTATTTGAACGTGGCATCGAGCAGCAACTGCCGCGGCTCGACTTGCAGCCGAAACGAAGGATCGACCGAGGTGCGCGTCGGCAATGGTGCAATCTTCGCCGGCAGCGAATAGGGCTGGCCGTAATAAACAAATTCCGCGACCACGTCGTCGCGAGGCATCTCGGCGGGCAAGTCTTCCGATTGTTGCACGCCTTGCCGCGCGCCAAACGTCACTTGCCAGTCGTCTTTCACCTGCACCGCCAGGTAGCCATACTGCCGCACGGCCCCCAACACTTCAAAGCCCCCCAGCTCGAACGAGCCGCCCCGCGTGACGTCGTGCCCTTGATCGGTCACCAGCTTCACCAGCACCGGTCCCGAGGTCTTCGCTTTCAAACGCACCTCGACCACCTGCGGCTCGTGCTCGGCGGCGTCGGCGGCCTCGACCGGCACGATGGTGTAATCGGCGGCGCTCTCGGGCAGCAGCGTGGCGCCCCGAGGCAAACGCACTTTGAAATTGCCAAATTCGCGGCCAAAGGCATTGACGCGCAGCGTGGCCGACGTGCGAATGCCTCGCCCGTCGATCTTCGCCACCACCTGACCATCGACCGAAAGAACCGCGGGCGCCTCGACCCGGGCCTGGTCGGGCCGTTGCCAGGCGATCGAAAAATCGCCCGACAGCCCGGTGACTTGAAATTCGGTGGCCGCTTCGAGCCGCCGCGTCTCGACCAGCACCGAGTCTTTCGAAACCTCGCCGGCAGCTTCGCTCAACGGCACCGTCAGCTTCAACTGCGAAGTCACAGCCCGCGGCGCGTTGATCCGCAGTACGCTACGTCCCGCCTGGCGCTCGACCGGCGCCAGCGCGTGCAAGACAACTCGCCGCGGCTTTTCGGTCGTGCCGCGAAACCACGCGGCGTATTCATGGCTGGCGGTCTCGTAATCGAGCAAATGCTGCCCCTCGCCTTCGATCTCGGCGGGCCGATCGAGCACCAGTCCGCCAAGCCGCAAAGGCACACGCACCCAGTTCTCATCGCTGGCGTCGATTTCCAGTTCAATCTCGAGCACCGCGTGATCTCGTTCAACGGTTCCACGAGCCGCCAGGTTTTTCAGCCGATAGCGAGGGCGAGTGATCCCCGCCGCTCCGCCCTCGGGGGCCAGCAGCGCACGCCGGATTTCTTCCAGCGTGTGGTTGATCAGCGGCACATATTTTCCCTCGGCGTCGAGCACATACAGGATGTCGGGCTCGGCCCGTTCGACCGCTTGGCCACGGGCGGCGGGCTTTTCGGTTTCCGCATCTTTGCCGGGCTTGGCCGGCGACGCCGATGGCTGCGCGCGCGACTCGCCGCCCCCGCTCAGGAGAGCCACAGCAATCACTGCCAGAGCGCATCGACCGGATGACAAAATCAAGGGCTTCTCTCTGCACTGGTCTACGACAGCCGGCGGCTGTCTTCTGCCCGACAGACGGCAATTTGCGCAATTGCGGCGCGCCGTCAGCGCCAATCGTGGGAAATGACAGTGCCAAGGCGGCACTATCCTGCCAGTCTACCTAGTCGTTTCGGCCGGTTAAAGCCACCGCCCTTCCCGGCGGTGTCTTCATCGCGAGTTGGTCGCTCACACCAACCCGAAGCGTAAAGCGAGGAACTGGCCGGTTTCTGCCGCGCCTCACTGCCGGCAACCGGCGGAACGGCGCCATTGCTTGCGAAGAACAAGGGATCTGCCCGCCGCGGGTCTGTCTCAACTGCTCTGCCCACTTGGCTTTGCAGCAATGCCAAAACGCATCGGCGTTGACTGATGCAAGCGCCCCGAGGTCGCTTTGCCGGGGCCCGCCGCCCCGACTCGCATGGAACTTGGCCCTCTCCCTGTTTTGTACCAAACAAGTGGCTTGGGTGATTGCACAGGCACCGGGCCAACGCGGAATGACAAAAGGTGGCTGACAGAAAAATGGGAGACTTGGGCTCGGCCCCGATTGGTCGGCGCCGCTCGCGGTAGTTTTCTGTCATCAATTTTTCTATCGCTCGATCGGCTGCGCGAAGCGATCCCCCCACACGTGGCCTCCGAAATCCGGCCCTCTCCCTGTTTTGTACCAGATGAGTGGCTTGGGTAGTTTTCAGCCTGTTTTTTGCCCATTATAATCAAATAGCCCATTCCGGCGGCGCTGGAAATTGGCTTAGGGCTACGTAGACAAGCATCGCGATGCGATTGAAGCAGAGATCCGCGAGAACGACGGGTCATAACGATGGCCAGGATCTTCGCCGACCAACACATCTACCATGAACAGTCGGGCTGGACGTTTTGCCGCCCATCAAATGAACCCGCCATACACGACCACGGCGCCTGTCAGCCTCAATCGTCGTGGGCGGGCAGCCCGCTTCGCGTTGCGGGCGGCCGCCGCCACATCCATCGGCTTCATCAGCGGGACGATAGGTTACGCCGTGTTTTCGGAACGCATGTCGGCAGTTCAGGCGGCGTGGGCTGACGCGGGCTTGCTAATTTATTATCGCGCCTTTGGCTACACCGAGTTCTGTCTGTGGAGCGTTTATGCCACCTGCTTTGGCCTGCTCGCGCGGCGAGCCTCGGGCCGGCTTGTCGCCGCGCTCGTCGCATGGCTGGCAACGGTCTGCGCGGCGACTACCTGCGCTGGCGCTTCGAGGATCTTGATTCGGGCGGTGTCGAGCGGGTAAGCCATGAAACGAGCCAGATCCGGCGCGGAACTGCTGCCCCGAAGGGGCGAAATAGAAAAGCCAGAGGCATTCGCCTCTGTTGTTCGACGCATCTCTGGATCGGCCCGCCCACTGCCGGCTTGGGCGGCGGTGAAATTGGATTCGCCTTTTTGGGCGTGAGGCGACTATAATCTTTCAGAGAGGTTCGACCCGCCTGCATCGGGAAAGCTGCCTCCCCGCCTGAGCTTTCCTTGGTTTCTTTCGCCCACGAACGCTTCGCGTGACCGATCGTTTTGCCACCGCCCTTGGCCTGACCCTGTTGCTGGCATGTCTGCCCGGCTGCGAAAAGCCGGAGGAAATCCGGCATTACACAATTCCCAAGCCGGAAGCGATCGACCAATTGGCGGGGGGGACGGCTGAACCTGCCGGGCCGGCTGAGGCAGCCGAGCCCAGCCGCATGCTGGCCGCCGCGGTGCTGCGGCCCGAGCGAGCCTGGTTTTTTAAGCTGACCGGCGCGGTCGACGCCGTCGCCGCGCAAGAGGCCGCCTTCCGAGCGTTTCTCAAATCGCTCCGCTTCGGCGACGACGACTCGCCCCCCGATTGGACGCTGCCCGAGGGCTGGAGCCAGCGGCCCGCCAGCGGGATGCGCTATGCGACGCTCGAAATCGACGCGGAGCAGCCGCTGGAGGTCTCGGTGACCACGTTGGGCCGCGAAGGCGACGACGCGGACTATCTGTTGGCCAACGTCAACCGCTGGCGGGGCCAGATGGGCCTGGCCGACTTCGACGCCAATCAATTGGAGTCTGAAACCGAGCAGATTGCGATCGAGGGCGGCGCCGCGACGCTGGTCGACCTGGTGGGACACATGAAGCCGGGCGGGCCAATGATGTCAGGCGGGGCCGCTCCGTTTGCTTCCGGCGGGCCTCGAAGCCAGAGCGGCCCCTCGCCGCTCGATCACGATAGCAAACCCCGGCCTTCCGCACCCAGCGGCGCGCAGGGCTTGCAATATGAGACGCCCGAAGGCTGGAACGAAGAGCCGGCCAGCGGCTTCCGCCTGGCCAGTTTCCAGGTGTCCGCGGGCGAGCAGAAGGCGGAGATTTCGGTGGTCGTGGCCGGCGGAGATTTGCTGGCCAACGTCAACCGCTGGCGCGGGCAGATCGGGCTGAAGGCCACCACCCAGGACGAGCTTGATCGCGAGGCTCAGCAGATCGACGTGGGAGGGCGGAAGGGAACCTATGTCGAATTGACCGGCGAAAAGAAGACCACCCTGGCCGTGGTCGTCGACGCGGCGGGCCGAACCTGGTTTATCACGTTGAAAGGCGACAACGATCTTGCCCGACGCGAAGCCGGCAAGTTTCAAAACTTTGTGCATTCATTGAACATTTCAGAGCCTTAAGTCGGACACCCGGACGGACAAAGCACGGGCGCCAGGTGATTGACTGAGCCAAAGCCAAGGAGCGGAGATCATGGGGGAGAGCAAACCGGAAGCGACGACGTCCGGCGGCGACCGATTCACGATTGAAGGCCACAGCGAGCCACTGGCCCTTGGTCCGCTTGTTGCGCGGTTGCTGGCGCCTTTGGCATCTTTGAAGGTGACGGTGGCTACCTTCGCGTTGGCGATTTTCCTGATTTTCGCCGGCACGCTGGCCCAGGTCGACCAAGACATTTGGGTGGTGATGGGCCAGTATTTTCGGACGCCGATCGCCAAGATTCCCTTGCAGATTTTTGTGCCGCGATCGATTCCTCTGTCCGGCTGGTTTTACTTTCCCGGCGGCTTCACGATCGGCTCGGTGATGTTGGCCAACCTTTTGGCGGCGCACGCGATGCGATTCAAGCCGCAAGCGCGCGGCCTGCGGTTGTTGGTGGGCGGAGCGGTGATTGCCGCAGGCGTGGCGGTGACATGGGGTGTCATTCACAGCGGCAGCATTGAGGGCGTGCCACTGAAGAGCTGGAGCACACTGTGGAGCTATTACAACCTAGGAGTCGCAGCTTTCGCCGCAGCCGCGGGTATCTCAGCGGCGGGACGCGATCGTTCGCAACGCATTGAGCGCTGGACGTTGGCCGGGCTGGCGGTGGTGCTGGCCCTCATCGCCGCCGGACTGTACCTGGCCGGCGATTCGGCGCGTCCCAGCGATGCGTCGCTGCGCATCTTGTGGCAATTGACCAAAGGCTGGCTCGCCGGGCTGGTGTTGCTCGCCGGCTGCAGCCTGCTCTTCCGCAAGCGGGCGGGCGTGGTGCTCCTGCACGGCGGGGTGGCCCTCATGATGATCAATGAACTGATCGTCTATGGGTTGCACGAAGAAGGACAAATGCACATTCGCGAAGGGCAAACCGCCAATTTCGTGCAGGACATTCGCTCATTGGAGTTGGCAGCCATCGACCGTTCGCACCCAGACCACGACGATGTGGTGGCCATCCCGCAGTCGAGGCTTCCGCTCGGTGAGCGGATTGAATTGCCTGAATTGCCCTTTGACGTCGAGCTGGTCAAATTCCTGCAGAACACCGACGCGCCGCGGCGGCGGGAATCGGACGAGAAGTCGCCCGCCGATGCCGGCGCCGGCCGCGAGGTGGTGCTCGACGAGCGGCGGCCCACGTCAGGCGCCGATGCCAGTGGCAAAATCGACATGTCGGCCGCCTATGTCAAGCTGACTGATAAGGGCGACTCCGCGCGGTCGCTGGGCACCTATCTCTTGAGTTTGTGGCAAGGAGACGACGCGCCCGAGCGGGTTACGGTCGACGGCAAAACCTACGATTTATTCCTGCGCTTCAAACGTACCTACAAGCCATATGCTATGCACTTAGATGACGTGCGCTTCGACAAATACATGGGAACGAATACACCCATGAATTATTCGTCGCAGATCCACCTGAAAGACCCGACGCGCGCGGTCGACCGCGATGTGAAAATCTGGATGAATAATCCGCTGCGGTACGCTGGCGAAACTTTTTACCAATCGAGCGTCGACCAGGACGAACGCGGCACCGGACTTCAGGTGGTGAAGAACACCGGCTGGATGATTCCCTATGTGGCATGCATGATCATCGTGACGGGCATGGTTTCGCATTTTCGAGGTACGCTCACGCGATTTTTGCGGCGGGCAGGCGGCGGGCAGGCGGCGGCGTTCACTGCGGCCGCGGTTATCTCTTCGGCGAGCGGCAACCCCGCCGCAACAGCCGCGGCGGCTTTGCAGGAGCGAAAGCGCCGCCCGCGAGCAAACGATTCCAAGTCGCCTCTGCCTCAGTCGGCGCAGCCGGCTTCCGTGCTGGTGCGTTTTGCGCCGTTGGCACTGGTCGGTGTCTGCGCCCTGTGGATCGCCGGCAAGGCGCGACTGCCCGAGGCCGGCGGAAAGATGGACCTGGTTGCGTTTGGCGAGTTACCGGTTGTTTATCAAGGCCGCCCAAAACCCTTTGATACGCTGGCACGCAATACGCTGCGCATCATTTCGAAGCGAGAGTATTTTGCCAATCCGGCCGGTGAAAAGCGCCCGGCCATCGAATGGCTTCTCGATGTGATCAGCGAAAAGCCCGAGGCGTTGCAGCACAAGGTCTTTCGTATTGAAAACCTGGAACTGCTCGATACGCTCGGCTTGGAGCGCCGTCCGGGGGCGTGGCGCTACTCGATTGAAGAATTCCGCGGGCGCTTGGATGAGTTCGACAAGCAAGTGCGCCTAGCCATGCGCGTGGATGAATCGAAGCTCAGCACGTATCAACGTAAGGTGATCGAGTTGAATGATCATTTGCGGGTTTATAGCCTCCTGGTTACGTCGTTCCGGTTGCCGCACATTAGCCGCGAAGAGCCGGCGAAGGACCTCTTGGCGGCCGTCCAACAGCAGCGCGAGATGCGCCGCCTGCCGCTGCCGCTGGTCTTGCCGCCCGAGCAAGAAGAAGGCGAATGGCAGCCCTTCACCATGGCCTGGACGCGTGCCTTCGCTAAAGCCAACCTGATGGGCCAGGACGCCGATCCCGCGACACTCGCACTGACCGATGTCCTGCGCGAATATGCCGCTGGCCGCGCGCAGGCGTTCAATCGCGGCATCGCCGAATATCATGCGCTGCTGGAGCAATCGCCTTATCGCGAGCGGCTCGTGCAGGATCCGGCGCACCGCGTAGACCTGCGAAAGATTCGCGTTGAAACGTTCTACAATTATTTCGATCCGCTCTGGCTCTGCACGTTACTGTATGTGGTGGGCTTTCTGCTCACTGCGGTAGGTTGGCTGGGCTGGCCACAGCTCTGGCGGCGTTCGAGCTTCTGGCTACTGCTGTTGGCATGGTTGCTTCATTTGGCGGCGCTGCTGTTTCGAATTTATATTTCCGGACGCGGTCCCGTCACCAACCTCTATTCGTCGGCGGTCTTCATTGCCTGGGGGACGGTGGGGCTGGGGCTCGTGCTGGAATGGTTCTCGCGCTTGGGCATCGGCAACGCCGTGGGCGCGCTCGCCGGGTTCGGCGCGCTGGTGATCGCCTACTGCCTGTCGGGCGATGGCGATACGTTTACCGTGCTGCAGGCGGTGCTCGACACCAATTTTTGGCTCTGGACGCACGTCACCTGTGTCAGCTTCGGCTACGCCGCGACGTATGTGGCCGGACTATTAGGGCTGGTCTATGTGCTGGGCGGCGTCTTTACCACCGCGTTCGACCGCGGTACGGCAAAGGAACTGGCACGCATGGTCTACGGCATTGTTTGCTTTGCGATCTTGTTCAGCTTTTTCGGCACGGTGCTGGGGGGGTTATGGGCCGACGATTCTTGGGGCCGCTTCTGGGGCTGGGATCCCAAGGAAAACGGGGCGCTGATCATCGTGCTCTGGAACGCCTTGGTGCTGCACGCCCGCTGGGACGGCATGATCAAAGACCGCGGGCTGGCGCTGTTGGCCGTAGCCGGAAACATTTGCGTCAGTTGGTCTTGGTTTGGCGTGAACCAATTGGGTAAGGGCTTGCATTCCTACGGCTTTACCGAAGGCATCGCGCTGGCGCTGGCTTTGTTCGTGATCAGTCAGTTGGCCGTCATCGTCATCGGCCTGACGCCCAAGCGGCTGTGGCGCAGCAATGCGGCCGCGTAAGCCAGACGACGCGGCGGGGGTAGTGGTTTTAGCCCTGCCCTTGTTCCGGGCAGCTAGGAAATTGCAGGGGTATCACTACCAGACGGGCGCCTTGGTGGAGTTTTAGCGCGACGCGCGATACAATCATCTTCGACAGTGACCCTACTCGCGGAAAGCGTTCCCTTGGAGGTCGCGCTTGGCGTCCAAGAAAAAGGGCAAGAAGAAACGAGGGCCCAAAGTTCGAGGGCTTTTGGGGCCCGCGGGCGAGCCAAAAATGCCGAGGCCTCGCGATGATCGATAAACGCCGGCGCCGACAGCCGAAACCAAGTGCAGATGCCGATGCAGGCGAGATCGAATCGCTTTATCAAGAACTTCTCCGGGCTTTTTACCAAGCAGGAGACCGCCGGCGAGCGCGGTCGGTGGCCAAACTGTTGGAAAAGGCGCTCGCCAGCCACTCCGAGTGGAATGGCAGCATTCGGTTTCACGAAATCCAGTCGCTCATGGCTGAGTTGCGCGGTGACTGGCGCGAGGCGATCGAACATCGTCATGTCGAGATCCGAAGAATCCTGGAACTACATTGCCTGACGCGGACCACGCCCAGTTGGGAATTCGTCGAGCGGCAATACGGCGCGAACGACGTGAGTGACCGCCTCGATTTACTGGCCATTCTTTACGACAACGCCGGCGATCTGGAACGCGCGATCGAAACCCTGCACGAATCGAGGCAGTATTGCGAGGCTCAACAGATCTCTTTCGATGGGCAAGACTTGCTCGACGAATTCGAGGCGATGCAAAAAAAGACCACCAATGGCTCTTCGGCCGCGGCTGCCAAACGGCTTGCGGATTCCAACCGGGCACGTTATCGCAAAGCTAAATCCGGCGGAGCCCGGATCACCCGCTGACGTTCGGGATGGCGGCGGATACTTCGGCTGGCCATTCCGGTTTGTGCCCGCGGCAGCTATTCTGAGAATATGAACGCCAATCGCCCCTTCGTGGGCAGCCTTGCCCCCGATTTTCATTTGCCTTGCACGCCGCATCCCGAGACCGGCGAGGAACAGGTCGCGCTGGCCGATTACCGGGGCCGCTGGCTGGGGCTGATCTTTTATCCGCGTGATTTTTCGCTGGTTTGCCCGACGGAAATCACGGCTCTCAACAGCCGCATCGACGATTTCCGCCGCCAGGGTTGCGAACTGCTGGGCATCAGTGCGGACAGCGTCGAATCGCATCAACGCTGGATCGATACGGCGCCGGCCCAAGGCGGGCTGGGCGGCCTGAGTTTTCCGCTGGCCAGCGACGCCGACGGCGCGGTTTGCCGCGCCTATGGCGTGTTTCTGGAGCAGCAGCGCGTCGCCCTGCGCGGGCTGTTTCTGATCGATCCCAACGGCGTGTTGCAATACCAGGTGGTCCACAACCTGAGCGTCGGCCGCCGCAGCGAAGAAGTCTTGCGGGTGCTGGCGGCGCTGCAAACCGGCGGCCTGTGCGCCGAGGGCTGGAATCCCGCGCAAGCCACGCTCGACGCCCCGCGCCAATTGAGACCGGGCAGCATGGTCTCGCACTATCGCATCGAGCGCCAGGTTGGCAGCGGCACATTTTCGGTGGTCTTCCGCGCCCAGGACTCCACGCTGGAACGCACCGTGGCGCTGAAGGTCATGAAGCCCGACAGCCCCGTTCCCGCCAGCGCCGTGCTGGCCGAGGCCCGTGCCGCCGCCGCTCTCAATCATCCGAACGTCTGCACGATCTACTCCGTCGATGAAGCCGAAGGCGTGCCGGTGATCGCCATGGAATATCTTTCGGGCAGGCCGCTCAGCAAGCAGATTGCCGCCCGCCCGCTGTCGTCAGAGACGGCGGCGAGCGTGGCGCGGCAGATCGCCCTGGGCATGGCCGCGGCCCACGCCCAAGGCGTAACGCATGGCGATCTGAAACCGGCGAACGTGTTTTTGACCGATGCGGGGATGGTCAAGATTCTCGACTTTGGATTGGCGCGGCGAGAAGCGGCCGACGACGACCCCGACGCCACCGCCGATCTGGCGCCGGGCACGGCGGGCGCCGTCACCGGCACGCCCAGCTACATGTCGCCCGAGCAGGCCGGCGGTTACGCGCCGACCGCCGCCAGCGATGTGTTTGCCTTAGGCGCCATCTTGTATGAAATGCTGACCGGAAAGCAGGCGTTCTCCGGCGCCAACGTGCTCCAGACGCTGCGGAGCATCCGCGACGTCGTCCCTGAAAGGCTGGCTGCCGACGTGGCCGAGCCGTTCGCTTCGCTGCTGGCCGAGATGTTGGTGCGCGATGCGGACGATCGCGTCATCACCATGGCCGAGGTAGCCGAGCGTCTCACGGCAGGCCAGCCGCTGGCGGCGCCCGTGCTGTAAAACGCCCGATGGGGGTGATCGGCTGCGCGCAGCCGATCACACGGAGTGTGCCTACTACTTTACTCCCCGCCCTCGTCGGCGCCGGCGGCGGCGCCAACGGGCGTTTCGACCGGCTCCGAAGTTGAACCGTCGAATACGAGCTGGCTGGCCTCGCCCACCTTCTTGACGTCGACGGTGATCGTGTCTTTGCCCTCGAACTCGCCCTTGAGCAGTTCTTCGGACAACGGATCTTCGACATAGTTCTCGATTGCCCGACGCAACGGACGCGCGCCGAAGTCGGTGTTCGAACCTTTCTCGATCAGGTAGCCCTTGGCCTCATCGGTGAGCACCAGCTTGATGTTCCGCTCGCCAAGCCGCTCGCGGACCTTCTTCAGCTCGATGTCGATCACCCGCTTCAGATCGGTGCGCGTCAGATGACGGAACACCACGATATCGTCCAGTCGGTTGAGAAACTCGGGCCGGAAGACGCGCTCGATGCGCTCGACCACGCGGTCTTTCATGCTCTCGTAAGAAACGTCGTCGCCCTTCTTGACGCGCAGGCCCCCGGCCTTGAGCCGCGTGACCAGGTATTTGGCGTCGAGCCGGTCGCCGGTGATCGCAATCCGCCAGCGCTTGCCCTCTTCCAGCACGGTCACGCTCAACTCGCCATCGCCGAGCGCTTCGCCGTTCTTCTGGAACAGCTCTTTCAACTCGGCCGAGAGCATCTTTTTGTCCAGTTCTTCCTGGAAGTGCCCGTCGACCTCGAACGTCTTGACCGGCGTGGGAATGCCAAAGGTCGATTCGTTTTTGATCGCCTCGGCCCCCGCGTTGGTGGTCATGATGAGGATGGTGTTGCGGAAATCGACGTTGCGGCCAAAGCTGTCTGTCAGCCGGCCTTCTTCCATGACTTGCAACAGCATGTTGAAGACGTCGGGGTGGGCCTTTTCGATTTCGTCCAAGAGCACCACCGCGTAAGGCCGGCGGCGGATCTTCTCGGTGAGCTGGCCGCCCTCCTCGAAGCCCACGTAGCCCGGCGGCGCGCCAATCAGGCGGCTGACGTTGTGCTTCTCCATATACTCGCTCATGTCGATCTGAATGAGCGCGTCTTCGTCGCCGAACATGAACTCGGCCAGGGCCTTGGCCAGCAGCGTTTTGCCCACGCCGGTCGGCCCGGCGAAGACGAAACAGCCGGTGGGTCGCTTCGGGTCTTTCAGGCCGCTGCGACTGCGGCGGACCGCCTTGGCGATGCGGTTGATCGCTTCGTCCTGGCTGATGACGCGATTGTGCAGGTCTTTTTCCATCTCCATCAGACGCTTCGAGTCTTCGGTGCTCATCCGCGTCAGCGGGATGCCGGTCATCTTCGAGACGACTTCGGCAATCACCTCGTCGTCGACCACGCCGTCGGCCTCGCGCGACCGCTCGCGCCAGTCGCGGGTGATCGAGAGCTTTTTCTTCTTCAGCTTGTCGGCCTGATCGCGCAGGGCCGCCGCCTTTTCAAAATCCTGGTTGGCGACCGCCTCTTCCTTCTCCTTGTTCAGGTGCTCGACTTCTTCATCGATCTCCTTCAAGTCGGGCGGGCGGGTCATGGCCTTCAGACGCACGCGGGCGCCCGATTCGTCGATGACATCGATCGCCTTATCGGGCAGGCACCGCCCAGTGATGTAGCGGCTCGAAAGCTCGACCGCCGATTCCAACGCCTTGTCGGTGATTTGCACGCGGTGGTGCGATTCGTACCGGTCGCGCAAACCCTTGAGAATCTCGATGGTTTCGCTCTTGGTCGACGGCTCGACCATGACAAGCTGAAACCGCCGATCCAGCGCGCTGTCCTTCTCGATGTATTTGCGGTACTCGTCGAGCGTGGTGGCGCCGATGCACTGAATCTCGCCGCGGGCCAAGGCGGGCTTGAGCACGTTCGAGGCGTCGATTGCCCCCTCGGCCCCGCCGGCCCCGACCAATGTGTGCAGCTCGTCGATGAACAGAATGGTGTTCTTTGCTCGGCGGACTTCGTTCATCACCGCCTTGATGCGTTCCTCGAACTGGCCGCGATACTTGGTGCCGGCCACCATCATCGCCAGGTCGAGCACGACAATCCGGCGATCAGAGAGCAGCTCGGGCACGTCGCCATCGACCACGCGCTGGGCGAACCCCTCGACGATGGCCGTTTTGCCGACGCCCGCCTCGCCCAGCAGCACCGGATTGTTCTTGGTGCGGCGGCAGAGAATCTGGATGGCCCGCTCGATCTCTTTCTCGCGGCCGATGACGGGGTCGAGCTTGCCCTGGCGGGCCAGCTCGGTCAGGTCTCGGCCAAAACTGTCCAAGGCCGGGGTCTTCGATTTGCTCGACTTGCCCGAAGTCTCGCTTCCGCCGCTGCTGCTTGCTCCCACGGGACTGCGTTCTCCTCCTTCGCCACCTTCCATGCCGTGGCCCAGCAAATTCAAAACCTCTTCACGTACTTCTTCCAGCTTCAGGCCCAAGTTCATCAGCACCTGGGCGGCGACTCCTTCTTGCTCGCGCAGCAGACCGAGCAGAATGTGCTCGGTGCCCACGTAGTTGTGGTTCAGGTTGCGGGCTTCTTCCATCGAATACTCGATGACCTTTTTGGCCCGCGGCGTTTGGGGCAGTTTGCCCATCGTCACCATGTCGGGGCCGCTCTGGACGAGCTTTTCGACCTCGAGGCGAATCTTGCGCAGATCGACATCAAGGTTTTTGAGCACGTTGGCGGCGACGCCACTGCCCTCTTTGATCAGTCCGAGCAGCACATGCTCGGTGCCGATATATTCGTGGTTAAAACGCTGCGCCTCTTGATTGGCCAATTGCATGACCTTGCGGGCGCGGTCCGTAAATCGTTCGTACATTCCAGGCATCTCCCTCGGTGTCATTACGCCGCCGACGAAATCGCCGGCGGCACCTGGGTCGTTTGGTGGTTCGTTTCTATGCTCTCGAGCGATTGCGAAGCTTCGAGAGCCGCTTGCTCTTCCGCTTCGACCAATCGCTCATGTTCCTCGGTTATCTCGGCTTGCCAGGCCGCCGCCGCTTCGAGCCGCGTGAGCAGTTCGAGTTGGCCGCGAGCTTCGGGAAACCGCCGGGTCCGCCGCAGCAAGGTTGCCAAGAGCAGCCGAGCTTCAACGTCGCCGGCGGTTCTTCGCAGCAATTCGTGGCAGGCCACTTCCGCTTCGTACCAATTCCCCTTTAAGTATTCCCCTAAAGCCCGCGGAAACAAGTCCTGTTCGCCGCCGCGCGCCTCGGTTTGTTCCTGGCGGGCCATCCAACGCCAGCCGCTGACGGCAGATGCGCACCAAAGTACGCCGACCGCCGTCCAACCGGCAATTTTCAGTCCGGTGTCCAGCCACTCGCTCCAGTGCAGGCTGGTCAGTAATAATAGGTTGACAAGGCAAGCGAAGCCGACCGCCAACGCCAGGCCCGACCATTCGCCTGCGATCCACAACTGCGGCAAACCGGGCCAAAGACTACAGATTCTCGGCAGGCGCTTTCTCGACTGGCGCTGGGCGGGCGAACCACGCATAGACGTTTCGTTCCTTCGTCTCCCGGCTGTTGCGCAAGCGTCCTCGCGTGCGCACGATCGCGGCAGCATATCGACAAAACCCGGCATCGGTTGCGGAATTCTACGCCTGAAACTACGCTAAATCAAGCCAAGTAACGGCGAGGCTTTGAGTTAGGACATGATGCGCTATCAGTTTACTCCCGCCGCGGCACGAGCCGTTGCCGCCGCCGCCGGCTGGACCAGTGGCGGCGATTATGACGATCTACACCCCCCCGAATTGCTGCTGGGACTGCTCAACGAGGCCGAATCGCGGGCGGCCGAAATGTTGGCACGCGGCGGAGTGGCGCTGGATGACGTCCGCCAGCGTTGGCCCATGCTGCGCCCATTGACGTCGCCACAGAACGGGCGTGCCGGACGTTTTTCGCCGGCGGTGTGCGACATGTTGGCCAACGCCGAAGCGCGGTTGGCCGATTTCCCGCGGCCCTTGGTGTTGACCACCGAGCATGTGCTGCTGGGCCTGGTCGCGGCGGGCCACGAATTGTCTCGCTGGCTCATCGAGCGCGGCTTCGACGCCGATGCGTTGGCCGACGAAATCTATCGCTTGTATGGTTATCAGGTGGCGGCGGAGGCAGTCGATAGCGAACCGGCCGGTCTGGAGCAGAGCGGCGGGGAAGCAGGATTGCAAGGCGGCACGGCAGCACCGGAGCACGAGAGCACGGCAGAATTGAAGCCGCCACTGGCTAGGCCGAAACCAAACCATGCCCCGGCAAAATCGACCGAAGCGATCGTGAAGCGATGGAGCGATGTCCCGCTTGAGCCGGCAGCCTGGCGCGTGCTCGATGCCGCGGCCAATCGAGCACGTGAGGCGGCAAGGGTGGTCGAAGACTATGCTCGGTTTGTGCTGAACGATCGGCATTTGATGTCTTGTCTGAAAGAGTTGCGACATTGCCTGGCCGCGGCGCTCGGGCGGCTGCCGGCCGATGAACTGCTGGCGGCCCGCGACACCCTGGCCGACGTGGGAACGGCGGTCAGTTGCGAATCGGAGATGTCGCGGCCCGATTTGGCGAACGTCGCGACGGCCAACGCCAAACGGCTGCAAGAGGCGCTGCGCACGCTGGAAGAATTTGGCAAAACCGTCGATCCGGCGCTGGCCGCCGAGCTGGAGCAACTGCGCTACCGCGGCTACACGCTGGAACGGGCGATCGCCAACACCGCTGCCAGCCTCCGACGCCTGAACGCGGCCCGGCTGTATGTGATTGTCGACGGACGGGCGAATCGTGACGGCTTTGAACATCTGGTGAAGTTGTTGGTTCAGGGTGGGGTCGATGTCATCCAGCTCCGCGATAAGCGACTGCTCGATACCGAACTCTTGGAGCGTGCCCGGCGGCTGCGCGAGCTGACGCGGGGCAGTTCGACGCTGTTCATCATGAACGACCGCGCCGATCTTGCCCGATTGGCCCAAGCCGATGGCGTGCATATCGGGCAGGACGAATTGACGGTGAGCGAGGCGCGTTCGATCGTCGGCGCGGGCGCGCTCGTTGGTGTTTCGACGCATACCATCGAGCAGGCCCGCCAGGCGGTGCTCGACGGCGCGAACTACCTCGGCGTCGGCCCGGTGTTCGCTTCGCGGACCAAGGCCTTCGGCAATGAGGCTCTGGTCGGCGTCGAGCTGCTCCGCGCGGTCCACGCCGAGATCACGCTGCCGGCCTTCGCCATTGGCGGCATCCATCGGGAGAACCTGCCGCAAGTGCTGGCCGCCGGCTTCGATCGCATTGCCGTGAGCGCCGCGGTGACGGCCGCCGCCGATCCGCACCAGGCCGCACGCGAACTGCGAATGCTGCTCCAAAAGCTGTAGGCTGGGCCGAGCACAGCGAGTCACCATCCGCATCAAGTTAACGTAGTTTTACCGCAAAACGTCTGTAGGGGACGCCCTCCGTGGCGTTCCGTGAACTGCGATTCGACACCGCGCCGCCCCTCGCGGAACGCCACGGAGGCAATCCCGTTCGGCACGCCATTTTATCCGTGTCCTAGAACGTAGCGTAAGAGCGATATGGTAGCCTATTTTGGGAGTTCTGAGGGTTCGAGGCGCCGCTTGGTGGCTGTTGCACGTTGCC